>JAJRQV010000001.1 GCA_024280035.1 Campylobacterales bacterium
AAAGGGCTTGGAATAACTACTTAAAAGACCTGAGCGTGAAGCAGAAAAAAGCTCAAGACTACAAGCTCATTGACACAACAAGAGCCAATGCTTCTACATACCTTTCCAAATACCTAATCAAGGAGTACAACTCAGATACCGATGGTGCTTCATTCTTTACGCAGTTCAAACGCTACTTCTCAAAACTAAAGTTGTTTAGGACATCAAACTTTTACCACACGACACAAGCTAAAATAGATAGGATGTATGGTTATCTCACTGCCAACTATCCTGACATACTCGAACACATTAGACTTTCAGACACTCCAATATATGAAGTTTTAGAGCAGTTTGAATTACAAGGGCTTTTTAGCTTTGTAAAGGAAAGCATAGCCTCCCTTGCATTTGACAGAAAAAAAATAAAAGAGTTTTATGAGGCTTACGCACCTACACATCAAGACTATGAAGTTAAACAAGAAATTATTGACAACATAGAGCATTTTGCCAAAGTATCCTCAGTTTCAAGGATTAAGGAAGCGTCTTTTAGGTTTGAGCACTCTATAATCAGTAATGTATTTAACGAGTATGGTATTTCTACAGATATATTGCAGTCTGATACAACACTTGAGGATAAGTTTTATGAAAGTGGTATGTGTGAGATGATTAGCTTTAAGTTAAACCAAGCTTTTTCGTTAGCTAACTTATTAGGTCAATTAGATAGAATTTAGTTGTGAAAGTCCGTAGGAACATAACTAAACATCAACCGATAGGGCGATAGTAAAGTATTTGTATAGATATTTAAAAAAATGATTTAAAAAGTGTTTGGTTGGAAATAGGTTGGAAATGAATTTTGATTTGATTTCTTAAAAGGAGCTATATATCCCTATATTGTGTGGCTCCGGATGCTGGATTCGAACCAGCGACCAAGTGATTAACAGTCACCTACTCTACCGCTGAGCTAATCCGGAATGTAAAAAGAGTTCTAATAACATTTCTGTTAAGAGGGCGAAATTATAGACAATGCTTTCTTAATTGTCAATACAATTTTGGACGAATTTTAAAATTCACACCCTTTTTTGACTAACACAACCTTTCTTAATAAAAGTTTAACCTTTACTTGTGTATAATTCGCGTCCTCTTGGACTATTTCGATTCATTATGGAGCGTTTATATAAGTACAAAACTGCTTATACAAGGGTTGGCGTCAGCCATGGGCTAGATGCCTAGGGATAGTTTTCAAGTATTAAAAAGAAGGATGCCTACATGAAAGTACGTGCTTCAGTAAAGAAGATGTGTGATGACTGTAAAATCATCAAACGTAAAGGTATTGTAAGAGTAATCTGCAAGACCAAAAAACATAAACACAGACAAGGATAAGCATGGCTCGTATAGCTGGTGTTGACTTACCTAAAAAGAAACGCATGGAATATGCACTAACTTATATCTTCGGTATAGGTTTACACAAATCTCGTCAAATTCTTGACAAAACGGGTGTTGATTATAACAAACGTGTTCATGAACTAAGCGAAGATGAAGCAGCAACAATTGCAAAAGAAATCCAAGCTACTCATATGGTAGAAGGTGATCTTCGTAAAAAAGTTGCTATGGATATTAAAGCTCTTATGGACATTGGTTCATACCGTGGTTTACGTCACCGTCGTGGTCTTCCATGTCGTGGTCAAAAAACTAAAACTAACGCACGTACTCGCAAGGGTCGTAAGAAAACTGTCGGCGCGGCGTAAGGAATAGATTATGGCAAAAAGAAAAGTATCTAGAAAAAAAGTTGTAAAAAAGAATATTGCTAGAGGTATTGTACATATCGCTGCATCATTCAACAACACATTAGTAACTATTACTGATGATATGGGTAATATGATTGCATGGTCTTCTGCAGGTTCTCTTGGTTTCAAGGGTTCTAAGAAGTCAACTCCTTTCGCAGCACAAGCAGCGGTTGAAGACGCAATGGAAAAAGCAATGGTACACGGTATCAAAGAAGTTGGTATTAAAGTACAAGGACCTGGTTCAGGTCGTGAAACAGCAGTAAAAGCTGTAGGCGCAATTGAAGGTATTCGTGTTTCTTTTATGAAAGATGTTACACCACTTCCACACAATGGTTGTCGCGCGCCAAAACGTCGTAGAGTTTAAGGGAGTTACTGATGGCAAGATATAGAGGTCCAGTAGAAAAAATCGAAAGAAGATTCGGTGTAAGCCTTAACATGAAAGGTGAACGTCGTTTAGCAGGAAAATCTGCTTTAGAGAAACGTCCATTTGCACCTGGTCAACATGGCCAGCGTCGTAAGAAAGTTTCTGAGTACGGTCTTCAACTTAATGAAAAGCAAAAAGCAAAATTCATGTACGGTGTTTCTGAGAAACAACTTCGTTCATTATTTGCTGAAGGAAAACGTGCTGCGGGTAATACAGGTACAAACCTTATTATGTTACTTGAGCAACGTTTAGATAACGTAGTTTACAGAATGGGATTTGCTTCGACTCGTCGTTTTGCTCGTCAATTTGTAAATCATGGTCACGTTCTTGTAGATGGTAAACGTGTTGATATCCCTTCTTACCGTGTTAAACCGGGACAGAAAATTGAAGTACGTGAATCAAGCAAAACAAATGTACAAGTTGTACGTGCGTTAGAATTAACTAATCAGACTGGTATGGCTGAATGGGTAGATGTTGAAGCTGAAAAAGTTTTTGGTATCTTTACTCGTCTTCCAGAACGTGAAGAAGTAGTTATTCCAGTTGAAGAACGTTTAATCGTAGAACTATTCTCAAAATAAGTAAAAGGGCGTAAATGAAAAAGATCAAAACTTCACCGTTATTGCCACAAGAGTTTGTTGTTGAAAACATCAGCGACAATGAAGCTAACATCATAGCTTACCCATTTGAGGTAGGTTATGCAGTTTCTCTTGCTCATCCACTACGTAGATTTATACTAAGCAGCTCTCAGGGTTATGCTCCAGTAGCTATCAAAGTAGAGGGTGCAAAACATGAATTTGACAGTATCCGTGGTATGCTAGAAGATATCTCTGAATTTATTATTAATTTAAAATCAATTCGTTTTAAATTAAAAAATGATGAGACAAATGCTGAAGTAACTTATACATTTACAGGTCCTAAAGAGATTAGCGGTGCTGATCTTTCTAATGACCAAGTAGAAGTTGTAACTCCAGACGCTTTTTTAGCAACACTTAATGAAGATGCGACATTAACATTTACTCTTAAAATCTATCAAGGGATTGGATATGTTCCTAGTGAAGATATTCGTGATGAACTTGAAGATGGATATATTCCACTTGATGCATATTTTACGCCAGTTCGTAAGGCAACTTATGAAATTGATAATGTTCTTGTAGAAGACAATCCTAACTTTGAAAAAGTGATTATGAACATCGTAACTGACGGTCAAATCGGACCAGTAGATGCATTTAAAAATGCTCTAGAAGTTATGTATGCTCAAATGGCTGTTTTCAACTCTGAAATCTCTGTAGCTGCGCCAACTACTGTTGAGCGTGTTGACGAGACTCCAGAGATCAAGAAACTTATGGGTCGTATTGAAGACTTAGGTCTTAGTGCACGTAGTTTCAACTGTCTTGACAGATCTGCCGTTAAATTTATCGGTGAGATCGTTATGATGAGTGAAGCTGATCTTAAAAACGTTAAAAACCTTGGCAAGAAATCATACGAAGAAATCGTTGATAAAATTGTTGAATACGGCTTTGCTGTAGGTGCTGACCTTTCTGATGAAGTGGTAAGCGCGGTTAAAAAGAAAATAGAAGCAGAATAAAGGGTATCATATGAGACACCGTCATGGATATAGAAAATTAAGTAGAACTAGCTCACATAGAGCGGCACTTCTTAAAAATCTAGCAATCTCTATCATCGAACATGGTAAGATTGAAACAACAGTTCCTAAGGCGAAAGAACTTCGCTCTTATGTAGAAAAACTTGTAACTGTAGCACGTACAGGTGAAGCTAACGCTCACCGTCAAGTATTTGCAGCTTTACAAAGTAAAGAGGCTACTAAGACTCTTGTAAATGAAATCGCTCCTAAATATAAAGAGCGTAACGGTGGATATACACGTATTACACGTACACGTATTCGTCGTGGTGATGCTACTACAATGGCATTTATCGAGTTCGTTTAGTCTTAGACTAAACCTCTCTATAACCACTAGAGGCTTTGCCTCTAAAACGTAAAATGAGCAAAAGCCCATTTCACTACGTTAACACTAGGTTTTCTTCAGCAGAAAGCTCACGCATAGATGAACCATGCTTTTACAAACTCTCACAAATTTTTACTAATCAATTTTAAATTTCACATTGGATAAATACTTATGAACACTAAATTAGCCTTTGGAACATACAGAACAGGTTTAGATGACCCTGAGCATGAAGCCGCATTAATTCTGGCGCTTAGAGAAGGCATTAGACTTATTGATACTTCAACTAACTATATGAATGGTGATGCAGAGCGTCTTATTGCTAAGGTTTTAGAAGAGTTATATGGTGGCTTTAAACCTGATGATTTAGAGATTGTCTCTAAATGTGGTTATATTCAAGGTTCTTTGTTAGAAGAGATTAAAAAGTCTGATGAAAAGATGATAGAAGCTCTTGATATTGTAAAATACAGTGAAGATTGTTATCACTCTATTCATCCGGGTTTTATTAAGGCTGAACTAACAAAGTCTTTAGAGCGTTTAAATCTTGAAAAACTTGACTGTTATCTGCTGCATAATCCTGAATATTATCTTATGACTGAGATTAAAACTGAAGCAGATAAAACCGAAGCACAAATTATCATGCTGGACAGAATCTTAGATGCTTTTATGCAACTTGAAACAGAAGTAAAGCTGGGGCGTCTTAGTTCATATGGGATTTCATCAAATTCTTTCTCTTTAGAAACAGATGCTTTGTATTTCTTACCCTACGAAGATTTAATAGTCTTAGCCAAAAAAGCAGCCTTTGAAGTGGGGAATATAGATGCTAACTTCAGTACTATTCAGATGCCTGTTAACCTTTTAGAAAAAGAGGGTTTAACCTGTGCTGCATGGGCACATGCTAATGGTTTAAGAGTATTAGTTAATCGCCCTTTAAATGCTTCAAAAGACAATTTGATGTTTAGGCTTGCTTCTGAAAAAGAGCCTACGGATTATTTTTCTGTTTTAAATGAGTTGTTAGGAACCTTAGAAGAGATTAATAACACCTCGATTTTTAACCTAATTGGTGAGTTAGATAATTATAAACATCGTTTTGGTTGGGTGGGAGAGTATCAGACTTTTTTAATGCAAAAGATTATTCCTCATATTCGCCAAGAGCTTATGAATATAGATGATGAAAATACACGAAATGTTATTTCTCAGATGCTTATGGACTTTTTTGCCTCGTATGAAACTATGGTTAAATATGAATGTTCTAAGCAGACAAAGTCTATGTTAGAACATAGTGGTGTTAAGGTGAAAGAGACTTTAGAAGAGACGGCACTTAATAATTTGATAGAAAACGCCGATATTGATTATATACTTGTTGGCATGAGAAAAACAAAATATGTTAACGCGCTCCTTAAAATAGAGGGATAGTTTTTTCTGGATTTTTAAATTTATGACATATTAAGTGGAATTTGAATATTTTACGACTATAATAAATTTTTGAGCTTTCTACAGAGGAATCTCAACATATTCAAGGATAACAATGATCCCTTTTACAGATGAAGAACTACTTGCTCCCGTTACGGCAGTTATTGATAAGGTTCGTCCTTCAATTGCCTTAGATGGCGGCGATATTAAACTAATTAGTATTAAAAATGGTGCAGCATATGTACAACTTTCAGGTGCTTGTGTTGGATGTGCAAGTAGTGGAAGTACATTAAAGTATGGTGTTGAACGTCAACTTAGAATGGACATTCACCAAGAATTAACGGTAGTTAATGTTCCTATTGGTATGGAAGATAAAATCGACCAACTTTAAAAATATTAGGTCGTACCCCCAGATAGAAGGGGGGTGTTGGCGTTTTATGAGTTTCAATTTACTAGAAACTCAGCATCGTATTTACCTTTTATTTTGTGATAAGATAAAAGATACAGTTGTAAAACGTCAGAAAGGGAAAATATGAATACTTTTAATCAAAACAAAACCCTTCAAAATGCAAATGATAATTTTTCTAAACAAGAGTATGAGAAGGCTCTTATGGAGTATGCTCTCGTACTTAAGGCTGATCCTGATAATAAAGAAGCTTATAATGGAGCAATTTTAGCCGAGATGGCAATGAGTGGGGAAGAGTCAGCATCAGCTCTTTTTGACTATTATGCGGTACTTCGTAAAGAAGATAAAGAAGATGCAGATGAGATTATGGATGGCATAATTTCAAGCATGGATGGTACATTAGAAACTTTGAATGAGCTTTTTGAAGCACCAATCTTAGAAAAATTAGAAGCAGAGAATGGTATTTTATATACAGATTTCACACTCTTAGTACATGATAGTGGAAATTTTAAAGAGACCTTTGAAAATATTATGTTTTCAACCCGTGTAATTATTACAGCTAAGGATGACTTTATAGACTTTTTAGACCAGCTTCTTCATAATGGATTTAAAGAGATGGGTTTATCATATTTAGAGTCGGCACTTAAAACTTATCCCAATGAAGAGAAGCTTTCAAAACTATTAGAAGAGATTACTTGAAAATACAACTTCCTGATACCCCCTACAAATATGTAAGTGAAGATTCACAAGAGTGTGACCATGAAACAGCCTTTGTCTTAACTTCGCAGAATGCAAAGTATTTAGATAATGCTAAAGAAAATGGAGCTCACTCTATTGTAAAAGCAGCAGATATCGCGCCACTTTTTGGTGTGAACCATATTAAGATTATTGGTATTACTGGAACCAATGGTAAAACAACTACGGCTGCGGCAATTTACTCTATTTTACTTGATTTAGGTTATAAGGTCGCAATGCAAGGCACACGTGGTTTTTACATTAATGATGAAGTAGCAGAGGGTAAAACGCTAACGACCCCTTCTGTCGTTAATACATATAGACATATTTACCAAGCAGCTTCTTTGGGATGTGAGTATTTTATTATGGAAGTTAGTTCTCATGCAATTGTGCAAAAACGTATTGAAGGTATTCCCTTTGCTCTAAAAATACTTACTAACATTACCCAAGACCATTTAGATTATCATAATGGGCTTCAAGAATATATTGATGTCAAAAATAGTTTCTTTGATGATGAGAGTTTAAAGCTTATTAATAAAGATGAAATACGTGCAAAGTTTAATTATAAAAATGCAAACTCTTATGGAATTGAGAACCCAGCAACGTATAGAGTAATTGCTTACACTATGAATGATGGTATTTCTGCTGTTATGCAAAACTTTCAAGCTGTAGAGACATTTTCAAGTTCATTGTATGGTTTTTTTAATCTTTATAACATAACAGCTGCTGTTGCTGCTGTTCATCTTTTAACAGAACATACTATTCCTGAAATTGCAGAAGTAACAGATAATTTTGCAGGGGTAAGTGGACGTATGGAAAAGGTCTCAGATAATCCCTTGATTATTGTTGATTTCGCCCATACACCTGATGGAATGCAACAGATTCTTAATTCACTTAAAGAGAACGAACTTCTTGTTGTTTTTGGAGCAGGTGGAGATAGAGATAAAAGCAAACGCCCCGTGATGGGTAGAGTTGCCTCTTCTTATGCAGCACGGGTTTATGTGACGAGTGATAACCCACGTTCAGAAGATCCTGATGCAATTATTAAAGATATAGTTGATGGCATTACAGAACAGCAAAAGGTGTATGTTAATCCTAATCGTAAAGAAGCTATTGCTCAGGCGATTAAGGATCAACAAGGGGATGAGGTTATTCTTATTTTAGGTAAGGGTGATGAGACCTATCAGATTGTATATGATAAAAAATTTCCTTTTGATGACCGTGAAATTGTAAGAGAGTTATTAGCAGAAAAGTAGATTATGAACTACTGTCTAAAAAGTAGGATAATGTGCTCTTATCTGAAACTTTGCCTTAGTCGTGCCATTACTCGTTTTAATAAGCACGAGAAAAGTGGTAAGGGAATTGCTTAAGGGTAGAAAAGGAGAATAAATGGAAATTAATTTTTGGTATCTTTCTTTACTATTTTTATTAGTGGTATATATTATTCCTGTGCTTATTATTCGTATTAGACTCAATCAAAGACATGAGGATAGACGTTTAAAAGATCGTCGAACTGTTAGGGTTCATGTTCCTATAGAAAGACGTCAGGCACAGCTAGATAGACGTATAAAAAAGCGAAGAAACTAAAGCTTTTTTAAAAGTTATCTTCTAAATATAGACGGAAGAACTTTATAAAAAAAGTGGCGTACTGAACTTTGTAATAGTGCTATGTGATTGTTTTTTTGCATGATAAAAGATGTTAATTCCTGTTATAAATATAAATTATAATAACATGCTTTATCTATTTTTCAAGCTTATGTAGGCACAATAAACTACATACAAGGAAACAATAATGACAGCACAAAGTAAAAAAATTCTACTAGCCTTAGTTTTAGCAGGTTTTGCTTTTATAGCCATGATAGATTTTTTTACTCAAGAGCAGTCTTTTCTTGTCTCATTTATTGTTTTAATGGTAACGCTTTGGACGAATGAAGGTTTGCCCCTTGAGGTTGTCTCTCTTTTACCCATTATTCTTTTTCCCGCAGCGGGTATTATCAGTACTAAAACAGCAACACTGAATTATGCAAATCCTATTATTTATCTTTTTTTAGGGGGCTTTCTTTTGGCTATTGCTGTTGAAAAAACGGGCTTGCATAAGTGGATTGCAAATAAGATGTTAAATCTTTTTCCAAAAAATGCAAGAGGAATTATTTTTGCACTTATTATTACCTCAGGGCTGTTAAGTTCAGTCCTTTCCAATACCACCACCGCCCTTTTACTTCTTCCTATTGCTCTGTTCTTAACCCAAGAGAAAAAACTTAAGTTACGATTTGCCTTAGGAATTGCCTATGGGGCAAGTATTGGTGGGATTTTAACCCCGATTGGAACACCTCCTAATCTTATTCTCTTAGGGGTAATGCAGGAGTTAAAACTTGAACCCATTGCTTTTGTTCAATGGATGGCAATGGTGGCACCCCTTGTTTTTGTAATGTTTATTGTTGTGGGTCTTATTTTAGGCTTTGGACTAAAAAATATGAAGGTAGAACCTGATCTTTCAACTCCACCACTTAATGGGGATCAAAAAAAGGTTTTAGCTGTACTTTTTTCTTTAATCTTTTTACTATTTGCAAATGCCCCTATTAAACCTTATTATGATGGGCTTGGGCTGAGTGAGGCAGGTATTTTACTAAGTATGGGTCTTTTACTCTTTGCTCCGCCACTGTCTATCTTAGATTGGATGGAGGATAAGGAAAATATTCCTTATCGAATTATGTTTCTTTTTGGTGCAGGTTTTGCTATTGCATCTGCATTTATACATACTGGTCTAGCAAAAGAGATTGCCTCCCATTTAATCTCTTTAACCTCACTTCCTCCTCTAATATTTATGTTAATTGTTGCCACTATGGTAACCTTTACAACGGAGGTAACCAGTAATACGGCACTTATCTCAATTATGCTGCCTATATTATATGAGGTTGCCGTTAAAGCGGGTCTGGATATACGTCTGTTTTTAATGGTAGCCACTATTTGTGCATCGTATGCCTTTATGTTGCCAATTGCCACACCTCCAAATGCAATTGCTATGTCTTCAGGTGTAGTGAATGTAAAAACAATGGCAACTTATGGCATTATCTTTAATATTGTGGGTGTGATTTTGATTGTAATTATTGCTCAAGTTTTGTGGGTTAATGTGTTATGATTTTTAGTTTTTAGTGAAAAAGTGTGTAGCGTGTTTATAAATTTCTTCTGTGCAGAGTAACTCTTTAGAGGGGAACTGATTTCGGTTAAAGGTCTGTTGGCGTTTTGCGAGTTGGGCGGTGTGCGTGATGATTAGCTCTTTCATTTCCTTTTTAGTAATGTGTCCATCAAGGTAGGCAAAGACTTCAATAATACCTATGGCTTTGAGTGCATTAGGTGAACGGGTGTATTTTTTCTCTAAATGACAGACTTCATCAATAAGCCCCATCTCAATCATCTTTTGTGTACGTAAAACAATGCGTTCTCGAAGATAATCTCGTTTAACATCAATCTCATAAATAGGGATATTTTTTATAACAGCAATAGCGGGGTTCTTTTTGAAGTAATTTGTAGGTGAAAGCCCTGTCTGTATATAAATTAGAAGCATTTTTCGTATACGGTAGGTGTCACTTTCTTGAATGCCCTGCATATACTCAGCATCAACATCATAAAGTATTTTATAGGCTGACTTTAAATCTAAGAGGGAGTTTTGAACCTTAATAATAGTCTCTTGAGAAAACTCAGGAATAGGAGAGAGCCCTTGGACTAAGGTACGAAGGTAAAAACTACTTCCTCCTACAATTACAAGATTCTTTTTCTCTTTTAAACAGAGTTCTTTGAGTTTAAGATACTCTTTAATAAAAAGCCCCACAGAAAACTCAACATTAGGCTCGATAAGGTTCACCCCAAAATGTTTAACTAAAGAGAGCTCTTTTTTAGATGGTTTAGCCGAAGCAATGTCTATTTCTTGATAAATTGATAAAGAGTCAAGGGATAAAATATAGGCATTATTCTCTTGTGCCAGTTGAAGGGCTAAGTTACTTTTTCCTGAAGCAGTAGGTCCAATCAGGGCAATTTCTTTCATCTTGACATTGTAGAGTAATTTACCAAAATTATGCAATAAAAATTGCACAATATGCTTCCCTATGTAATTATTTAAAGTTTAGCTATACTATAAAAATAAAAATTTGGAGATAGCTGATGGAAGAAAATAGTCAAGAGGTTGAAGCTTTTAAAAATCGTTCTAATGAAAGAGCCATAAATAATAATTATGAAGCACAAATGATTGAGGCATTTGTAGGTAAACCCGATGCTCCAGATAAAGGTATTTGGTACGCAAATGCTTTTGCAAAGTATAATGTTAATGGTGTTGATAAAATAGCATGGAACTGGTCATGGTGGGCATTTTTTGGAGGTATATGGTTTCTTCTTTATCGTAAGGCATATGCAGCAGCAGGAGGATTACTTCTACTTTCTATTGTTTCTTCTTTTATTCCTTTTGCAGGGCTTATAATTTGGATACTTTCAGGGGGATATTCTCCTTATTTTGTGTATAAGGTTTATAAGACTAAAAAGCTTGAGATAGGAGCAGCACAACAGAGTGAATCTCAACGTATTAATACAATGCAGATGCTGGGTGGATACAATCAGTGGGTCATTATTGTGGCTGTTGTTTTAAATATAATTATATTTGTAGGAATAGTTACTATGGTAGCTGGTCTGATGGCAGCAGGGGCACAAGGTGGTAGTTACTAGATATGAATAACAAGTATGAACAGATAAATGATTATGACCAGCAGATGATAGAGGCATATATAAATAAGCCTGAAGTGACCGCTTGGTATGTCAATGCCTTTAAACGTTTTAGTATAAATGGTGTTGATGTTATGAAGTGGAACTGGTCATGGTGGGCTTTTTTTGGTAATGTCTTTTATCTTTTATACCGTAAAGCTTATCTTCCTGCGGGTATTTTATTTGCTCTGAATATGTTAGTTGGTTTTATTCCCTTTGGCGGCCTTATTTTATGGATTTTAGCTGGTGGTTATTCTCCTTATTTTGTTTATAAAACCTATAAACAGAAAAAAATTGAAGTAGAAAGAGCTATTGACAAAGAAGATGAGTCCAAACGCTTTGAAACCATGCAACTTGTTGGTGGAACAAATGACTGGGCTATTTGGGTAGGTGTCATCCTATCTGTCTTCTTTTGGGGTATTATCTTTTCGACAATGGGCTTTGTTCTGGCTTTCATAGGTTTAGTTGTTGCTACAAAATGATTATTGAACACGCTTATGTAAAACAGTCTTACACCCTTAGCTTAGAGTTTTTAAAAAAGAACCTGAACGCTTCTTTAGTGACGATGACTGTGTTATTGATTTTGGTGATTGCTTCAAGTTTGCCCATTCTAGGTATGTTTAGCTTTTTACTCTTAAGTGTGTTTAGTTTTTCATTACAGGTTTATGTATCAAAAAGCATTAAACAAGAGTACGATGAGGCAGGATTTAGTGATATTTTACTGCGCTATTTTAAATTAGGTTTTGGTGCTTTTTTAGGACAGTTAAGTATAGAGATTTTATTGGGTGCAGTTTTCTTTTTTGCCTTCAGTGCCTTAGTGGGTATGGATGTGTATGAAGCCCTTCGAGCAGGAAGTTTGACTCAGGCTCAAATCTTTCCAGTGTATATGAAAATAGGTTTTATTTTTTCTATTGCTTGTTTGATTGTAATGTTATGGGTTTATATTATACCCATGACGTTGGCGTATGCTTATGAGGCAGAAAGTTTTGTAGAAGCCTTTTTAGCAGCATTTGTTTTGTTTAACCCTGCTGTATGGAAAGCCTCTTTTAAAGAGAAATATTATGTTCTTGCCTCTATATTACAAGTTTTTGCCTTAATTGTATTTAGCTTTATTATATTTCTTTTTTCAGACCTCTTTTTACTTCCTTTTGTGGTCTTTTTTTCTTATCTATTTTTAATTTATGTTGCAGTGGTCTCCACAATGGCTAAGTTAGCAGTATTTTGAATGAGATATGTTAAAAGCCTTCTTTTTTCTCTTATTCTGCTTATGCTTCAAGGATGTGCCTCACATTTTTTTAAAGCTGATGACACCCTTTATTCAACACCAACAGCCTATGGTTTAAATTATGATGAGGTGGTTTTTTACTCACGTGATGGTACTGAACTGTATGCGTGGCATATTTATCCTCAAAAACCCTCTAAGGGTTTATTGTTTATAGCCCATGGAAATGCCCAAAATATCTCAGCACATTTTGTTTCATGGGTATGGTTAATTAATGCGGGTTATGAGGTTTTTATTTTTGATTATAGGGCCTATGGAAAGTCAGAGGGAAAAAGTAGTATTAAAGGAAGTGTTGAAGATACAAGGGCTGCCTTGGACTACCTTGAATCCCAGTATAAGGGACAATATTTTGTATGTGGGCAGTCTTTAGGTGGCACGATGTTATTAAACGCCTTAAACAAGAGAGATAATACGCATATTAAAGCAGCTATTATTGATTCTACCTTTGTTGGTTTTTCGGATATTGCAAGTGATAAAATGGCACAAGTCTGGATAACCTGGCCTTTTCAATGGATTCCTTATCTCAGTATTACAGGTGATTATGATGCGAAAAATAAGCTCAAAATCAATCTTCCCGTACTGTTTTTGCACGGCTCAAAAGATAGGGTAATCTCACCAAATTCCTCATGGCAACTTTATGATTTATCAGATAAACCAAGAGAGTTTTGGTTAGTTAAAGATGCAGAACATATTAGTAGTTTTAATAATAAGGTTATTCAAAAAGATTTTTTAGACTTTTTAGATAAAGGTAAAATTTTTTACACACCCTATCATTCAAATATGAAGATATATGATTAAGGTAACAGACTGTTTACACTAAATTTGTATAATATCTGATAATAGGATGTATATATGCTAAAACTACTCAAAATAAAGAAGTCCCAAAAAATTGAGCATTCTCAAGAGATTGTAGATGCGATAGAAGAAGTTCAAGAAACAATTAGCCCTAATATTGAACCTGAACTTCCTCAAATTAAACTATTTATCTCCGTTGACCAGTTAGCAGCCCTAAAAGATGCGGATGAGGATAGAAGAAATCATGCACAAATATATCTTAATGATATTAAAGTTAAAGAGTTGAACTCACCCTTACTCCCTGCCTTTACCGATAAGTTTACTAAGGCTTTTTCTAAATTAGGAAATGTAAATAGACAATGCCCTCATTGCAGAAGAGAATATACGAGTATACCCGCTCAAATCAAGAAGTGCTTAGGATGTGGTAAAGGTTTTTATAAGACAAAACGTCCTCAAGATGGCATAGAAGTTCTTGTTAAAGAAGAAGATCGTGAATTAATGAAACTTCAGTGGGAAAATATAAAAAAAGCTGAACTCATTGAAGGTATGAATCTTGAGAACTTAGAAAGAGCAAGGCAAAAATTAGAACAAAAGCATGGGACACGCCATACGCTTTATGATGCCCACTTTTTACTTGTAAAACGTTATGTGGCAAAGGCATTACTCTCAGGGCGTTTTCGTCTGTATTGTTCATTAATGTATTACATGACAGAACAAGACCGATTTTCTCAAAATTTTGCAAAAGCCTTAGGTTACTATTTTTATCTCTATTATCTACATCATAACGGAGCTTCTAACTCGGTTGTTTTTGGAGACAGAGTAATGGTCAATGTACGTATTTCCAAACGTATATTTTCACTTTTGCAAATGGCAAAAATGCAAACAATAGACTGTGAGGATTTTTTTAAAGATTCTATTGAATCATTAACTGTTTTTGATTTTGAAAATATGCCGTATAGTATTGATGAGACTTATGCTCATCTTGTAAAATCGTGTGAAGAGGCAGAAGGTCGAAAAATTGCCTCTGTTACTCAAGAAAAAAAACCAAAAGATAAAATGCGTTCGTTTAGACTGCAACGATAATTAGTGGATGTGTGAAAGTGTAAATGTGTGAACACATCAGGCGAAACCAAACCAATCTACTTAAATTAAAAGGTTTTGAATTTTGATCTACCGTGATCCATCTACCTACGAGGTAAAGCCTCTCCATTTAAGATTTAGCTATAATTCCTAAAAAATTTAGGAATAGATGATTGAATAAACTTATTACTTCTTTAAAAAACTTTAACGAGCTGGTGATGTTCCAGCACTCTGTTTTTTCTCTCCCTTTTATTTTTATCGCTATGATTGTCTCTGCTGATGGTTGGTTTGGTTGGTATCTTCTTTTTATGGGAGCCTTAGCTGCAGTAACCGCACGGAACTTTGCTATGGGTTTAAACCGTTATGCAGACAGAGATGTTGATGCTAAAAATCCAAGAACAGCTTCACGACCAAGTGTAGATGGTCGTATATCAGCCAATGCTATCTTGGCATTTACCCTTGTTAATGCTATGGGATTTATTGCGGTTGCTTATTTTATTAATGATTTGGCTTTTTACCTTTGTCTTCCTATTTTATTCGTTTTGGGCTCTTACTCTTATTTTAAACGTTTCTCTTCATTCGCCCATATTATCTTAGGTGTTTCTCTTGGTCTTGCTCCTATTGCAGGTTCAGTTGCTGTTGAAGGAAGTATCCCCTTATGGACACTATTTTTAAGCCTTGGTGTTCTTTTTTGGGTAGCTGGGTTTGACCTTCTTTACTCTTTACAAGACATAGACTTTGATAAGGGAGTAGGGCTTCACTCCATTCCTTCAAAATTTGGGGCAAAAAACACCTTTAGAATTGCTCAGTTTTTTCATCTATTAACAATTATATTTTGGTATCTTTTTGTTCAAGAAGCAGGCTTAGACCTTTTTGCTTATGCGGCAGTTGTATTTTCTGCTTTGATGTTAAGTTATGAACACTATCTTGTGAATAAAGATTTTACAAAAATAGACAGAGCTTTTTTTACAATTAATGGGTATTTGGGTATTATATTTATTATTTTAATAATTTTTGAAAAGGCTCTATAGTGTCTACTATCCCACGTTTAGTAAAAGCTCCTATCTCTATTGAATATTCTATTGCTGATGAGGAACTTCATGGACGTGAATATCATACCCTTTCTGAAGCCGATGATGATGCTATTGGTCAGTGGTTAAAACTGGCTAAGGCTAAGGGAGACACCAGTGAAAGTGATCCTATTGCACTAAAACTTCTTGTTGATTTACATAGAAAAGTAGATGCCTTAGAACGTCTTATTAAAGATGAAAAACCTATTCGTATAGGATTAAGTAATTCAGCAAAAATTGAGAGTATAGGTTTTGGTTTTTTTAGGCTTGAGAATAATGATTTAGATGCAGGAATAAAGTATTATGGTCGAATTACAATGCCAACATATCCTGAACGTGAGATAGGTGTTTTTTTTATTGCACAAGACAGTAGTCTGGCAAAAATTGTAAAGATTCATGATAGAGATGAAAAAGAGTGGGCGTCTTATATTACTGCGAGAGAGAGAGTAATGATTCGTGAATTAAAGGGGAATATATGAGTACAGAACTTATTTTAATCGCCTTTGGTGTTATTCTTTTTACGGCAATCTTTTATTCTTACATGCGAGATGCTGAGAACTCACGTCAGATTCGTTTTTTGGCGAATACTATGGATAATTTTAATAAACAGATGTTTGCCCTTGAACGTAAAATAGAGAAGATAGAAATTGCCTTAGCCTCTCGCCAAAAAACCTCTAATACCGATGATATTGAAAATAAGATGGAGCAAGAACTTGCTTCTATGGCAGAACCTATTGCCTTCTCTCTTAATGATATACAGTCGTCTTTTTCTCATTTTAAAGTACAGATGGAAAGTAGACTAGAACATGTTGAAAATGGGATGAAGTCTGTTGCTATGCCCAAGAGTTTAACCGGTATGGATGACCAAAAAATTATCTCTTTATATAAACAGGGAATGGACGAAGAGACAATAGCAAAAGAACTTGCCTTATCAAAAGCAGAAGTAGAATTTGCTCTTAAAATCTCTAAAATGCAATAGTTTTTTTTAAATGTCCACAGATTAAGCAGATTAGAAAAGATAAAATCAATTTAATCTATTTAATCTGTGGATAAGGCTCTCTTTTTACTCAAAAGTAAATCTATTTACTACATCTTAATGATATCCTAAGTTATAAATGATATAATTTCAACCTCTTAAAAGAGACGTGCGTTCGTAGCTCAGCTGGATAGAGCACCGGTTTGCGGTACCGGCGGTCACAGGTTCGAATCCTGTCGAGCGCACCATGTAAAACCCCCTTAAACAAAGACTTCCAAGAGAAATTTAAAATCCTTGAATAACTTAAGAATTCAATGGGACATATTTTGGAACATACTTTTATGTTATTTGTAAACAACTAAGAATTTACCACACATTATTCTTATAAATTTTTAATTATGTACAAAAAGATTTAGAATCTATACTACCAACTTTGATTTATCTACAATAAGATATTTCATAAAGCATTAAATGACAATGGCTGTTTGCCACATAAAAGGTCTTTAAGCACTTATTATAAAGTGAAGCTCTAAAGTCGACACTTTATTGTGAACTCGGATTCAGCACAAAAGACTTTTACTTAACTTTTTTATCTTATTCCTCTACTATTTCTATAACTTCATCTGCATTATCAAAAACAGTTTTAACCATAG
>JAJRQV010000064.1 GCA_024280035.1 Campylobacterales bacterium
GCACCAAAAAAAGAAGCTGCGGCTAAAAAAGCACCCGCACCTACTGCCACTACAGTTGAGCAGACGATTCGTGTTGATGTCAAACGCCTTGACCATTTAATGAACCTTATTGGTGAACTTGTTCTTGGTAAAAATAGACTCATTAAAATTAATGATGATGTGGAAGAACGTTATGAAGGTGAAGAGTTCTTAGAAGAACTTAACCAAGTAGTTTCTATTGTATCTCTTGTAACCACTGACCTTCAAATTGCGGTTATGAAAACAAGAATGCTTCCTATTGGAAAAGTATTTAATAAATTTCCGCGTATGATTCGTGATCTTTCTCGTGAACTTGGTAAGAAAATTGAACTTGAAATTTCAGGTGAAGAGACAGAACTGGATAAATCAATTGTTGAAGAGATTGGTGACCCCTTAGTCCATATTATTCGTAATTCATGTGATCATGGCGTTGAGAATATTGAAAAACGTTTAGAAGTAGGAAAACCTGAAACTGGTGTTATTGGTCTAAAAGCCTATAATGAAGGAAATCATATTGTTATCCAAATTACTGATGATGGGGCAGGAATGGATCCTGATAGACTGAAAATGATTGCCATTGAAAAAGGTGTTATCTCAGAAAAAGAAGCTGATAGTATGGGAGATAAAGAGGCATTTGGTCTTATTTTCCGTCCTGGTTTCTCAACCGCAGCTGAAGTTACCAATGTTTCGGGTCGTGGTGTGGGAATGGATGTTGTAAAAACAAATATTGAAAAACTTAATGGTATTATTGATATTGAATCTGAGCTTGATGTGGGAACAGTTATGAAACTTAAAATCCCACTTACTTTAGCTATTATCCAAGCCTTACTTGTAGGCGTTCAAGAAGAGTATTATGCAATTCCATTAGCCTCTGTACTTGAAACTGTACGTATTAATAAAGATGAGATTTATACAGTAGAAAATCGTTCAGTAATGCGTCTTCGTGATGAGGTACTTTCTCTTGTACATATTGCAGATATTTTTGATGTTGAAAGAGTTTTTGATAGCAGCGAACATGCTTATGTTGTTGTTCTTGGGCTTGCTGAAACTAAGGTTGGACTTATTGTTGACTCTTTGGTTGGACAAGAAGAGATTGTTATTAAGTCTATGGGTGAGTATCTTAAAGGCATGGAAGGTATTGCTGGGGCTACTATTCGTGGCGATGGTGGTGTAACATTGATTGTTGATGTTGCGGCACTAATGAGTATGGCAAGAACCATTAAGTCATCTGTATCAATCACTGAAAATACTAATGCAGCAAGTAATGAAAAAACGAAGCCTAGTGATTATAAGGTTATGATTATTGATGATTCTAAAACTGATAGAAAAATCATGACGATGGCACTTAAATCCTTGGGAATTACACTTATTGAAGCAACAGATGGGGTTGAAGCACTTAATATCTTAAAATCAGGTGAACATAACTTTGATGCCTTGCTTATTGATATTGAGATGCCACGTATGGATGGATACACTCTTGCAGGTGAGATTAAAAAATATAATAAATATAAAAGCCTTCCTCTTATTGCGGTTACTTCTAGAACAGGCAAGGCAGATAGAATGCGTGGTGTTGAGTCGGGTATGGTGGAGTATATTACTAAACCATACTCTCCAGATTATCTACAAAATGTTGTTAAACGAAATATTAAATTTAGTTTTTCTGAGGAGAGTGCATAATGGCTGAAGGTTTACAAGATATCATTAATAAACAACAAGACCAGATTAATCCAGATGAAGAGAACTTAGATAATGTCATTCAATTAGTTGGTTTCGTAGTAGGAAATGAAGAGTTCTCTGTGCCAATTTTAAGTATTCAAGAGATTATTAAACCGATAGAATGGACAAGAGTCCCTCGTACTCCTGAGTATGTTTTGGGTGTATTTAATCTTCGTGGTTCTGTTATTCCTCTTATTGATTTACGTAAAAAGTTTGGTTTATCAAGTGAAAAAATGACAGATGATAGTCGTTTTATTGTAATGAAAAATGAGTTTGAAACGGCTGGTTTTGTGATTGATCGTTTAACCGAAGCCATACGTCTTAAAAAACATGAGATTGGTCCAGCACCTGAAACTTCAATGCAAGAGAAAACAATGATTGAAGGTGTCGGAAAACAAGAAGGTAAAATTCTTACTATTTTAAAAGTTGATAAGTTATTAGAAAGAGATTTTTAAGCCTTTGGCTTAGATAAAGGCTACATATGGGAAGGGAGTTGCTTTTCTAATGGAGAAAAGCAAAGGAATGGCCTTTAACTCTGCTCTTTTGTACATTCACGCTTACAGGCTTTTGACTAGGTTAAAATATCCTTAGCCAAATCAAATTTATTTGCTGTCATAAGGTGTACTTTAGGATGTAAGACCATGATGTCATCAAAAAGATTCTTACTTAAGTCAAAACCTACCTTATATTCTTCTTCTGGTGAAATAGCATGTGCCTTACGCAGAGACTCAATCCAAATCTTTGGAACATGAATGCCAGGAACATGAGAAGCTAAAAATTGAGCTGTACGTAACTTAGTAATAGGAAAGATTCCTAAAACCATTTGTGCTTTTTGTGCAGATTCACAACATTCACTTTTCGCATTTTCTAAAAGTTCAATCAGAAGTTTTGCATTATCTACATCATAAACAGGTTGAGAAATGAGTCCAATAGCACCGTGCTCAATTTTTTTCTTCATCTTTTTTTGAAGTGTTTTAGGGTTAGTTGAAAAAGAGTTTGTTACGGCAAAAGGATAAATGGTTTTAGGTTTAACACTGAGTGGTTTTCCTGCATAATCAATACCACTGTTTAAACATGAAACCATATCAAGAAGAAGGGAAGAATTCCCATCAAAAACACCTTTTGCATTGGGTTGGTCTGACATGGAAGCACTGTCTCCGGTTAAGGCTAAAACAGTTCTAATATCAAATTCATTTCCACCTAAAAGATCAGATTGTAAGGCAATACGGTTTCTGTCTCGCATACTCATGGTTGCAAGTACAGGTTTACCAAACTCATTTTGTAGTTTAATAGCTGCTAAAATTGCATTATATTTTAGTTTAGCAAGAGGATTATCTGTGGTTGAAAAACCATCAACTAACTTGTCTAAACCTAAGTCTTTAATCTTGTCGATAATGGGTTGAAAAACAGGTGAATGTGCAGGTGTTGTCTCTAGGGTAATGTGTTTACCATTTTGTAGGTTCGTTATCAGTTCTTCAAACAAAAAAATTCCTCGATATTGGGTATAATTTCAAAATATTAATAACATTATAGCAATTTATACTGCTTTAGTGGTAAAGAGAAACAATGAAATTATGTGTATTTGATTTTGACTCCACCTTAATGGATGGCGAAACAATCGATTTTTTTGCTGAACCCTTAGGGCTTAAAGAAAAAGTAGCCACCATTACAGACAAGGCAATGCAAGGGGAGATGGATTTTTTTGAGTCGCTAACTGAGCGTGTTGGATTACTCAAAGGTTTAGATTTTTCCTTAGTTGAAGAAATTTGCAGTCAACTTCCTTATATGCCAGGAGCTAAAGAGACAATAGCTGAACTTAAAAAATCAGGAGCAACGGTGGTTTGTTTTTCGGGTGGTTTCAGAACAGCAACGACTTTTGGAAAAGAAATTCTTGGTTATGATGCTGACTTTTCAAATGTTTTACATCATAAAGATGGAAAACTAACAGGTTTAGTGGGTGGTGATATGATGTTTGACTTTTCAAAAGGTGATATGATTCAAAGACTTCAACAGATACTGGGTATTTCAAGAGCTGACACTATGGTTGTTGGCGATGGAGCTAATGACCGATCAATGTTTGCTCATGCAGATACCAGAGTGGCTTTTTGTGCAAAAGAGATTTTGAAAAAAGAGGCAAATATTATTATTGAGAACAAAGATTTAACAGAAATATTATCAAAGGTAAATTTATGACATATTGGGAACAAGAGTGTGGAGAGAAATCTTTACATACCGTATTAACAACAATTATTAACAATAAAGATGTGCAGATTGTAAAAGATGATAAAGAGCTTTTTAGAGCACTTAAACGTCATTTGACAAGAAAAGAATTACATGCTTTTTGTATGAAAGAGGGTGCTTCTACGGATGAGGCTATTGCTGAACGTGTAAGTGTTAAACTTGAAGACGTAGAACTTTTATTGAAAAAAGCAAATAGAAAAATTAAACAGGCTAAGGTAGGTGCTGAAATTTTTACAAAAGAAGATACAGAGTAAAACTACTCTGTTTTGTTAAGCTCTTTAACTTCATCTTCTTTACAGGGTTTACTTATATGTGTAGCTTCAAATAGATCTTGTTTTTCAAAAGTAATCGTGGTTACTTGAGCGGTTGAATCATCTGTTGCAGAGATTGTCCATGAACCATCTGCCCGACCATCAAAATACCTAAAATCATAAACAGACTTATTATAAGCCTTTAATAAAACAGTTTTAAAACGGTCATCACCTGGTGTTGATGGTGAGGTCCATGCCATCGAAATATTTCTATCATAGGTTTTAGAAATGGTCATATACTTACATTTTATTTTATAAATATCGTCTTCATTAACAACCTTACATTCTAGAGCATTTGTTGCAAAAATAGTAAGTGTAAATAGTGAAAAAAATGAAAAAAATCTTAACATACCTGTGTCCTTTATACATTCATGATTTTATTATATCTAAGTTTAATTTACATATATAAATAAATCACAGTTTGTTTTCATTTAAGATAAGAAAATATTATTTATGAAGTATACTAATATCATGAAACAAGTATAGTTTTTTTTAATGTAATGCTTTTATGAAAGAGTCACAAAAAGTTTAAAATAATTAAATAAATAGATGTGTAACAATTAATTTAGCCTATTTTTACAGTATTTCTGTACAATACAGTATAAATATTTACTATGGAGTTCATATAATGAAAAAAGAAACATCTATATTAATGGCAGCAATTGTTGCTTTGGGGATGATATCAACAACTGCTTCTGCAGAAATTAGAAAAGGACAGAGTACTTATCTTAAAAAATGTAAGAGATGTCATGGAAATGGTACTAAAGGTTCTGCAATGAAGACTCAAAGTGAGTGGACTGAGTTATTTGCTAATGATGGAAAAAAGATGATTGAGATACATATGTCTGATGAAGTTGATGATAGAGGTCAAAAATACTTTAAAGGTAAGCGTTTTAAGAAAAAAGCTCCACACCTTAAAGACTTTTTATGGCAATATGGGTCTGACTCAGGAAATGTTCCTTCTTGTGGATAAAAGTCTAGCTTCACTGCATCAGGGACCGTTCAAAAATCTGTGTCAATTGGGTAAAATAACAAATACCCAAGGAAAGACAGATGAAGATAGAAATAGACGTGGAACAATTTGCTGAAGATATAAAAGCTGGTAAAAGTATTGGTGGTAAGGATGGAGTTCTTGGCTCTCTTATAAAACAACTCACAGAAGCTGCACTCGCAGCTGAAATAGATTCTCACTTAACTCAAGATCTCTCAAAGAATCGTAAAAATGGTTATGCCACTAAAACTATGAAAAGTGAACATGGCGAATTTGAACTAGATGTTCCAAGAGACCGTGATGGTAGCTTCGAACCAGAATATAATGTCCCTAAAAATCAAGACAGCTTTTCAAAAGATTTAATTTCATAAGTAACTGCTACTTTATCCTACATTTTTAAGATGTTCAAGATAAATATTTATAGGTTTTTTGTAGTCTAAACCTGAGTGAAATCTCTTAAAGTTATATTTGTATATATATGCCTTAACTCCTTCTTTTAATTCTCTAATTGTTCGATAGTCACTAATATAAATGCTGCGTATAACAATGGTGCAGGAAATGTTGCTCATGCCTTTATAGAAAACAATAATACTAAACAAACTGCTCGTAAAATCAATATAATGTGCTCTTTAGAGGTGTGTTGTTACCTTCTTCAAAACCTCCGCTACAACGAGCCAAAAGTCTATATAAACAGATAAAAGACAGAAGTATAAAATATAAGGTCTTATATAGGTTATAATTAGGGAATTATTTACACAGAAAGCACTTATTAACATGCAAAACCTAAAAAAACTAGCCATTATTGGACGTCCTAATGTTGGGAAGTCTTCACTTTTTAATCGCCTACTCAAAAAACGTGATGCTATCACTTCTGATCAAGCAGGAACTACACGTGACGTAAAAAAACGCGTTGCAAAGATTCTTGACAAAGAGGTTCAAATCCTCGATACAGGTGGTCTGGATAAGGGCTGTGAATTATTTGATAAAATCAAAGAAAAAGCGGTAAAAGCGGCTTATGAAGCCGATATTATTCTTTATATGGTAGATGGAAAAACCATTGCTAATGATGAAGATAAAAAATTCTTTTACGAACTTCAATCTATGGGTAAAGCCGTTGCTCTTGTAGTTAACAAAATTGATAATGACAAGATGTTAGAGCGTCTTTGGGATTATTATGAATTTGGAACCGATGTTGTTTTTGGAATCTCTGTTGCTCACAATAGAAACACTCTTAAACTGGTTGAATGGATTCATGAACAACTTCCAACAGCTGAAGAAGTTCAAGAGGCTATAGACATTGAAGAAGAGAAAAAAGCTTTTGAATATGACCTTCCGGAAGTGGCTGAAGAAGAGCCCGAAGAACATCCAGAAGATGCCAAAGCCTTTGAAGAGAATGATGACACCCGTTTTTATGACCCTGAACGACTTAATACGGTAAAAGTTGCCATTATTGGTCGTGTAAATGTTGGAAAGTCTTCTTTGCTTAATGCCTTAATTGGAGAAGACCGTTCTGTTGTTTCTACTGTAGCAGGAACAACTATTGACCCTATTGACGAAATGGTTGAAGTAAGAGACAAAAAAGTAACCTTTGTAGATACCGCTGGTCTTCGTCGTCGTGGAAAGATTATTGGTATTGAGAAGTTTGCTTTAATGCGTACAGAAGAGATGCTTTATGATGCAGATATTGCTCTATTAGTACTTGATGCTTCTGAGCCTTTTAAAGACTTAGATGAGAAGATTGCGGGTTTAGTTGACAAAAACCGTTTAGGCTGTCTGATTGTACTTAATAAATGGGACTTAACAGACAAGGACTTAGATAAGTTTACTGAAAAAGTCCGTTCTCGTTTTAAGTTTTTACATTATGCAGAAATTATTACCGTCTCGGCTTTAACAACGCAACGTGTCCATAAAATCATGGATAAACTTTTAGAAATTAATGAGTCCTACTCACAACGTATTGGAACATCTAAACTTAACCGTGTCATTGAGATGGCACAACGTCGTCACCACCTTCCCTCGGTTAAGGGTAAAACTATCCGTCTGTATTATGTCACACAGTATGATATTAGACCTCCTCGTATTGCTTTAGTTATGAACCGTCCCGAAGGTCTACACTTTACCTACCGTCGTTATTTAACTAATAAACTCCGGGAAGCCTTTAACTTTGTAGGAACACCTGTGCTTTTCCATGCAAGAAGTAAAAAACAAAGAACTTATATCTCTGATGAAGCTGACTTTTTACAAGAGAAGTTTGGTGAAGTTACAGATGAAGAGTTTGAAGAAATGTATGAAGACTACGAAGAGATGGATGATGAGGAGTTCGATGGTCAGTTTGAAGACAACATGTCTAAGGATAAAAAAGCTAAAGATGATGTTGAAGAAGGGTTTGTCGACATAGATTAGCATAGCTAATCTAGTCTCCGAAACTTTTCACTTTGTGAAACCGCGGTAGTGTTCAATAATCTGTGTCGGCATCGAGTAATTCTTAAAATTGTATCATAAATTGTCATACAGTATCCAAAAATAAAGAGAGTTAACTCTCTTTATTTATAGATAATAGAGTGTGGGGTAAAACCCACTCTTATAATCAGAAATTAATCTGTTGGAAACTCTTTTTCTAACTCTTCTAAGGCATTTTTTGCCTGAAATTGTTGCCATAAAGCATTATCATTTTTATATGATGATTTAACCTTATTTTTAATCTCTTCATTCATTGCATTTTCACTTACTCCAACAAGAACATAAATGTCGCTGTTGGCTGGATTTTGCCAAAATTTAATCTGTTTAGAACCTTGAAGTGATACTTTGGCAACTTGGTTTGAAACTTTAGTAGAAACCTTATCGGCTACTTCATCTCCACCTACACCTGTAGCACGATAGAAGGTAGTTACCTTATCTTTTACAAGACTTTGAATCTGTTGTGCTAGGTTTGAACGACCATTGGCTAAGGCTTCACGACGAGAAAAACCTTATCCAAGTTTAGACAGTGGTGCAGAACCAACGGCTGTAATTGAACCTTCTGTAGTGGCATTTCCACATGCCCACTCTGGTGCTAATTGAGAGTCTATACGACAACGAAAATCGGCCTGTTCTTGATCTTGTGTGCTTGGTTCAGGTGTTTTGTCTGAACATGCTGTAAAGCTTAATGCTAATGCTGTTGATATAATGAGTGTTCCAAGTTGTTTTTTCATAAGTGTTCCTTATTTTTTAGTGTTTTAATTGTATCTTGTTATGTTTAAAGAGATATTAGTAGCTAGAAACAAAATCATTAAGATAATCTTCAAAACCCTTAGAATATTTGGCTTTAATATAGTCTCCTAATTTAATATCATGGCTACGTTCTTGAATAATAATCCATGCCCGATGTTCGCTGATTTTATCTGAAACGATTCCATCGGCAATTTTAATGGTTTCAATTTCAATTTCTTGGGTTAATGGATTTTCGCTACTAATTGTGGAGTAAATGTGGACATCACTTCCTGTTTCTAAACCATCAAATGAACCAATACTTACTTGAACAATCTGTTCATCATCTTTTTGACGAAGTTTCATAATATAACCCTTTGGGGCTAAAAAGTTCTTAAAAGCATTACGTGTGGCATGAATAGCGTCTCGTCCTGCTTGATTAATCATGCCACTAGTATCTAAGGGTCTGTGATCATTTCCAAAAAATCGACTGTCTTCACGTCGTGAAATACGATCTGAAAATGCAATGGTTTTGAGTACCTTCATGGAAGGAATAGAATATACTTTTAAAATCCCACTGACAGCAGCTGTGTAGTTATAATGGGCAGGAATAACATACTTTTTTCCTTTCTTGTCTGTCCATATCTGTTTTTGTGTAAAACGTGAAATAAACTGAACATTAGAAAGACTACCTGAAATGGCATATTTAGCTACCTTAAGTTCAAGTTCGTCCATGTTTGACTCTTCTCCCAATTCACTGAGTTTAATCTCTTCATCAAACTTTTTAGCAATATCACGGTCTAAGACTTCAACGGTTCCACTTGTACTTAATTCTTTGTCCAGTTCAATATAAAGAGATTGTCCCAGATTGGCACGTCGTGCTAATTTAAAGTTTTTATCATTAATAGGGGTTAAAACAACCTTTGTTTTCCCTGTTTTTAACTCCTCTTTACTTGGCATAAAAGGGGACTTCTCAAGAGGAATAGGCACATAGGCTTCAATAGAGTTAATAGAAGCACCACAGCCTGTTAAAAGTGCGAGTATTAATGTTAAAAAACTAAGCTGTTTGTACATTATTTAAGTCCTAAAATAGAGAAAATTCCCTCTTTTTTTATTTTTGCACGAAGTATATTAGCTGCATTTGCTTTTGCCTTTTGGTAATCATAACGTGATTTACCACTTAAGGCTAAGGTGTTTGTAGCTAAGGTTTTATCTAAGGATTGTGTAGAAATTGTTAATCTTGATTTTGCAATTTTATAACCATAAATCTCATCTGTTTGAAAATGATTCTTAAGTGTGATAAGGGTATTAGCCCCATGATTAACCGTTGTAACTCCTACCTTGTTTAAGCCTTCTTTTAGGGCATCTAAAAACAAGGAAGCATCTTTAGAGGCAGTTATCTTTACTTTTACTCTACTGAGGGCTTCTTGTTTTGAACGTTTTATTATAGAAATTTCTTTTAGGTAGGCAGAAGTATCAAAGTTAGAATTTACTGTTTTAGCTAAGAGTGCTAGAGATTTAAGTTGAGCCGTGTTTTCTTCACTTTGTTTGTAAAGCAGAGCCTGTTTAATAGCTGGAGTTTTTTGTATTTGTAGCTGCTCATTTTTAAGTTCTTGCGTATAATTATCAAGTTTAGTTTTTTGTTCATTAAAAAGTTTATGACGTGAAACCTCGACTAAGATAAGAAATTTAGAGTTAATCACTTGGTTTTGTGTGACTCTATAATTATTAAACTCTATGGCTTTAACTTCTGCATTAACACGGTTTAGCACAGATTTATAGGTCTTCTCATTTCCATTTAAAGAGCTACTTAATTCACTTTTTTTAAGTTCAGAACTTACCGTAATGGAGAGTGAGGCTGAAACTGAACTAAGAGCAGATACCTTCGCTGAATTAAGGTCTGAACCTTCCCCTACTCCATATAAAAAAGAGCCATTATTTTGAGGAGGATTAAGATACCAAGAGGGATAAGCAATAGGTTCAGGTGTGCTTATACACCCCGTAAATATTAATGAAAGAAAGAGGCTTAAGGTGAAACGTATCATACTTCAGTCCCTTGGCTAACACTGTCTGGCATCGTTTCAATATAAAGTGATTGAGAAGGAAAGGCAAAGGCTGCCTTATTATCTTCAACAATTTTCATAATATTTAGATTCATTCTTTCTCTTACCATGAGGTACTCTTGCCAGTTTGTCGTTTTTGTAAAAAAATAACAAAAAATACCTAAGGCAGAATCTTGAAAGTCTGTAAAGTTAATAAGAATGGTTTTATTGTCAATGTCGGGGTCATCATTAAGCATCTGTCTAACCTGTGTTAAAATATTTTGCATCTGCGTAGAATTTGTATCATAGGTTAAACCTACGGTCATTTTAATGCGACGCATTGTCATACGTGACCAGTTCGTAATCGCAGAGTTAGCTAGGGTGGCATTTGGAACAGCAACGAGTGCTTTTGAAAAGGTTCTTACCCGAGTAGATCGAATACCAATACTTTCTACCGTACCTTCAACATTAGGTGTTTGAATCCAGTCACCAACATCAAAAGGTTTATCTGAAAAAATAACCAGAGAGCCAAAGAGGTTAGCCGCTGTGTCTTTAGCGGCTAAGGCAAAGGCAAGACCTCCCAGACCTAGAGAGGCTAAAAAACCTGTAAAGTCATAACCCCACTCCTGCACCATAATAACAAAACCCATAACAATAATAATGAGCTTAACGGCTTTAATAAAAAACAGGGCTAAGTCTGTTGAAAAACCGTTAGAAATTTTTCCTTCAAACTCTCGAACAAAATCAGCAAAAATGTTGGTAATTCTGTACAAAGACCAAAAGAGGGTGAAGGCATACATTGAATGGAAAAAGTGAGAATTAAAAGTATCTACTGCTTCGGGCAAAGATAAAAATACTAACATTCCATACAGACCAATAAGAACAAAAAAGAGACGAACAGGAGGCTCTACTGCCGAAACTATTGCATCGTCTAAGGTATTTTTAGTTTTTGCACTTGCCTTATGAAGTAGACCAATAAATGCCTTTGCTAAAGGTGAACGTAAAAAGATAAAAAAGAGTAGTATTGCAAATGAAATTGCCCATTGAGAGTAGGTGTTACCCAAAAAGTTTTGTGCCAATATCTCTTTTATTTCGTTCATTATTGTCCTTATGTAAATTCTATAATTTTAGAGCCATTTTATCACAAAATACATCTGATAGTCTAAAAAATCAGCTAAACTTTGCTCTAAATTTTTAGAGCCACCCTTATTAAGTTATCAGCATGTATCTCTAATTAAATTATAATTTGATAAAATCCCACTAAGATTAGTTACCTTAAGCTTCTTAAGCAGACTTATCTTTTTTGTTTAGGAGCAAAATATGACCTATTATTCATATGAAGAATTTGTAAAAGACACTAAAAAATTAGTAGCCATCAGTAAAGACTTTAATGCGGATACTATTGTTGCTATTGCTCGTGGAGGGCTTACTCTAGGACACGCTTATGCTCAAGCTGTTGATACGCGACGCCTTTTTTCTATTAACTCAATCTTATATGAGAAAGATAAAAAAGGGGTGAGTTGTGAAATTTTTAATACACCTGAACTGAAAGATGCTTCACGTGTTTTACTTCTTGATGATATTGTAGACAGTGGTCAGACAATAAAAGAGATTTTAGCACTGCTTCAACACTGTTTCCCTCATGTTGAATTTAAGATAGCTTCACTTTTTTATAAGAAAACAGCTGTTGTTCAGCCTGATTATACTGTTCATGAAGCAAAAGACTGGATAGAGTTTTTTTGGGAAAAAGATTTTAAAGAAACTTCTGTGTTACAGACCGCCTCGGCTAGTTTTAAAGAAACTTCTGTGTCACAGATTGATTCGGTAAGTATTAAGGTTGAAAACAGTTGAGTTTAATTAAAGAAAACCTATTATCGTATAAGGTTGGTTTTTCTCAACTCTTTATGATTTTAAGAGTGATGTTTTTTGAAAAATTTAATACAGTGTTTTTTGATTTTTATATTATTTTTGTTTTAGGTCTGAGTTCTGTTTTTTCTGTAATTCATTGGGCTGTTTCACTTTTATTTTTTATATTAGCACTGTTTCTGTTTACAAACATTTTAGCAAGATTTGAATTTTTAAAACGCTCATTAATTTATAAAAATGATCGAATTGAATATGCTGATCCTCGAAGCCAAAAGAGTTCTGAAATGTTTAAAATAGCTAATGTACTTTTAAAAATGAAGCCTGATGAGGTAAAAAAAACCTCTTTAATTTCAGAAGAATTAATGGAAGGAAATAGGCATTTTTATCTTGTTCAATCTGATGAAAAACCTACCGTTATTGCTTATGATTGGATTATGGGAATACGACCTGAAATGTTAGAAGAGTTTGATGATGTACAAGGCGAAGAAACTACCGCCCAAAAAGAGTAAAGACGAGATAAAAATTTGTGCCGTAACCTCTTGTGGTCTGCATCCGTATAAGGATGATAAATTTACATTTGTTACTGCTAATGGCATAAAGAGTTCAATAAAAATAATGCCTTTAACCATGGGTGTCAAACTTGTTAACTCTAAGATGAAAAAGGCAAATGCTGGTAAGACAAGAAACTTAATAATTTGAACATGCAGGGTGAGTCTGAGGTTTAGGTTATGAAGTTTTACACTGTGTAGATACATGCCTAAAATAATAAGCTGAAGTACGATACTTGCATATGCCCCCATCTCTAAAACTCTCATAATCTCTGTAGGAAGTGAAATTTCTGCCAGATTAAAATAGATAGCCAGCATTGCAAACCACAAAACGGGAAGTTTAAAAATATTTTTAAGGGACTCTTTGATTTCAAAATGCCCACGTGAATAAAAATAGATCCCAAAGGTGTAAACAATAAAAATATTCATTAGATTAATTAAGGTGGTAAAAGGAATGCTTTCTTCACCAAAAATAGCAATACCAAGGGGAACCCCTAAGTTTCCAGTATTTCCAATTAAGGCGGCAATAGAAGCAATAGAACGCTCTTTTGCATCAGTAAAAAGAGAATGAGCTAAAAAGAAGGTTAAGATTAAAACAATAGAAACAATAAGAAGATAAATAATAGGAGTCATTAAAAGTTCGCTATCAATTGGACGTTTTAATAGACCCCAAAAAGTAAGAAAAACTTGTAAAAAATAGACCGATAAAAGATTAAAAGAGTGTTCATCGATTTTTTCTTTAAAAAAGTATTTGGCTGAATACCCAATAAGAATAAAAATATAGATAGAGCTAATGGCTAAAAATAAGTTGCTCAAAAATTACCCCATATTTTATTTTTAATAGCCTGATTAAATAGCACTTTTTAAGGTGAAAAGTATCTTTATAATGCTATTTTTTTCATTGCGTTTATAAGAAAGTATAGTATTATTTGCAGATGAAAAACAAATTCTCTCAAAAATTAGCCTCTTTTTCTTTTCTTTTTTTAGCAATTTCTTTTATTGCCTTGACTCTTTTTAATGCTTATGATCCTACACGACATATTACCATTACCCTTTTTTTGGTACTGACCTTTGTGCTGTATTATCCCTTGCGTCTTATTATCTCAAATAAAAAACTTTCTATGGATTATCAATCCTTATTAAGAGATAAGGATGCTTCACAACTTGTTATGTTTTATATTAAACTGCCTTTTTTTATTATTGGTTTACCTCTTTTAATAGGCAGTTTTTTTCTACTTTTTATAAAAGCATCAGAATATTTTTCTATGAATGCCCGCCTGCTTATTTTAGGGCTTGGTGCTTCTGTTGTACTTTTTTTGTTTTGGACATTTTTAGGAAATCGACTTTTACAATCACGTGATACCATCGCTAGACTATATCTCTCCAATAGAATTGATCAAAAAGTGGGTTACCACATTTTGTTATTTATGATCTTTTTTTCTTTAACCTCAAATCTAATTGAGGCTTTTATTATTACCTTACTCTTCTCTTTTTTTATTTTTGATGTGATTTTTGGACTGCATCTTAAAAGTAGTCTTAAAACTCTTTTTATTGACAAAGGTATTGTCTTAGTATTTAAGTTTTTAGTTCTATTTTTAGTGAGCCTTTTGGCATATAAATACTTAGGTTTTTATCTGAAACAAGAGATAAATAGTTTAATATTATGGTTAAACCCTAATGTTAGTGTGATTGTTATTTATATTTTTTTATATCTGATTTCAGGGGTGGGAAATTATGTGCAATTGAACCTACTTATCTCTTATTTAGTGAAAACAAGAAGTAAACAAGTCATCATTGTGTGGACAATGATGGCAGTTTTATATGCAGATTTAACAGCTATTCATTTAGAATTTGATCACTTTAATTTAATGAAACATAAAATTTTAAAGTATCAAACTAGCATTAACTAAGTTCTTTTTTAATGACCTCATAAGCTTCATTGATTTTTTGCGTTTTATGCATAGCATCATTAATATAATCTTCATCAGCTCCTTGAGCTTGAATAATATCAGGATGATACTTTCTTACTAAGGCACGGTACTTTTTCTTAATGGTTTTTAAATCATCTTCTTTACCTGCACCTAAAATTTCATAGGCTTCATTAAGTGAAGAGTGTGTGGTTACATTGGTATAACTTGAATGGAACTGATTCATCATAGCTTCAAACTCATCTGAGCTAAAATGTAAAAAGGCTGCAACCTTTGTTAGGATGTTCTCTTCAGCATGCGTAACCTTTCCATCAATAAAAGCGATATTAATTAAAAAACTCATCATCATCTGACGTTTAGCCTTGTCTCTACTGATTAAGACATACAGCTGTGAGACTACAGAATCAATGTTTTTAGGGCGTTCTTTCTCTTCAGAAAAAATCTCTTTTAAAAAGCCTTTGACTACGTCAGGTTGAGGAAAAACTTTTGAGATGTCATTAAACATGTTCCCAATGAGTTCTGCTTCAAGTTCATCAATATGCCCATCAGCCTTCGCCACCTTCGCACATAAAGCAACAAAAAGCCCTAATTCACTCGTGGCAATGGCTTCTTTTGAGACCTGCATATTTTTAAATTGGGCTTGGGTGTAGTAAATACGTTGAAAACGTTTGTAAGAGGTAAAGACTCTGTACATAACAAAAACAACAATTCCCCAAAAAATTAAATTAAACATAGATATATTCCTTGATATTAATACTATTTCAGTAGAATTCTACCATCAAAAAATGAGAATTAAATGTTAAATAAAATATCTACTATGGATAAGGGCATTTTATATATGCTTTTTGCCTCTTTTATGTTCGCCATTATGGGTGCCTTTGCTAAAGAATTAAGCAGTTCAATGTCTTCACTTGAGGTGGTCTTTTTTAGAAATGTTGTTGGGGTAGTTCTTATTGGTTTTATGGTTTTTAAAAAACCTATTAAACAAGTTGGTGGTAAACCTTTTTTACTCTTTTTTCGAGGGCTGATTGGTTTCTTAGCACTGCTTGCTTTTTTTTATAATATTGCTTATATCTCTTTAGCTGATGCAATGACCTTTTCAAAAACCTCACCAATCTTTACGGCACTTTTTGCTTATGTTTTTTTAAAAGAGAAGATGAGTGTTTATGCTTGGATGGCTCTTTTTGTTGGGTTTATTGGTATCGTCTTGATTACACAACCTGAAGGTTTACTCTTAAAAAAGACCGATATTTTAGGTATTTTTTCAGGTGTTGGAGCAGCATTAGCTTATACTTCAGTGCGAGAACTAAAAAAGTTTTATGATACCCGTTCTATTGTACTTTCTTTTATGTTAGTTGGAACCATTGGACCCCTTGTCCTACTGCTTCTTGAACCCTATATTCATGTAAGTGAGTTAGACTTTATGTTTGCAGAGTTTAGTATGCCAAAGGGAATGGACTGGGTCTATATTGTTGGTTTAGGTGTTTTTGCAACAACCGCGCAGATGTATATGACCAAGGCATACGGAGAGACTAAAGCGTGTATTGTAGGGGCGGTCTCTTACTCAAATATTGTTTTTGCCATAATTCTTGGTTTATTCTTGGGTGATTCTTTTCCAAACTTTATAACTAGCCTTGGTATTTTGGCAATTTTCTTTGCAGGAATGTTGGTTATTAAAAAGTAGTTTTTTTGTCTATAGATTAAGTAGATTATTTAAAATCTGTGTAATCCATTTAATCTGTGGACTCCCTCTCTAAAATCACACTAGAAAAAAATATAATATTAGATATAATTCATCTAATTAAAAAATAGGAAATCACAATGGTTTTATTTGCAGGTCCGTGTGTTATTGAGAGTGAAAAGAATATTATGAAGATTGCTAAAGCACTTAAGCCTTATCATGAGAACCCAGAAATTGATTTTTATTTTAAGGCGAGTTTCGACAAGGCAAATCGAACTTCTTTAGAGAGTTTTAGAGGACCAGGGCTTACAGAAGGAATGCGAATTCTTCAAAAAGTAACAGACACTTTTGGTTATAAAATTGTAACTGATGTGCATGAAAGTACTCAAATCGAAGCTGTTGCAAAAGTAGTTGATGTACTTCAAATTCCTGCATTTTTATGCAGACAAACTGATTTGCTTGTAGCAGCAGCAAAAACAGACTGTGTTATTAACATTAAAAAAGGGCAGTTTTTAGCGCCTGCTGATATGCAGTACCCTGTTTTAAAGGTTTTAAATACAAGAGGTTGTTCTGAAGCGACTTATGAGAACTCTTTGAAACATAAGGTTTATCTTTGTGAACGTGGATCAACCTTTGGTTACGGAAATCTTGTGGTAGATATGCGTTCACTTGTTATTATGAAGAAGTTTGCTCCCGTAATTTTTGATGCAACGCACTCGGTTCAGATGCCCGGAGCTGCTGGTGGAAAAACTGGAGGTGACTCTTCAATGGTGCCTTACCTCGCAAAAGCCGCGGCAGCTGTTGGTGTGGATGGTTACTTTTTTGAGACACATTTTGACCCAAGTGTTGCACTTTCAGATGGTCCAAATATGGTGAAACTAGAAGCCTTAGAAAAGCTAGTTGTAAAGCTTCAGAAAATTAAAGAAGTATCTTAGCTATAATCACGATTATAAAGTTACGCTTTGTGTAACAGGGAAGGGTGCGTTCTCTGAAGAGGTAATGAGTTTGGCTTTGCCTGAAGAGCAAGAATTTATATAAAGTGTGGTTGACTGCACGTGAGCTCTTTTTTGAAGAGAACCTAGTGTTAACGTAGGTCTTGGGGTTTTTGCTTCAATGCCGTTTTAAATTAATGAAGGGTTCTCTTCATTTTATGAAATAAAATTAAGGAAAATAATGAAAATA
>JAJRQV010000065.1 GCA_024280035.1 Campylobacterales bacterium
GACCTCCCCCTCTGTGGCTTCAACTAATCCACATATCATATAAAATGTTGTTGTTTTTCCCGCACCATTAGGTCCAAGAAGACCAACAACCTCACCACTATGAACTTCTAAACTCATCCCCCGTACAATGGGTGTTTTTTTATGGTTTTTACTAAACCTACTGCTTTTAATGTGTGCATTTATATACTCTTTTATCTTTATCTTTTTCAATTTCTATCATCATTGTCTCTATTCCAGCCGAATCTAAAAGCTCTTTTAAGCTCTCATCTCCCCACTCAACAAGATGGTAACCCTCTTTTTCTAACTCTTCTAAAAGACCCAAGGCAAGAAAGTTTTGTATGCCCTTATTATAAAGGTCATAATGAAACAGTCTCTTACCATAACGCTGCTGAAGTGAAAATGTCGGAGAAGTTACTACATCATCTTCACCTAAGAACAGGGCAAATGCCTGAGTCAGACTTGTTTTACCTGCTGCCAAGTCACCTTTTAAAATTACCACACCCCCTTTAGGAAGTTGCTGCTGAATCTCTTGTGCTACTGCAGATAAGGCATTTAATCCTAGCTTAAACACCTTCATAATGAAGAAGAAACCTTAATAATCTCTTTTAACTTTTCTAAGGCTTTTTTACTCTGTAGCATCTCTCTTGCAATCTCAAGACCATCTTGAATATCTCTTGCCATGCCTTCTACCATGAGCGAAGTCGCCGCATTAATTAAAACAATATCTTTTTGAGCATCTGTTGCAGTATTATTAAAAATATTATGTAGGATTTTTGCATTTTCTATGGCATTCCCACCTATAATAGCCTCTAAGGGAACACGTTTAATACCAAAGGTTAAGGGATCAATTTCAAACTCTTTTATCCCTGAAGCATCTAAACGTGCAGCATAAGTAATATCTGAAATACTAATCTCATCCATGCCCTCTTTTGAACTCACCACTAAGGCAGAACTTGCCCCATTACGTTCTAAGGCTTTAGCAATTTTTGGAACAAACACCTTATCAAAAACACCTAACATTGTTTTTTTAACCCCAGCAGGATTCGTTAAAGGACCCAGCACATTAAAAATGGTCTTTTCTTTAATACTCTTACGAATTGGCATAATAAATTTCATCGCTGGATGGTGATTTTGAGCAAACATAAAAGTAAAGCCTGTCTCTTCTAAGAGTCTGGCACTTTGTGTAAGATCTAAGTCTAAACGCACCCCTAAAGATTCAAACATATCTGCTGAACCTGACTGAGATGTTACTGAACGACTTCCATGTTTAGCAACATAAGCGCCGGCTGATGCACATAAAATCGAAACTGTTGAAGAGATATTAAATGAACCGATTTTATCGCCTCCTGTTCCCACTACATCAAGTAATTTTGGACGAAGTTCTTCTTCTATAGGAAGGGCTATCGCAAAAGAGCGCATAACAGATGCAGCCGCAGCAAGTGATTCAACTGAGCTTGATTCATCAAGTTTCATTGAAACAAGAAAATCTCTCATCTGCGCGTCATTCATCTTATGCTCAAATAGTTGAGTAAAGGCTATTTCAGTTTCTTTATAATTCATAAAACTTCCTTTATATACTTCTCTTGTTCTGATTTTGGTGTTGACTTCATAGTGGGAATTAAAAGAACCTCATACTTTTTAACACCCTTAAGGTAAGCAAGTTCAATACTATTTCCAACCTCTACATTTTTACTGGCTTTAACCACTTTACCATTAATAGAGACTACTCCATTACTAATCATATCTTGTGCAACTGTACGACGCTTCGTTATATTGACTGAATTTAAAAATTTATCTATTCTCATTAGCTATCTTATTATATTAATCTTTTTTATATTTTAGGGGAATGAAGCTAAAAGGAGAATTAGATACGCAATTAATGTTCCAATATTCTACAATCAGCCGCTTTTATATACAAAAAAGCGACTTAATTTACAGAAGGATATTAATCTTTTTCAATATTATGTGTTTTTGACTCTATACGTTTATATAAAATTGGCAATATTAACAGTGTTAATAAAGTTGAACTAATCAGACCAAAAATAACAACAATCGCTAAAGGTTTTTGTATTTCCGAACCTGGTCCTGTTGCAAATAACATCGGTACCAAACCAAAAGCAGCAATCAATGCCGTCATTACAACAGGTCTTAAGCGACGTTTTGAACCTTCAATAACAGCATCATGTAAGGGCATGGTCTTAACTAACTCATTAAAATAACTTACCATTACGACCCCATTAAGTACAGCTATTCCAAGCAGAGCAATAAACCCAACTGAAGCAGGAACGGAGAGGTAATTATGAGTTATAAACAAACCTAAAACACCTCCTGTAAGTGCTAAAGGAATCAAAACAAAAACTGCTGCGGCTTGTTTAATTGAACGAAAGGTAAAGAAAAGAATCATAAAGATAACAACTAAAGCAACAGGTACAACAATACTTAAACGTGACATTGTACGTTGTTGATTTTTAAACTCTCCTCCATACTCCAATCTATACCCAGCTGGAAGTGAAACTTCTTTAAGAATCTGCTCTTGAATACGGCTAACAAAGGTATTTAAGTCTGTTCCTTTTACATTTGTTTGAATAGAAACAAAACGTTGTGCTTGTTCATGCTTAATTTCAACACTTCCTCCCACACGCTCAACTTTAGCAATATTAGCCATACTAATACGCACCCCCGTTGGTGTTGTAAGATAAATCTGTTCAAGAGGAAGATTGTTCAGAGCATAATCACTTCGTATAAGAATATCAAACTGCTTCATTCCTTCATATATCTTACCACTTGCCTTACCCATAATTGCCATATTTAAAATCTCTGCCGCTTCATCAAGATACATTCCATATTTAGCAAGTTCTTTTTTATCAAAAACAACTTGGTAGTATGAAACTCCCTCATTTTGACGCATATAAACATCTTCGCTACCTTGAGTTTGACGAATTATCTCAGCAATTTTTGAACCTAAATCATTAAGTTCTTGAGTCTTCTCACCAAAAAGCTTCACGACCACATCGCCTCTTGCGCCCGTAAGCATCTCAGATGTTCGCATTTCAATAGGTTGAGTAAAACCAAATTCAATACCTGAAATATCTTTTAAAACATTACGCATCTGATCTTTTAACCACTGAGTATCACTATTACGCCACTTCTCTTTAGGTTTTAAGACTAAAAATGTATCAGTATCATTTAAACCCATAGGATCAAGTCCAATTTCATCTGAACCACTTCGCGCAATAATAGAACTAATTTCAGGTATTTTTTGCATTAACTGCTGTTGAATTTGTGTATTAAGTGCAACTCCAGCAGGAATATTAATCGAAGGGTTAGACTCAATCCCAATAACAATATTTCCTTCATCCATCGTTGGCATAAAGGTCTTTCCAATCTGTCCAAACATAAATACTGTAATAGGAATACTTAAAAGTAAGAACAGATAAATTGTTTTTTCATAAGCAAAGGCTTTCACTAATGAAGGCACATAAATGGCTTGCATTTTTCGCACTAACCATGTTGGTTCTTCAGATGGATTTTTAATAAACCACTCGGCAACTACAGGAATTAAAAACAGAGCAAAAAAGATAGAAGCCCCTAAGCTAAAGACAATACTCAATGCCACTGGTGCAAAAAGTTTTCCCTCTAAACCTTGTAACATTAACAAAGGAGAGAAGATTGTAATAATAATAACTACCCCAGATATGACCGGAACACTCACCTCTTTAGCTGCTAAATAAACCTGTCTTACTCTTGCTTCATTTTTATACTTTGGATGAGCAAGTTGAGCAACAATGTTTTCAACCATTACCACCGCAGAATCAACTATCATACCAATACCTATCGCTATTCCACCCAAACTCATTAAGTTAGCACTAATACCAAAAAATTTCATTAAGATAAAGGTGGTTAAAATTGCCATAGGCAAGATAAGTGCTACTGTTAATGCTGAAATAAAATCGCCTAACATAAGCAATAAAATAACAATAATTAAGATAATCGCTTCTACTAAAGCTTTTTGTACGGTACTTACCGCCTTACCGACTAAATCACTTCTATCATAAAAGATAGATATTGTTGTACCCTCAGGTAGACTTTTTTCTAACTCTTTCAATTTAGCTTTAACTGATTTAAGTGTTTGTGAAGAGTCTGCCCCCTTAAGCCCAAGAACAAGCCCTTCAACAGCTTCACCTTTTCCATCTTTAGTTACATAACCGTAACGTGTAATCGCACCTGTACTGACCTCAGCAACATCACGTATATAAATCGTACTACTTCCGCGCTGTGCTAAAACAAGATTTTCAATAGATGCAATATTACTTAACTTACCTACAGCACGTACAATTAAGGCTTCTTCTCCACGAGAGATTCGTCCTGCACCATAATTAGCATTATTACGTTGTAAAACTTGCTGTAGCTCTTTAATACTAAAACCATAAATAGCTAACTTTGAAAAGTCAGGCTTGACAATAAAACTTTTAACCTCTCCACCTAAGGCGTTAACATCAGCTACACCTGAAATACTACGAATTGCAGGACGTAAGATCCAATCAAGAAGGGTGCGTTTTTCCATTAAACTCATCGTATCTGACTCAATAGTGAACATTAAAATTTCACCCAAAGGTGTTGTAATTGGTGCGATACCACCATTTATACTGCTGGGAAGTTCTTCTTTAATACTACTAAAACGCTGATAAACTCTATCTCTTGCCCAGTACAAGTCTGTACCCTCTTCAAAATCAATAGTAATATCAGCTAAGGCATATTTTGAAATAGAACGCACCATACTTTGATGAGGGATTCCCTTCATTTCAAGCTCAATAGGAATCGTAATTTGTTGCTCAACCTCAGAAGGAGTCATCCCGGGTGCTTTAATGATAATTTTCACCTGTGTAGAGGAGACATCAGGAAAGGCATCAATCACTAATTTTGAATATGATAAACCTCCATAAACAGCAATAACTAAAGCTACAAGTACCACAAGGTAACGCTGAGAAAGCGTAAATTGTAAGAGTTTATCTATCATTCTTGACTTCTTTCATAAGCACTTTTAAGCGCTAAAACTGAAGAACTTGCAATTTTATCACCCTTAGACAGTTTTCCTTGAATAAAGTGATGCCCCTCGTACTGAGCTAATACTTTAACTTTTATCATCTCATACCCATCCGTATATTTAACAAATACTACCGAAACACCTTCTACATTAACAATAGCAGAAGCAGGTACTTCAAAGGCATTAGTATCTTGAAAAAGAGTAACATTCATACTCGCACCACCACGAGAATGACATCCTTCTTTTCCATGTAAGTCAATCCCTCTTGTTTGTGAAATAGGATCAATATCAGGTGATATTGCAATTAAAGTAAAGACCTCATCTTGAGTATAAAGTGTATCTCCTTTTTTAAGATAACGGGTTAATTTCCACGGTAAATCAATCTCAAAATGACATTCACTTGTATCGACAAGTTTCGCCAAGATATCACCTTGAGAGATAAAACTACCCACCTGAAGGTTGAGTTCACTTACGGTTGCATTGGCAGGGGCTTTAATAACTAAACTTGAAAGTGCCATATGTTGTGTACGCACCTTATTTAACTGCATTCCAGAGAGCCCATACGCCTTTAATAAACTTTCTTGAAAACTTGCAACTGCCTTAAATTTATCATACTTATTTTTTGTTTCTATATAACGTTTTGAAGCAATTACTCCCTGTTCTGAAAGTGGTTTAAGACGCTTTACTTCTTTTGTATAAAACTCTAATTCTAAAAGCGTATTAATATACTCAGATTGCAAGTCAAGAAGTTTTGGGCTTTGAATTACAAAAAGATTTTGTCCTTTTTTAACCTTAGAAAAAGGCTTTGTATTCACCTCTTTAACAAAACCATCCACATAAGCACTCATTGTATAACGGTGGGCTAAAGGATATGAATAACTTCCTAAATAATTTCCCATAGATACTTTTGTAACAGCTTTAAGCGAAGTTAGGGCTACTTTTAAAGCACCTGCTTGAATACGCTCTTGCGCATAAAGATGGGTACTTATTAAAAAAGTCAAGAGGATTAAAATAGTTTTCATTAGTTTTCCTTAAGTGGGTCAATGCCCATGATTTCATAAAATTTAGCTTGAGCAAGTAACATCTGCTCATGGGTTTGAATATCTTGCATTAAAAGTTCATATAAGAACTTTTGACTCTGAATAAAAGCAACATAACTCCCTTCTGAGCCTAAAAAACGCTCTTTCAACAAGACTGCACTTTCATACGCTTTAGGAACTAAGGTCTCACGCAGATAAATTAATCGTTCTTGGCGTACCTCTTGAGATTGTTGATACACACTTAAGGTCGTTTGCATCTGTGATTTTTTAAAATTGAGCTCATTTAATGAAGAGAGTTTTAAGGCTTGAGCACGTTCTCTTTCACTTTCACGACGACTTCCTTGGCTTAAAGGAACTTGAATATAAGCAATACCCCGTGTTAGGTCCATTTCATCATCATAACCTACACCCACACGAAGGCTTTGAAGTGAAGTATCATTAAAATTATAAAGAGCCGATGCTGAGTGTACCGTTGCCTCTAAGCTCTCTAATAAAAGTGCTTCTAAGGCAATGTCTTCTTTAATATTAACAACATAAGGAAGATCTTGACAAAGAGGTTCTGCCTCATATTGTGTATACAATTGAAGTTGTGAACGAGCCTCATTATATTGACGTTTGAGTTTATTATTTCGTAGATATAACTCTCCAATAATAAGTTCACTTTGTAAAAGACTACTTTTATCAAACTCACCACCATCAACACCTATTTTAATAAGTTGGGTCAATTGCGTATGCGTTTTTTTCATCTCTTGTATTAAATCCATTTTATCTTTCAAGACACAGGCATTAATATAGTGAGTATAAATCACATTTTTTATACGATTAAGTTGTAGTTTTTTCTGTTTTTTCCCTTCTATTTTAAGGGCATTAATATACATATCACTATCGCCTAAATAGAGCTCTTTTTCTACAGATACATGAAATTCAACTTCACTATTGTTACTATTTTTATCTTCAGCATTACCTATCATACCGTTAAGTAAAAAACCTTCTGTCTGCACACCCATACGTGAAGTAGCAAGATTTGAATCTATTTTAGAACTATATGCATGCATTAATACAGAGCTATGCACAGCTTCAAGATAAGTACTAAGAGAGAATGTTTTTGCTTGTATTACTATTACTGCGCAACACAGTAAAACTATTTTTTTCATAAATTACCTTTAAAAATTAATAATAAGACCTTTTATGGTCTACGTTAATGAGAAAAAGTTTAGCTTAAAGGAGGGCGTTGAGGAACAGGATTGATTGTAGAATAAGGTTGGGTATATTGTTCAAAAAAACATAATGTGGTAGAAAAAACATTTAAAGATAATGTTGTTGATTCTAGCA
>JAJRQV010000066.1 GCA_024280035.1 Campylobacterales bacterium
CATATAACTTTTCTATTTTATCACCAAAGGTTAAATAACCAATAAATATCACAAAAACTACAGTAACTATTTGTCCAAAGCTCATTATTTCATCCTAATAACATTTACTTAAAGCCTATATCGGCTAGATTTAAAAGAAGTGTAGTCTTTAAAAGTAAACAAGCACCCTATTTCCAGGTCTTCTTAATATAATCTTCTCGACCTGAACCTTTTTTATACAACTGATAACGAATAACATTCTTTTTAAAATAATCTTGATGATACTCTTCTGCTTTAAAAAAGTCTTTAGCTTCTTTTATTTTTGTTGCTATCTTTTTTTGAACTTACCTGACTTTTCTAAGGCTACTTTAGAAGCTTCTGCTAACATGTTTTGTTTAGGGCTCGTATAAAAGATAACCGTTTCATACTGTTTTCCCCTATCCGCGAACTGCCCTCTTTCATCTGTTGGGTTAATATTTTTCCAAAAAACATCTAAAAGTTGTTGATAAGTAATTATGTCTGAATCATAATGAATTTGAACCACCTCATAATGCCCACTGTTTCCAGCAGAGACTTCTTCATAATTTGCCACAGAAGAATTTCCACCCATGTAGCCTGAATCAACCTCTTGTACACCTTTTAAAGGTTGAAAAGCTGCCTCCATACACCAAAAACATCCTCCTGCAAATATTGCTATTTTTTCTTGTGCCATAACAACATTCATTAATAATAATAATCCTAAAACATACTTCATATTATCCTCCTGATTTTACATAGTATAATCAAAATTCGTGTATAAACTGTGTAATCATCTTTTATATTAGTGTTATAATGTTTAATAAATTTTAATCCATAAAGTATAATCTTATGTTTTCACTTCGTCAAATCGAATTATTTATCTCAGTATCTCAATCACAAACACTGATTGAAGTGGCTAATCAATTTAAAATGAGTCAATCGGCTATCTCTATGGCACTAAAAGAGTTAGAAAATCATCTGGATGAAAAACTTTTTGAACGTGTTGGCAAAAGACTAGTTCTAAATGAAAGAGGACGGCTTTTTCTTAAAAAAGTACAACCTCTTTTCATTGAGCTTAAAGATTTGCACCATACCTTTACACAAAATCATTTTCATGGAGATATTAAAATAGGGGCAAGTCTTACAACTGCACACTATATCATGCCGCAACTGCTTACTACTTATAAAAACAGACGTCCCGATGTTACAACAAGTCTTAAAATGGCAAATACCCAAGATGTTGTAAAACTTGTTGAAAATGCTGAGATTGATTTAGGTATTATAGAAGGTTCTATTCATTCAACATCCGTAGTACAAGAGCTTATTGCACCTGATGAACTTATTGTTATTAGCTCTAATCCTTACTTAAATGAGAAATACTATATTGATAACCTTACTCAGATGAAATGGATTTTACGTGAAAAAGGCTCAGGTACACGTTCTGTCTTTTTAGAGCAGATTAAACCTATTGATAAAGAACTCAATATTATCTTAGAACTTGAACATACCGAAGCAATTAAGAATTTTTTACTCTTAGACCAAGAATATATCTCTTGTCTACCTCGTATCTCTGTAGCAAAAGAGTTAAGCGAAAAAAAACTTTTCGAAATAAAAATTATTAATCATCAGTTTAAACGTGACTTTTCTCTTATTTATAATAAAAAAAGAACACCAACTCTACTGATGGAAGATTTTAAAGAATTCATTTTAGACTTTATTAAAAAAGTTTAGTTCTTTAAAAAATAGTTACTGCATTAACTGCTTAGTCTTCTAAAGAAACCTTTGCTTCGCAAACCGCCTAGTCTAGTTTTCCCTGTTTTACCTGAGATAAGATAGTGGCTAAGGTTACCCCATCATTCTCTGTTCCCTCTTCAATACAGGCTTCACACTTATTTCCAACATGCCCTTCTTCATTTTCCATCCACTCTTGAACAGTCTGAATATTGTTTTCTTTTATAAATTCAACAGCTTCACCAATAGTAATATGATTGCATGAGCATAAAATTTTCTCTTTTTTAAATAGATGCGAATACGGCATAAACTACTCTCTTTTTATATAATTATATCAACTTTGCTATAATTTCGCTAACTAATATATTAGAGGTCAAAATGACAACAGCAATTATCGGCTTAGGACTCATGGGTGGTTCATTTGCAATGGCAATTAAAAAATTACCTATGATTAAAACTATTATAGGTTATGACCATAATCAAGAACACCAGAAACAAGCAATTGAATTAGGTCTTGTTGATAAAATCGTAGACTTTGATGAAGTAAAAAGAGCTGATGTTATTGTCTTAGCTATTCCTGTGGATGGGATTATTGCCTGTCTAAAAGATTTAGAAGGGGTAACTAAAGATACAACTATCATTGACTTAGGTTCAACAAAAGAGAAAATTGTTACTTCTATTCCAAAAAACCTTCGCCTTAATGTTGTGGCTGCTCATCCAATGACGGGTACAGAAAAATTTGGACCAACGGCTGCCTTTGATGAGCTTTATCATGATAAGGTTGTTGTTCTTTGTGACTTAGAAAACTCGGGTGAATATCAGCAAGAAACAGCTGTTCGTATTTTTTCACAGATTCATATGAAACTGGTCTACATGAAAGCTCGTGAGCACGACTTACATGTAGCCTTTATTTCTCATATGCCTCACCTTATCTCTTACTCTTTGGCAAATGCTGTATTAAAACATGAAGAGCATGAAAATATTTTAAACCTTGCGGCAGGTGGTTTTCGTTCCATGAGTCGCTTAGCTAAATCTTCGCCTAATATGTGGGGAGATATTTTCAGACAAAATAAGAATCATCTTTTAGATTCACTCAGTTATTTTGAAGATGAGTTAGAAAAGATGAAAAAAATGATTCAAAATGAAGAGTGGGACAAGTTAGACACTAAAATGCAAGAGGCAAACTCTCTGCATAACATTTTAAAATAACTTAAGAAAAAGCAGTAATCGATTTTGCCTGAGCATTTAAGCTTGAAAAGCTATTCAAAGAGTTACTCACACTCGTGTTTGTTGTACTTACTACAACATTTACACTTGAGGCTGAATTTATCTGCTGAACAAACGCACTAGGATTGTTTATCTTTGAATCTTGTGTTTGAAGAAGGGCATTACTTTCACTGTTTTGACTCTCTTGTTTTTGTGCCTGAGGATCGGGTCTACCGACTTGTACTGCACTTGAATA
>JAJRQV010000067.1 GCA_024280035.1 Campylobacterales bacterium
GAAGCAAATGTTTCTGTGGTAAAACAAGACATGGCGGTTTGTGAAGCAAATGTTTCTCAGCCATTAGAAGTATCTTAAAAAAATATAACTTATTAAAGGAAAAAAGATGAGCACACAAAAGAAACTACCAAAACTAGGATTTTTATATTTAGACTATGTAATGAGATTTTTTGATTACTCAAATTTTAAAGGCTGGCCAGATAAAATTGAAGAAGTGACGTATCATTGGAAAAATGATAAAGATCGTTTTATTAAAGAGGTAAAGAAAAAGAAGATTGAAGTGCTTGTGGGTAATATTCCTGCAACAGCATATGAAACTTTTAGAGAGATTGCCAAGGCTCTTCCTCATGTTCGTTTTATTCCTTCTTTAGAGACACAGTTTTCTAACAAGTCAAAAGAGAATGTAACACTATTTTGTCAAAAACATGGTGTCGCAACACCTAATACAAGAATTTTTTATGATCATGAAGAGGGTGATAAGTATCTTAAAAACTGTTTCTATCCACAAATTGTAAAACGTTCTTATGGGGCATCTAATTATGGTGGTTATTTTGTTCATAAGGTAGATAACTATAAAGAGGCGAAAGAACTTTTCGCAAAAGAAAAATATAATCCCATGTATATGCAAGATGCCATTCCTCTTAAAGATTCGGGTGATATTCGTGTGATGCTTATTGGTCATAAACCGGTTTGTGCATTCTGGCGTTACTCGGCTAAAAATGAGTGGATTACGAACACCTCTCAAGGTGGAGATATGGCGTATGATAATGTTCCAATGGCAGCACTTGAAGTAGCTGTTGCTGCTTCAAAAGCAGCTAAGGCTGAGTACTGGGCTTGTGATGTTGGTATTGATAAAAATACAAATAAGGCATATATTATTGAATGTGCTACGGCATTTGCAGCCTTTCCTTATATTCGTGATTGGATTGGTCAATACATTATGTGGGATCTTTCAGAAGGAAGATTTAGAAAACCTCATGTTCCACTTTTTTCTTGGGAAGAGTTAGGAAAAATGGACCCTTCCATTTTGAGAACACTTAGACATCTGTACTTTGCAAATTATACACCTTCAAGTGATGGTGCAATGTATATGAGTGATAATGGTCCTTTTGATATGGAAAAAGCAGAACTCTCTGATGATTCTGATTTTCCACAAGAATATAAGCAGATTAAAAATGAAGCCGATCTTCCTGATGCAGTAAAAGAGGCCTGTATTGAAGGTGAACACTCTTCTGAAATTAAAGAAGAAAAGTTTGATATTACTACCGTCTCTTTAACCGAACTGCTTTCACTGTATGGAATGGAAGAAGAGCTTGCAGTTAAAATTAAAGAGCTTGTGGATGAGGAAGAGATTAGCTCTTTTGATGAACTGAAAAATTATGACTTTATAACAGAGCAACACCTTATAAAATGGAGTAAATCATTTGCGTGAGCAGTATAAATCTTATCAAGAGAGTGTAGACTTTTTTTACGAAGCCCAAAAGAAGTATCCTAATGTTTTTCGTGTAGAAGTGATTGGTAAAACCTGGGAAGATCGTGACATTATTGTAGTAACAGTTTCAAAAGATCTTTCGAGTGCAGATGCTAAGCCGGCACTTCTTTATACAGGGACTATTCATGCACGTGAATGGATAGGTATTGAATTAGCAGTTGGTTTTGGTGAGTATATTTTAGACCATATTGATTATGACCCTGTTCTTAATGAGGCACTTTCTAAGGCAACACTTTATATGGTTCCTTGTGCTAACCCTGATGGGTTTGAGTTTTCACGTACGCACTTCTCTTTTTGGAGAAAAAATCGTAGACAAAATGCAGATGGTAGTTTTGGAGTGGATTTAAACCGTAACTTTAATGTGGGTTATGCCCCTTCTAAAAACACCTCTTCTAATGTGTACTCAGGACCTGAACCTTTTTCTGAACCTGAAACCTTGGCTTTAAAACATTTTGCAGAAGATCATCCCAACATTACCATTGCCTTAGATTATCATTCTCAAGGAAATGTTTTTTTTCCTGCACATAATTTTAAACATGAAGATGCTCTTAATGCAACAGACTTAAATACACTCTCTGCTAATATGGCTGAAGAGATAAGAAAGGTTTCTGGTCGTGAGTATGGTGTTCATATGGGTAAACCTCCGGTGCATCTTATCTCAGGTTCTGGTCGTGAGTTCTATTACTCTACGGGTGCCTTAGCCTTAACTGTAGAGGTGGGTTCGCGAAATATTTCTGATTTTATTGAAAATATGACAGAAAATATTAATGAAAATATTCCTGCACTTATTTATGCCTTAACCGAAGTTCCTAATTATGATAAAAGTATTCGTCTTCCTCGTATGGCAAATTTTATTGCAAAGAAGGTAGCCAGTAATAGAGTGGAACTTGAATGGGAATACCCTGAAGAAGAAGATGTTTATTTTGAGATTTATCGTTCTAAAAAAGAGATTTCATTTTGTCAGGCTTCTAATCGAATAGGTATGACAAAGTCAAAATCTTTTATTGATAAACATCTTCGTTCTTCAAAAAATTATACCTATTTCATTCGAGCTGTTTGTAAAAAAAGAGGTATTAAGTCAGCCTTTGCTCCTAAACTAAGCATAAGAACGCTGAGTGATATTGATGGTTTTTCAAAAATTCTTTTTCCCATAAAAGAGAAAATTGGTTATGTGGGTGAGAAAACTATTAAGAATTCGGAACACTTTGGATATAACTCTTTATTTGTTGGTGTTTCTGAAACACGAGGAGAGTGTTATGGTGTACTGGGCTTCGCACTTGATTCAGTTCCTGAAAATGCCATTATTCGTTCAGCGCGTATTTCAATGTACCCTATTAATAGAGTAAATGTTCAAATTGAGAAATATGGGGAGTGGCGCTTAGGTATTATGGATGAGAGTGCATGTGAAAACTTGTCATCATTTACAGCCGTCAGAGATGCCCCTATTTTAGCCTTTATCGAAAAGCCTACCGAGGCACATGAACTGTCTCAAGGTATTTGGAGAACCTGGGAGTTTGCTAAAAATGAGAGAAAACTTTTACAAGAAGCACTTAAACGTAAAGAAATTACCTTTAGAATGGATGGACCAACAAAACTTCCTCTTGACCGCTCTTCACAATTAATGCAGTGGGATATTGGGTTTTCTAAGTTCTCTAGCGGTCTAGAATTTAGACCAAAACTTGATATCTCTTATACTATTCCTGCTGCAAAAATTGAGTTAAAAAGCTCGCTTTTAACAACAATTACTGAAAGTGGAAATATAGAAGAGGAGTTAACCGTTGGTTTTGATAAAAAGGGCTGTAAACAGTACGGTTGTATATAGTTTAATTTAGATAACCTTCCTGATGTTGATAACACGGTTATGTCAAGTATTTACCTTGAGATGGATGCAATTAAAATCTTGGCAACTCAGAACCTACGATTTCATGTTGAACTTGTAAGTTCTCACTCTGAGCAAAAAAGTGTTAAGGGTATAGAGCATCGTGATAGTATTGAACGTATTGGTTATGATGTGAGTGTTGAAGACTTAAAGAAGCAGAAGTCTCAGCGTTTTGTTTTTGACACCTACTCTATTGTTGAACTTGTGAATGCAATGCGTGAAAATGAGAAACTCTTTTTTGTGATTTTACCGACCTCAGAAAAAAATTATGCAAGTTCACAATTGGTAGATTGGACAGACAGCAAGAATGTTAATGTTCCCACACTAAATATTGAGTATATTAAAAAACGTCGTGACCCAGTAGCTCAAGTGAGTGAGCTCACCTTTGTAAAAGATAATGGTATGGTGAAACTGTCATGGAAAAACCCAGATGATGAGGCTTTTAAAGGTGTTATTGTTGTTAAAAATCCTTTTCATTTACCATCTTCTCCTTATGATGGGCAAAAGCTTTATGGCGGAAAAGACTCCTACACTTATGATAACTTTGGTGCCTTAGATGAGAGTAAATATTATGCTGTTTTTACTTATGATGAAGTGCCAAATTTTTCTCAACCTGCCTCTGTTTATTATCGAGTTGATTAAAAGTATTGAAATAAATATTATTATTATTAAGCTAGACAAAGTTAACTCTATCTTATAATAAATACTTATTCATAAAAGAGGTGATAAAAGATAATATTTATCTAAATCACACAAAACTTATCTTCTTTATCTCTGCTTTTTATAAAATTAAGAGGTTTTTTGTCCTGTTTAGTCCTTCTATCTTTCCCTAAAATAGGGAGTATTCTCATTAAATAAAAATCTAAAATGTAAAATTATTTTTTATTGTTGTATTAAGGTGAAATCTATATAATTTAATCACAAATTAATCACATTTACCTATGAAAGTTATCTATAATTGACAGATGTCAAGAATAATTTAACCTAAATAAATGTATTATAATTAATGCAAAAAACTTAGTTTTTAGTTTAAGACATTTTTAATATAAAGGCATTTTTTGAAGGGTGTACGCAAGGTATAACCTTTCAAGAATGCCAGAGTGTGATAGGGCACTACAATTAAGCTTAGTTTTGTAAGTTTAATTGTGGTGTCCACAAAACTTTAGGAGGTTTATATGTCACTAGATAGAAGAAAGTTTTTAAAAAGTGCTGCAGCTGCTTCAGCTGCAAGTGCAATGGGAATGACAGTACCTGTAGAATTACAGGCAAGTCAAGAAAAAGCGGAGAGCGACTGGCGCTGGGATAAGGCAGCATGTCGTTTCTGTGGTACCGGTTGTGGTATCATGATGGCAACTAAGGGTGAAGGTAATGATCGTAAGATTGTTGCTGTTAAGGGTGATCCTGCTGCTCCAGTAAATCGTGGTCTTAACTGTATTAAGGGTTACTTTAATGCGAAGATTATGTACGGTGCTGACCGTTTAACTCAACCTCTACTTCGTGTAGGTGCAGATGGTAAGTTTGACAAGCACGGTAAATTTGCTCCAATCTCTTGGGAAAGAGCATTTGATGAGATGGAATTTTACGCGAAGAAGGCACTTAAATCAGGTGGTCCAGAAGCTGTTGGTGTATTTTCTTCAGGTCAATACACAATTATGGAAGGGTATGCCGCTCAGAAAATGATGAAAGCGGGCTTCCGTTCTAATGCATTTGATCCAAATGCACGTCACTGTATGGCATCTGCTGTTGTTGGTTTCTACCAAACATTTGGTGTGGATGAACCTTCTGGTTGTTATGATGATATCGAGCTTACAGATACTGTAGTAGCTTGGGGATCAAACATGGCAGAAATGCACCCAATTCTTTGGTCTCGTGTTACAGATAGAAAACTGTCTGATCCAGATCGTGTTAAAGTTGTTTCTATTCAAACGTATACACACCGTACTTCGGATCTTGCAGATATTGAAATTCTTTTTTCACCTAATACTGATACAGCCTTATGGAACTACGTTGCACACGAAATCGTTTACAACCATCCCGAAGTTATTGACTGGGAATTCATTAAGAAACATATTATCTTTGCTGCGGGTCCTGTAAACATTGGTTACGGTATGCGTCGTAAGGGTGAAAAATCTCTTGTAGATGGTAAATATACTGAATTAGAGATGGAAACAATTTCTAAAGAGATGAGTAAAAAAGTTTCTGCAAAAGAAGCGCCTGCTTTAGCACCTTATGGTTATAAAGAAGGTGATACAATGAATAATACTGCGGGTACATTGAAACACTGGGAAATTTCTTTTGAAGAGTACAAAAAATCTCTTGCTCCATATACTTTAGATTATACTGCTAAAATTGTTAAGGGTGATCCAGATGAAGATATTAATGAATTCAAAGCGAAACTAAAAGCCTTAGCTGCACTGTATGTAGAAAAAGGTAGAAAAGTTGTATCTTTCTGGACTATGGGTATGAATCAACATACACGTGGTACTTGGACAAATACACTTTCATATAATGTTCACTTTATGCTTAACAAACAAGCTAAACCAGGTTCAGGTGCATTCTCATTAACGGGTCAACCTTCTGCCTGTGGTACAGCTCGTGAAGTAGGTACATTTACTCACCGTCTTCCTGCGGATATGATGGTTAAAAATCCTAAACACCGTTCAATTGCTGAACACAAATGGATGGTTCCACAAGGTACGATTAACCCAGTTGGTAAACAACACATTATGAAAATCCACCGTGATATTGAAGATGGATTAATTAAATTTGCATGGGTAAATGTTTGTAATCCTTACCAAGATTCTGCTTCGGCAACTCACTGGATTAAAGCGGCTCGTGAAATGGATAACTTTATTGTTACTTCTGATGGTTACCCAGGTATCTCAGCAAAAGTTTCTGATCTTATTCTTCCATCAGCAATGATTTATGAAAAATGGGGAGCTTATGGTAATGCAGAGCGTCGTACACAACACTGGAGACAACAAGTTGTTCCTGTAGGTGACGCAATGTCTGATACATGGCAATGGGTTGAATTTTCTAAACGTTTTACGGTTAAAGATTTATGGGGTGAACAAGCGCCTTCTGGTCCACGTAAAAAACCACTTCCAAATGTTATTGCTCAAGCAAAAGAGATGGGATATTCTGAAGACACTACAATGTTTGATATCTTATTTGCAAATGATGTGGCAAAATCTTACAAACTTGACCAAAAAGATCCTATTCAAGCAGGTTACGATAACTCAGAAGGTTATGGTGATGGACGTAATGTAATTGGTTCTGATGGTAAAGTGTTTGAAGGGTATGGTTTCTTCATTCAGAAATATTTATGGGAAGAGTACGCATCATTTACACGTGGACACGGGCATGACCTTGCACCATTTGATATGTACCAAAAAGTTCGTGGTCTTAAATGGCCAGTTGTTGACGGTAAAGAGACTCAATGGAGATTTAACTCTAAGTATGATCCGTATGCAGCTAAAGAGACAAAAGAAAATGGCAATGCATTTGCATTCTACGGTAAGTTAGCTAAAGCGCTTCCTTATGGAGATCTTCAAGGTATTAAGAAAAAAGAGAAAACTGGTCTTAAAAATAAAGCCAAAATCTTTGCTCGTCCGTACATGGATCCTCCTGAAATGCCAGATGAAAATTATGATACATGGTTATGTACAGGTCGTGTGCTTGAGCACTGGCACTCTGGAACAATGACAATGCGTGTACCTGAGTTATACCGTGCAGTTCCTGAAGCATTATGTTACATGCACCCTGCCGATGCAAAAGCTAAAGGCCTTAAACAAGGTGGACTTGCATGGGTTGAATCTCGTCGTGGTAAAGTTAAGGCACGTGTTGAAACTCGTGGTCGTAACCGTCCTGCTCGTGGGCTTGTATTTGTTCCATGGTTTGATGAAAAAGTATTTATCAATAAAGTTTGTCTAGATGCGACATGTCCAATGTCAAAACAGACAGATTACAAAAAATGTGCTGTTAAAATTTACAAAGCATAGGTAAAGAAGTATTTATGAGCAAAGAGAAATTTAGTAGTCGTCGGAAATTTTTGTTAACAACTGCAAGAGCTGCGGGTCTTGCAGGTATAGGAGCTCTTGTATGGAGTTCTATGTTGGAAGAGTCAACGGCTTCGTCTTTAATTCTTCGCCCACCGGGTGCTTTGCCAGAAAAAGATTTTTTAAAAACATGTATCAAATGTGGTTTGTGTGTTTCAGCCTGTCCTTATGACACGCTAAAGCTTGCAGCTCCAGGTGACCATAAACCAATGGGAACACCATTCTTTGATGCACGTGATATTCCATGTTATATGTGTACAGATATACCTTGTGTACCGGTTTGTCCTACGGGCGCTCTTGATGAGCAAAGCGTAAGTACAGATGGTGAACTTGATATTAATCTTTCACGTATGGGTGTTGCGGTTATTGATAGTAGTGCTTGTGTAGCTTTTTGGGGGATTCAGTGTGATGCTTGTCATCGTGCCTGTCCTTTAATTGATGAAGCTATTATAATTGAGTACGATAAAAATGAGAGGACAGGGAAACACGCCTTTTTAACACCAGTAGTAGTGAATGATGTTTGTACGGGATGTGGTATGTGTGAACATGCTTGTATCACGGAAAAAGCAGCAATTACTATTATTCCTAGAGATGTGGTTTTAGGTCATGCCGGAAGCCATTATGTTAAGGGTTGGGATAAAAAAGATGAAGCACGTATAAAAGATGCGACAGGTGCTACCACTCATACTGAGTTAAGCAAACAGAGTGCTTTAGACAGTTTAAATGATGATTCGGAGTTATACTAATGAAATATTTAATTTCTCGCCGCATTACTCAAATAACTGTTATGGCTCTTTATGTTGCAGCAAATGTATGGGGTTTGAAGATTCTTGAGGGTAACCTTAGTTCTTCTGTTCTTTTAGGGACGGTTCCATTAAGTGATCCTTATGCTGTGTTACAGATGTGTGTAGCGGGTTCAGTGATTACAACAGATGTCTTAATTGGCGCGGTTATTATTGCTCTATTTTATGGAGTAGTGGGTGGTCGTATGTTCTGTTCTTGGGTTTGCCCTATCAATATGGTTACTGATGCAGCCAATTGGCTTCGTCGTAAGTTAGGTATTTCGCATGTTCAAAAAAGAGTCTATATGAGTCGTAACTTACGTCTTTGGATTCTTGCAATGTCTTTAGTACTTTCATTTGCAATGGGTTTAACTGCTTTCGAGTTGGTTTCACCAATTTCAATGTTACACAGGGGTCTTGTATTTGGCATGGGATTTGGCTTTTCTGCCATTTTAATTATTTTCTTTTTTGATCTGTTTGTTCATGAAAATGGATGGTGTGGTTATGTCTGTCCTTTAGGTGGGTTTTACTCACTTGTAGGTAAGTTTTCTCTTATTAGAGTAAAACATAATGTAGATAACTGTACTGAATGTATGAAATGTAAAGTAGTATGTCCAGAAAAAGAGGTTCTACATATGGTAGCCAAACATTCTGCGACGGTGACAATGGGCGCGTGTACAAATTGCGCACGATGTATTGAAGTGTGTGATGACGACGCTCTAAATTTTTCGATAAGAAATTTTATAGATAAGAAATAGGAGACAAATATGAAGTTAATAAGTAAGGTAACGTTAGGTTTAGCTACTGCAACACTACTTTTTGTTGGTTGTGGTGGAAATTCATCGGCAAAGGCTAACGGGGCATCAAGTCAAGTAGCAGCTAAAGCAACAATTACAGAAGAGTCTTTAGGACTTAGAAAGACAGACCTTTATACTGAAGACAGTACATCAGCAGCAAAAACTGAGTACAGAACAGAAGGTGCAGGTTCGTCAAAGAAAATTAATCGTGCATTTCAAGATGCACCACCAATGATTCCTCATGATGTATCTGGTTTTTTACCAATTACTAGAGGAAATAATGCTTGTATCGGGTGTCATGCTCCTGAAGTTGCTCCAGCAATGGGCGCAACTCCACTACCAGCATCTCACTTCTTAGATATGAGACCACATCACAAATTAGTAGGTCAAGACTTTACTAAAACTGTTGATAATTATAAAAATGAGACATCTGTTAAGAAATTAACACATCTTTCTCAAGCACGTTTTAACTGTTCACAATGTCATGCTCCACAATCACAAGGTAATCTTGCTGTGGAAAATACATTCCAAGCTAACTTTATTACAGCAGATGGTGCAAGCCGTTCTCACTGGAATGAAGTAATTATGGACGAACTAGATACAGTAAAAGGTGGTGATAACTTTATTACTGCTGAAGATATCGCAAACAAAAACTCTGCAGCAGGTTCTTTAAAAGCAGCTGAAGCAGCGGCGGGTGCAGGTAAGCACTAGTCATGGAAAGAAGAGAGCTATTTAGTTCTCTTACTTCTTCATTAAGAGGTGAGAGTAAAGAAGAAAAAAAATCTATTCTTATTCGACCCCCTTATAATACAGATGAATCTCTTTTTCTCAAACATTGTTATGAATGTGACGCTGCATGTGCTAGTGTTTGTGAAACAGATATTATTAAAATTTCTGATGATAAAACCCCCTATTTAGACTTTTCCCTTCAAGGGTGTACCTTTTGTGATGAATGTGCAATTGCATGTAATGAATATAATGTTTTAAATGTTGAAAATATGCATAATATTAATGCACATTTTGATATTTCTGTAGGTGCTTGTGTTGCTTGGGATGGGGTGATGTGTATGTCATGTAAAGACCCATGTATCGATAGAGCTATTATTTTTCAAGGACTTTTTAAACCCATTATTGATGAAAATAAATGTACAGGCTGTGGGTTTTGTTATAACCGCTGCCCAACGTACGCGATAGATATTACAGGACTTAACTTATGAAACACTTTTTGATTTTTTCTTTTTTAATACTCTCTCTTTTTGCACAAGACCCTTCTAAAAAATATCAGGCTGATGGTGCTGTGGTTGATATGCTTTTTGCTAATAAACATCTGTATGTTTCCACAGATGCGGGAACAGTTGATATCTTTAATATCAAAACAACTAAAAAGATTAAAACAATAGAAGTTGAGAAGATTAAAGATTTTGTAGGTGATGAGGTAGATTCAAAAGTATATTCTGTTGATGTTATAGATGATTTCACCTTAGTTCTTTCACAAACATCAGGTGGATTTAGACGTGTTGATATTCATCATGATGGCAAACGAGAACGCGTGATTGATGCTTCTGATAATATGGCAATTGCAAAGGCAAAGTTTTTAGATAAAAACACCATTATCTTAGCACTGTTAAGTAATGAGATTATCTCATATGATATTACAAAAAGAGAACGGAATTGGACGTTTCAGGCTTCTGGAGCAAAGTTTTCTAATTTTTGCTTAGATGAAAACCGTGCAAAGATTGTTATTGCAGATGAGAGTGGTGATCTTAAAATTCATGCAACAAAAGATGGCAAGTTTATTAAAAAACTTTCGGGGAAAAACCTGGATAATGTTTTTCAAGTTGATATTAAAAATGGTGTTATTGCAACAGCGGGGCAAGATAGAAGAGTTGTAGTATATGAAGCTTATTCTGCATATTATAAAATAGCACCTTTTTTAATTTACAGTGTAGGGTTAAGTCCAAGTGGAAAACGAGTTGCTTATGCTAGTGATGAAGATAATAATGTAATTGTATTTGACACTTCAACAAAAGAAGACTTAGTGACGCTTGGCGGAAATAAGATTACCATAAGCAATATTGTTTTTATGAATGAGAATGAACTTTTTATCAGTAGTGATGATAATACGATTAACTTCTATAAGATTAAATGATTTTAGTCAAGTATTATAGTAGCGAGTTTGTGATAAAATAATGAAATATAAGTAAAATATATTATGAGGATAAGAAAATGAATATATCAAGTATTGTAGTTCAAACCATACCAAAGTTTTTAGATGAGGTAGTACAGAGCCTAAAAGATTGTGAAGTATGTGATTATCATCTTCATGATGAAAAAGGGCGTATTGTGATTACTATTGAGGGTGAAGGTGTTGCTGAAGAACTTGAAAAACTTCGTGTGGTTGAAGCCATTCCTCATGTTATTGCTGCGGATATGCAGATGGCATATTCTGAAGATGAGCTGGATGCCCATATGGAAGTGATTAATAATCAAGATGTGGTACCAAAGATGCTTAATGATGATACGATTGAGGCAAAAGATATCGTATATAATGGTGATTTAAAAAATAAAGATCTTGAAGGTTTTGCAAAAACTTTTGATGAGACGAAAGACAGATAATGGCAGTTATTTTCACTTCAACTATTAAAATGGATTTAACCGGTGAGAACTGGTTTATCGAGTTAAAAGACATGGTAGATGACCGTGTTGCCACATGTCATGATATGGATGAATACGTGGCTAAGGTAGAAGAATTTGGAAATGATTATGGGGGAAATATTGATTCTGTTAACTGGTATAAAGATGAAAATGTACCTGAGCAAGTTATGGATGAGATTCGTTTTGAGATGTCTAAACAGCAGGCAGAGATTGAAGAAAAAATAGGTGAATCTTTAATAAAAGAAGAGAAAAAATAAGTCAATAAATTAGACCAGTTAACGTTTGAAAACAACATTTAACTGGTGCGATTTGTTGATACTTAGATTCTTGAATTAGGTGACTAAAATTGACCGATATCAAGAAATATCAGCAGAGATAAGCGTTAAACTTGTCAAGTAAACTTATGTTTAGATTAAAACTTATGCCTAGGGCAAGGTTTTAATTTTATGAACTGTTTTGACCGATTTTGACAATTTTTGACAAAATTGAGCGTTAAAATATTTTTATATCTGAATCTAGACCTTTTCTAAACTTCTTGTAGGGAGAAGTTCAGGAATTTTTAAAGAGGTCTACAAACAGACTTATTTAAGGAGAATGAATGAAAAACGTAATTAAAATGTCTTTAGTAGCAGCGGTTGTTGCTGGTATGTCAAGTGTGTCAGCTCAAGCAGCTGATGGAATCAACTTGTTAAGTAATGTAAAAGTGAAGGGTGAAATTCGTCCTCGTTATGAGATGGTAGATACAGATAATACTGTGAATAATGCAAATGCTTTAACAAATCGTTTAGTTCTTGGTGTTGGTGCTGATATTGCTGGTCTTGATTGGTTATCTGGATATGTGGAAATGACAGATGTTCATGCTGTTAATCCAGATAATTATAACGGATTAGACGGACGCCATTCTAATAATGTAAATGTAGTTGCAGATCCTGAACAAACTAGATTAACTCAGTCATATTTAGATTTTAAATATAATAAAACTAAATTGAGAGTAGGTCGTCAGTTAATTAATCTAGATAATCAACGTTTTGTTGGTGCGGTAGGTTGGAGACAAATGCCACAAACATACAACGCAATTTCAATTTTTGATAATTCTATTGAAAACCTTAATATTGCAGCAGTATATGTAACTGAAGTTAACACTATTTTTGCTGATGGTGGACCTAAAGTAAACAGTTATGATACAGAGACTTTACTTGTAAATGCAAAATATAAAGTAATGAATGCTTTAACAGTAACTGCTTATGGTTATTTAATTGAAGACTTCGGTGATACTTATGGTCTTGCTCTAACAGGTAAACCAAAATTAGGTGATGGTCTTACTTTAAATTATCGTGCTGAATATGCAACAATGAGTGATCCATCTTTTGAAAAAGACAATAGTAATGTAAAAACTGACTCTGATTACTACAACTTGATTTTGGGTGTAAATATGAGTGGTATTCTTGCTCAAGTAGGTTACAATGTGCAATCAGCTGATGATGGAAACACTTTAGCAGGTGCAGGTACTACTAATAAAGCATTTAGTACACCATTAGGTACAAATCATGGGCATAATGGTTGGGCAGATTTATTTCTTACAACACCTGAAAATGGTCTTGAAGATTTAAACCTTATGGTTGGATATAAATCTAAACAAGTGGGTGTACTTAAAGCAGTTTACCATGATTTTCAAGCGGAAGAAGGAAGCGTAAGTTATGGTCAAGAGATTGATTTACTTTACAAAAGAGCTATCCCCGGTGTTAAAAATCTTACGGGTATGTTAAAATATGCTGATTACTCTGCAGATGACTCAGCAGCTTCTGGTAATCCAAAAGCGACTGATGTTCAAAAATTCTGGGTAATGTTAGACTATAAATTCTCTAACTAATCCACTCTAAACTTTCAAGTCACCTCGGTGGCTTGACCTCTCTCATTAAACTTCTAATAAAAATTAAATATAATTACATAACTAAGAAGAAAACTATTTTTATTTAGTTAATCTTCCAGTATTAAAAAAATTAAAATTTTTTAGTTCTTGATTTTTAGTTCTTAGTTTGTAGAAGGCTCTTCTCTTTTGAAAACTAAAAACTAAAAACTAAGGACTCAAACCTAGGAAATAAAGTATGTTAGTAGATAGTTATGGTCGAACAGTTGATTATTTAAGGGTTTCAGTTACAGAAAGATGTAACTTTAGATGTCAGTACTGTATGCCTGAGAAACCTTTTTCATGGGTTCCAAAAGAGAATTTACTTTCGTTTGAAGAGTTATTTTTGTTTATTAAAGTAGCCATTGATGAGGGTGTTAAAAAAATTAGAATAACAGGTGGTGAACCGCTTCTTCGCGAGGACTTGGATAAGTTCTTAAAGATGATTTATGATTATAAACCTGATATTGACCTTGCCATGACAACTAATGCTTTTTTATTAAAAGGGACAGCGCAACGACTTAAAGATGCAGGGCTTAAACGTATTAATGTTTCAATAGATACGCTGAAACCTGAGGTTGCACTTGCTATTGCACAAAAAGATGTTCTTAAGAATGTACTTGAAGGGGTGAATGAAGCCTTAAAAGTGGGTCTAAAGGTTAAGGTTAATATGGTGCCGATGAAGGGTATGAATGATGGTGAAATCCTTGATGTTTTAGAGTACTGTAAAGAGCGTAATATGAGTATACGTTATATTGAGTATATGGAAAATGTTCACGCTTCTGTTGATATTAAAGGGATGAAGTCAGATGAACTTCTTTCTATTATTGGTGAGCGTTATAAGTTCACGGATGAGGGCTTTGAAGCAACTTCTCCATCACATGGGTATAAGTGTGAAGATGGCTATAAGTTTGGTATCATTGAACCTTATAAGGATGACTTTTGTGCGAAATGTAATCGTATACGTTTGACCGCAGAGGGTAATCTAATTCCATGTTTGTATTTTGATGAGGCGATGAGTATACATGATGCAGTAAAACGTGGGGACATTCAAGAAGCGGCTAATGTTTTAAAAGAGGTGATTCGTACCAAACCTGAAAAAAATCGCTGGTCTGAAGAAGATGGTGAAGCTTCCAACCGTGCATTTTATGAGACGGGTGGTTGATGCATGGGCACAGATTAAACGGATTAAGTTGATTAAAAAAGAGCATTCAACAAAGAATATTCTTAATCCGTTAAATCTGCGTAATCTGTGGATGATATGCTCTTAAAAAGGAAAAACCTTTGATCTATTTAGTTGAACACTTTTATTCTATTCAAGGTGAAGGAAAGTATTTAGGTACGCCTTCACTTTTTTTTCGTTTTGGTGGTTGTAATATGAAGTGTGAAGGTTTTGGCTGTGTTGAAACTTCTGAGACTGGTGTTGAGGTTATGGGTTGTGATACGGTTTATGCAGTAGATAAAAAATACTTTGGCTTAAACTGGAAAAGCATTAAAGACTTAGAAACATTAATAGAAATTTATCATAGCTATACCCTTCCTATTAAAGCTGATATCGTGATGACAGGGGGTGAGCCTCTTATTTATGCAGATAATGAGCTATTTGTAGCATTTATAGAGTTTTTACAAGGAAAAGGACATCGTGTTACTTTTGAAACTAATGGGGCTGTTAATGTGGATTTTGAGACCTTTAGAGCTTATCAAAAATGTACCTTTGCCCTGTCTATAAAACTTTCTAATTCGGGTGAGCCAAGGTCAAAACGTATTAATGCTGAGGCTATTCAAACTATTGCCACCTATTCTCAAGATGCTTTTTTTAAGTTTACAGTGGACAAAGAGTCTTTGCGTTCGGGTGTAGATGAAGAGATAAACGAGATTATTAAATTTGCTCCTTCTATTGCGGTGTGTTGTATGCCCAAGGGTGGAAGTCGAGCAGAACTTGAAGTTCATAGTGAAGATGTGATAGAGTATTGTAAGACAAAGGGTTATGTGTACAGCGATAGATTACATATTAGACTTTGGGATCAGAATAAGGGTGTTTAGATGGTAATACGTAAATTATTTAAATTTGAAAATGCTCATATTGTTCGTGGATGTTCAACAGAGCGTTGTCGGGCTTCTTTACATGGGCACTCTTATGAGATTGAGGTGCTTTTTGAGTCTAATTTTTTAGACCATGGGCAGATGATTTTTGACTTTGGTTTAATGAAGCAGTCTATTAAAGATTTGATTGACTCTTTTGATCATGCGATTGCCTTATGGGATGGAGACGATAAACATTATATTGAAGATATGAAAAAACATTCATCTCGATGGGTGCAGCTTCCTGTTTCACCTTCGGCTGAGCAGTTCTCTCGTGTAATTTTTGTGATGGTAGATAAGATGCTTTCGTGTACAGAGATGATGAATGGAGAAAAAGAGGTTAGGCTTCATTCTATTATTGTTCATGAGACTAAAACAGGGTATGCTCAAGGCTTTAAAGAAGATGCCTATAGTGAAAACATGGGATTAATAGAGGTCGATAAGATTGTTTTTTCTGAGGCAGTTAGAGCCGATTGGTATGATAAAGAACTTTGGTCAAAAGTTCTTAAGGGTGAAATGTTTATTAATCCACAGACTGTCTAGCACGTGAAAGCTCAAGCCCCTCTTGTGTAGTAATAATATCACTCTTTTCTTGGGTACATACCTGCCACCGAGTAGGTATAAGTAGGATCTGTTCATTCTCTTTAATAGTTGAGACCTTATCATCAGTAATCATAAAGGCATTTGAGCTTGCAAGAGGTGAGACCATCCCTGGGCTTCTTTTTTCAACCGGTACAAAAAATTCCCCATCATAATAACCTGGAATAACGGTGTATTTTCCTACTCTTTGTTCAAAATCATTTTTCATTTTTGCCTTAAAACTTCCAATATAGGGGCGTCTTGCATTATGGAGTTTTAAGATGATACTTTGTGCAAAAATTTCAAAATTTACTGCTGCTGCTAGAGGGTTTCCTGGAAGATTGAGTACATAGGTTCGTCCTATGCGTCCAAAGGTAGTTGGTTTACCTGGTTTAATATCAATTTTTGAAAAATAGCTCTCATAATCAAATGAAGAAAATGCCTCTTTTGTAAAGTCGGCATCTCCTACACTTACCCCGCCAGAGGTAATAATAAGGTCAGACCCTTCAAGAGCTGAAGAGATATGTTTTTTAATATCTTCAAGCGTATCTTCTGCTGTTCCAATAAAAATCACATCACAGCCTAATTCAGTTGAACGTGCCAAAAAGGTGGGGGGGTTGGTATTATGAATTTGATGATCTTCAACAGTTTCAAAATGCATTTTAAGCTCTTTACCTGAGGCAAAAACAGCAACACGAGGGCGTTTACTAACATACACATGTGAAATACCCTGAGAAGCTAACATCGTAATATGATGGGCATGGATTTTTATTCCAGCATGAAGAAGTTTATCTCCTGCTTTAATATCTTCACCCTCATAACGTATGTGCTGAGCCTCTCGTATTGTAGAAGGTAAGGCAATAACATTATCTGAAATGATTTCTATATCTTCAATGGGCACAACAGCTTCACCGCCTTGAGGAACTCTAGCACCTGCCATAATTTTTAAGGTACATCCCTCTTCAACACTATCTTTTGAATTATCCCCAGCAAAAATGGTATCACCAACAATAACTTCTTTACCGGCATCCTTATGTTTAATTGCGTAACCATCCATTGCAGAATTATTAAAAGCAGGAAGGTTGTAAACAGCAATAATATCATTTGAAAGTATGCGACCTATACACGCTTCAAGGGAAACAATTTCAGAATGTAAGGGTTCAACCCATTCGTCTATCTGTTTAAGTGCGTCTTCTATTGATAATGCCATTGTCATCCCTCATAGTAAATATCGTTTATTATAAGTTAGTTAGGGTAAAATTTTACTTTTATAGTGAGTAATTAAGGTTTTTATATGAACGAAATGTACGAAATGAGTCAAAGTATCCATATTTTTTCAGTGATTGTAATGCTGATAACATCAATAGGGATAATAATTTTATATAAAAGTAAGAGGGAACAAGCTGCTTTTGCAAAACAGATGGCAATTATTGGTTTAGCACATGTGAGTTTTTTAGGTTCTGTGATGTTAACGGGAATGATTATGATGGCAGCAAAGCATCTCTCTTTTAATTTTGCTAATGTGGTGATGATTCTTGGTTTAATTGTTATTATTGTGCTTGAGGTAAAACGTAATAAACTTTTAAAAATGGTGACACGATTTAGACGTGTAGAGCTTGAGGTTTATAAAGCAATGGGATTGAATTATGTGTTAGTTGAGTTTATTTTACTGCTAATTATTAGTACAATTGCAACAATGGAGGCTTAAATGCAGTATATTTTCTCTGATGATGCAGGTGAGAGTATTTTAAAGTTAAAAGGCGAAGAGTATAAATACCTTTTTAAGGTACGTCGTCATAACATAGATGATATTTTATATTTTCGTCAACATCAAAATAGTGAAGAACTTTATCAATACAGAGTCTTATCTTTTGATGGTCGTTCGGCTTCTTTGGAGTTTGTTTCAAGAAAAAAAAATGAGATAAAACCTCAAAAACAGTTACATGTTGCGTGGTGTGTCATTGATCCTAAGTCAGTTGAAAAAGTATTACCGAGTCTTAATGAGATAGGTGTGAGTAAAATCACGTTTATCTTTTGTGAAAGAAGTCAGAAAAATTATAAGATTGATTTAAAACGTTATATGCGTATTTTAGATACCTCTTCTCAACAGTGTGGACGAAGTCAAAGTATTGTTTTTGATGTGGTTAAAAGTATGGAAAAGTTTATCCAAGATAACCCAGAAACAGTTGTTCTTGACTTTTGTGATGAGGTATTAAGGTGTAATACAGATATTCACACTGTACTTATAGGGTGTGAAGGTGGTTTTTCTGAAGAAGAACGTAATCAAATGCAGAATTTAAAAAGGTTTAGTTTAGATACAAAAATGATTTTGCGTTCAGAATCTGCTGTAATAGCAATTGCTTCAAAGGTTTTATTATGAAAGAGATGTATGGGGTAGGGATTTTAATTGCTTATTTTATTAAGTGGCCAATTTTTCTTGGTTTACCTTTTTTAGTATACCGAGGGCTTGAGTTAAATTATGTTTTGGGTTTTATTTGGATGGTTTGCCTTTTACTTGTTCTAAAAGATTTAGTCACTTTTATTAAAGCTAAGTTATAGTCAGTTTTTTTAAATTAGATATTTTTTTACTTTATGATAATAAATAAAAAAAGAAAAAGAAAGCATAATCTTTTAGAAATAATTGATAATAAAGAAAAAATTAGTTATAATTCCGACATTATAAATCCGCACCCGTACGGATTTAAAAAAAATATACCGTGATTACGTACTTAGCGTGACACATAAGGCAATAAAATGAAAAAAGATATTCACCCTAATCTAGTTGAATGTAAAGTAACATGTGCATGTGGTAACTCATTTGACACTAAATCTGTGAAAAACGAAATTCGTGTTGAAATTTGTAATGAATGTCACCCATTCTTCACAGGTTCTGAGCGTATGGTAGATACTGCTGGACGTATTGATAAATTCAAAAAACGTTACAACTTAGACTAAGAAGTATCACTTCTTAATCGTGGATGAGAGAATGCGTTCGCTTCGCTTAAGTGTGAATGTGGATACAGTCTTCTTGTTTATATTTCCTCATTTACACATCTACCCTTCTACGCATTTACAAAAAGTTATTTTATGTTAACCCTAATCCCCACACCAATTGGAAATATTGCTGATATCTCTTTGCGAGCTATGGATGCACTTCGTGATGCGGATATACTTTTATGTGAAGATACTCGTGTAACAAAAAAACTTCTTCATATCTTAAATGAACGTTATAAGCTTGAGCGTAAAGAACAAGAATTCATCTCTTTACATTCACATAATGAGCAGGCTTTTATTGAAAAAATTAGCCCTGAATTTTTTGAAAAAAATATTGTTTATGTGAGTGACGCTGGAATGCCGGGTATCTCTGATCCGGGTCAATTACTTGTTCGTTATTGTCAAGATGAAAATATAGATTATGATGTTTTACCTGGGGCGAATGCTCTTTTAACGGCTTTTGTTGCGAGTGGTTTTGTAAATACTCAACTGCTGTTTTTTGGTTTTTTACCGCATAAGGGAAAAGAGAGAGCCTCTTCTTTACAAGGAGCCTTACATAATGGTTTTACAACTGTTTTATATGAAGCACCACATCGTTTAGAAAAACTTCTAAAAGAATTAGCAGTAGAAGTACCTAATAGAAGAGTCTTTTTAGCTAAAGAATTAACAAAAAAATATCAAACCTATTTTTATGATATAGCCTCAGAATTAACTTCTAAGATAGAAAAGTCTGTAATAAAAGGGGAGTGGGTTGTTGTGATTGAAGCGGGTAAAGCACTACAAAGTTCGTTAAGTGAAAAAGATGTTTTAGACTTAGATATCCCAAAAAAATCAGCTGCAAAACTCATCTCGAAAATTACAGGCGAAAATATTAAAGAGTGTTACACTCGCCTAACCAAAGCTAGTGTATAAATAATATTAGAGTTTCTTTAGAGAAGCCAAGCGGAGTTTACAAAACTAGCGAATAGCGGTTTTACGAAGTAAAAAGTTTCTTTAGAAAACTAGCGAATAGCGGTTTTACGAAGTAAAAAGTTTCTTTAGAAAACTAGCGAATAGCGGTTTTACGAAGTAAAAAGTTTCTTTAGAAAACTAGC
>JAJRQV010000068.1 GCA_024280035.1 Campylobacterales bacterium
AGTTGAAGCAGAAGCTTAGACACGGTGTTCTTGATAATAAGCAATACCAAAAATTATATACCCCCATACGAAAAGAGATAGATGAGATTGAGTTCCATATATGGGATACTTGCCGTGATTATAGGAATAGATATTTTGATTGTGATAGATTGAAAGAGATTTATAGAGTGGCTTGAATTGACCAGACATTCTGTCAAGCAGAGTGTCTGGAGCTTTTAGTATATATTCATTGCTTTTATTGTAATATACAAAATAAAATATTACAGAGTATGGGTATGAAACAAAAAAGAAAATTAGAAAAAGATTTATTTTATGAAAAATTTGATGCTCTTAGTGATGAGATAAAAGAAGATATTATTTTAGAACCATTATTTATGGTTGATGGTAAAAGGTTTAGATTTGATTATATTTCTAAATCAGATTATCTTACACTTGAAAGGATTATAAATTATATTGAGAGTTCTAAAACAGAACAAGATGATATAATCACAAATCTAAAAGCAAAGGCAAGTGAGCAAAAAGACACTTCAAGTGAAATAGATACTTTGAAAAATGTTTTTTTAGCAGAAATGAATAAATTAAAAGACTCTCTTGATAGTTCATTGAAAATTACTGATAAGAAGTTGATAACAGTAAAAGATTTTGAAGAGATTTATTCTATTGGCGAAGAAACACAAAGAAAATTAAGAGGTCGTTTTCCAAAGGATGACCCTTTGCCTTGTATTCAAACAGCAAAGAGAGGAACCGTTTTGTATGACCCAAAAGTTGTAGATAAATGGATGGATAATTATAGAAATAATGAAGGATAAAAAAACTATGTATATACACTATACTATACACCTATTTTCAGAAACTCAATCAAGTGCCTTAAATACGGCTCATATAGATTTTGTAGAGAAGATGGGACATTTGCTATAAACCCAAGACTAAGTCAGCGTAATAACACAAATTACGAAGACTCTTTTTAAAATCCATTTAATCAATATCATCACATTTAAAAGATTTCGCTTAATTAAACACCATTATTCTCATTTCTTGAAAAGTGACTTATTCACAGATTTAACGTATTGAACAATAGATTTTAAGGGTATGATTGTTGTTAAAGAGAGAACCCTGCCTAAATGGCAGGGATAGAGCTTAACTTAATAACTAAGACTAGAAGTTGTAAGTTAGGTAAACTTGAAGAGTAGTTGTAGAAACATCTTCTTGACCTGTAGCAATTGTGTTATCTTCATAATCAAAATCATCCCAGATAAGTGCAAGAGAAGTATCTAAGGGACCAAAAGATTTAGATGCAACAAGTGCAATCTCTGTACGCTCTTGTTTATCCATTTGATATGCGGTTACTGGAGCAGTAGCTTTTGGATCAATATCAGAAAAGTAGTAACCTAGAAGTACATCAACTTCAGGACCAACAGTACCTTCAGCAGTTAAAGAGTAAGAATCAGAACCAATTGCTGAAACATTTCCATATGACCACCACATTTCAGTGTACATTTTAGACTGTCCACCAATAGTTGCAAAAGAACCAGTAGCTGTATTTGCCATTCCAAGAACACCATCATCATCAACATAAGAGTAAGCACCTTTTACTGTAACAAGGTCTTTCACTTCATAACCTAACATTACAGAGTACATATTTGTATCTTGACTAGATGCAGCATCTGCTTCAGTATTAGCATATTGAGCACCAATTAAAAGACCTTTTACTAAAGAACATTTAATGTCTGCTTGTAACCAGTACGCTTTTGCAAGTGATTGCATATCGTAATACCAAGCTTGAAAAGTTAATGGTTTGAAAGAGTTATTAATGATACCTGCAGCGTAAACACCATTTGTACCAAAAGTATTAAACTTACCATCTACTGCTACATAACCAGCTTGAGCTCTACCTACTGAGTTAAGAGAAACCCCACCATCAGAATCAGTTTGGTCATCAGAAGAACCATTTGACTTACCAATGTAAGTTGCAACGATAGTTGTATCAGGAATAGATTGATTGATTAAAACAGCAGCTTCAAAAGTATTCGTATCAATTCCCCATGTTTCTGTAAATGCTAAAGGAGTATCAAGAGCTTGACGTCCAAGTTTAGCAGTAGTATCAAAAGCAGTTCCCGCAATCCATGCTTCATCAATCCACATTGCATCATCAAGTTGTTTTTCAATCACTACAGATTCATCCACAAATGAAGCCCCATCTGAATTAGAGATTGTATGTGTATTTGACCAAGTATTTGCAACAAGGTTGTTTTCTAAACCTAGAGTAGATACAGCAGTAACAGAAACACCCGCTGAAACACCTTCAGAAAGGTCAGCAGTTAGACCTAGGTGTAAGGCTGCATCTGCATAAGATGCTTGCTGAGAAAACATGTCTGGTGCATTTGTTTCATCAGAATCCATTGTTCCATAATAAACTTTTACATCACCATTTACTTTTACATTGTCAATTGCGTACATATTTGCTGTTAATGCAAGTGCCGCTACTAAACTCATTTTTGCTAATTTCATTCATTCTCCTTAAATATAAGCTTGACTAACAAACTAGTTTGTCAAACTTTGTCAGGAGTAATTTTATCATAGTTTTCTTAAATATTTCTATATTATTTCTATAAAAATAATATTAAGTTTAACCTAAAGTTATAATACTCATATTAAAATCATTTCGCTATACTTTCATCATTAAATATCTCAGGACTATCTATGAAACCTTTTTACAAAACCTCTATCTCTATCGCTTTAATTGCCCTTATATCAGGTTGTAGCGGTAAAAGTTTTAGCATGCAAGAGTATGCAGACAGATGGTTTAACGATAAAGAAAAACCAAAACAAAACCCAACTTCTAGTGAGTTAAAAGATAATGAAACAGTGACACAATTCCAAGAAAATGACACTTCTAAAATGACTGAAACTGTAAAAATCGAGAGTACTAAAATAGAAAAAACAAACACCAAAATATCAGTTAAATCTCAGCCTAAAAAAATATCACCTAATAAAGTAGAAGGTGCAGCCATACGCAAAGGTGTTCCAGCAAGTGTTGCTTGGTCTAGCATGGACAAACATAAAGATGGGCAGATGCAGCACAGCTTAGATAAATGGACAAAAGAGGAGTGGAACCCAGCCTTTGAAAATGATGATGAACAGGCTAAAAAAGATGAAAATACTTCTCAGCACTTTACTTTACAACACTACATGGACAAAAGAGCTCAATATCTAAAATCTGAGGAAGAGAGAATAAAGGCATCAGGAAAACCAAGACCCGAAGCTAATTATGAAAAAATGGACAAACTTCCCGTTATTGGTAAAGAAAGAAAAAGTTTATCCACAGATTTAGCCGATTCAACAGATTAAAAAACAATCAGATAAATCTGTTTAATCTATGGACATAAAAACAACTAAATAATTTATTTCTTAGTATCCCAAGAGAGAACTGTTTTACCTTCTTCATCTTTTTGTGCTGCTGCCATTCCCATTACATTATAACCTGAATCAACATAATGAACCTCACCTGTAACACATGAGGCTAAGTCAGAAAGTAAGTACATTGCAGAGTTTCCAACTTGCTCCGTTGTTACATTTTTCTTAAGTGGTGAATTAACCTCATTCCAATTAAGAATCTGTTTAAAATCACCAATTCCTGCTGCTGCTAACGTTCTAATTGGTCCTGCAGAAATTGCATTTACACGACGACCTACTGAGCCCATATCAACAGCCATGTAACGTACCGTTGCTTCAAGTGCTGCTTTGGCAACACCCATTACATTATAATTAACTATGTATTTTGGTCCGCCTAAATAAGAGAGAGTAAGAATAGAAGCATCTTCTGTTAATACAGGAGTTAAACGATTAGTTAAATCAATTAAAGAGTACACTGAAACATCCATTGCAATAGCAAATGCCGATTTAGACGTTTTCATAAAAGGTTCTGTTAGTGCCTCTTTCGGAGTAAAAGCAACCGAATGAACTAAAAAATCAATCTTACCAAAATCTTTTTCAACAAGAGCACAAATCGCGTCCATGTCAGCCTCATCACCAACATCAAGTTTATAAACCTTATCTGAACCAAACTCTTTAGCAATCGGTTCAACACGTTTTTTTAATGCATCATTAAGATAAGTAAACCCCATCTCATCACCCTGTTCTACACAAGCCTTCGCAATTCCATACGCAATTGATTTATTATTAGCAAGACCTACGATTAGACCTTTTTTACCCTTCATTATCATACTTCTTTTCCTTTATTTTAAGAGCTCATTAATCCACAGATTAAACTGATTTAGCAAATTTTATCAATCTATTTAATCCCTTTAATTTGTGGATACCTTCTTTGCTTACACTTCTTCTGCGATTTTAATCATTTCGCAAAAATTTTGAGCATATAAAGATGCTCCACCTACTAATACACCATCTACATTTTCAAGTGCAACAATTTCTACCATATTTGAGACCTTAACCGAACCCCCATATAAAAGAGGTTTTGATGTTTTTGCACGTAAGTCAGCATGAATCTGAGAAATATCGTCTGTGCTGGGCACTAAACCTGTTCCAATTGCCCAAACGGGCTCATAAGCTACAACTAAGTTCTCATACTCTAAATCAATATCTACAAGTTGTGTTGCAATATATGCCAGCAAAGCACTCTGCCCTAACTCACGTGTTTCAAGCTTTTCACCAATACAATATACAATTTGGTAACCTAAGTTTTTAAAGTAATTAAACTTAACAGCAATCTCTTTTTGAGTCTCACCAAGAATATGGCGACGTTCTGAGTGACCAATCAGAACTGTTTTAATCCCAAACTCTTTAAGTTGGTCCACTCCAATTTCACCTGTAAAAGCACCATTTTCAACAGCATAAGCATTTTGAGCACCTTGTGTTAGGCCTTGCCCATAGTTATCAAAAGCTGTTGAAGGAGGAAAAACAATAATTTCAGACTTTACATTTTCTGCACGAATATAGGCATTGACTTCATCCATATAATCACGTGTTTGGGCACGTGTTTTATTTGTTTTAAAGTTTGCTGCTACAATCATTAGTCTCTCTCCGGTGCGACTAATGGAGCAACCCCTGGAAGAACTTTACCTTCTAGAAGTTCAAGAGAAGCACCTCCGCCTGTTGAAATAAAGGTCATCTCTTCATCTAAACCAATACGTTGAACAAGATCAGCCGTATCTCCACCACCTACTACTGTCGTTGCGTACGTGTCAGCAATATAATGGGCAGTTTTATTTGAACCACGTGAAAATTTCTCCATCTCATATACACCCATAGGACCATTCCAAAGAATAGTTTGGGCATCGCCTAAGGCTTCTATAAAAAGTCTTACCGTTGCAGGACCAATATCTAGACACATCCAACCTTGAGGAATCTCTTGTGCTGTTGTAATCTTCGTTGCAGAATCAGCTGAAAAAGTTTGAGCAGCAACAACATCAACCGGAAGATAAAGTTTAACACCAAGTTTTTTTGCCTCTTCCATAATATGAAGAGCATCATCTATTAAATCATCTTCAACCAAAGAGTTCCCCACATCATAACCTTGTGCTTTTAAAAAGGTAAATGCCATGCCCCCACCAATAATCATCTTATCTACCTTAGGAAGAAGATTAATTAAGGCTTCTAGTTTTCCTGAAACCTTTGAGCCACCAACTACAGAAACAAAAGGACGAACAGGACGTTTAATCAAAGCACCAAAGAACTTAATCTCTTTTTGAAGTAAAAAACCTGCTGCCATTGTTTTTTCATCAAAGTGATGCGTAATACCTTCAACTGAAGAGTGGGCACGATGGCTTACACCAAAGGCATCATTAATATAAATATCTGCCATATCTGCTAGAGTTTTTGCTAAGGTCTCATCATTTTTAGTTTCACCTTTTTCAAAACGAAGGTTTTCTAAAAGAAGTACATCACAGCATTCAAGGTTTTTAACCTTAGACAGAGCATCTTCGCCTACAACATCTTTTGCTAAAATCACCTCACGCTTAAGAAGTTGATGAATACGACGTTGAATAGGAGCTAAAGAGTATTTTTCAGAAAACTCACCCTTAGGTCGACCTAAGTGTGAAGCTAAAATAATTGCACAATCTTGGTCTAAACAGTAGTTGACTGTTGCGATAGCAGAACGAATACGTCTATCATCTGTAATATTTCCATATTCATCCATAGGGACATTAAAATCACAACGAATAAATACTTTTTTGCCTGTTAAATCTAAATCTTTAATTGAGTGTAGTTGCATTATTTTCCTTAATGTTAACTCGCTTTGCGAGTGGTGATGAGGGGATAGGGTAAAAAGGTGAAAAAGAAAAGTCTTATTACCTCTTTACCGTGCAAAATAAACTATATATCCCATCCCCCAATATATTTCTATTTAGAAATATGTAAAGCCATGTCGACTAAACGTGAAGAGTATCCCCATTCATTGTCATACCATGAAAGTATTTTTACAAGTTTGTCATCAATCACTTGAATAGTATCCATAACAACTACTGTACTTAAACTCTCCCCTACAAAGTCTTGAGAAACACGGTACTCTTCGTCAATACCTAAGATACCCTTATGAGAACCCTCACTTGCTCTTTTAAAGGCGTCTTGAATCATCTCAACAGTCACATTTTTGTTTAAAGTAACGGTCAAATCCACCATCGAAACATCGGCTGTTGGAACACGAATAGCCTGTCCATTTATTTTGCCTTTTAGATTAGGAAGTACCTTAGCAATAGCTTTAGCAGCTCCTGTTGTTGCAGGTACTAAATTTGTAGCTCCGGAACGACCCTTACGATGGTCTTTTTTATGCTTACCATCTAAAATTGGCTGAGATGATGTGTATGAGTGAATTGTTGTCATCAGACCATTTTTAATTCCAAAAGCATCATCAAGAACCTTAGCTACAGGGGCTAAACCATTTGTAGTACATGAGGCATTTGAAACAATAGCTTCACCCGCATACTCATCTTCATTTGCACCTAAAACAAAGGTTGGTGTATCATCTTTTGCTGGCGCAGAAAAAAGTACTTTTCTAATTCCATTATCTAAATACGATTGAACACTCTCTTGTGTTAAAAAAGCACCGGTACATTCAAGAACCATTTGAGCACCTGTTTCAGCAAAAGCAATCTTAGCAGGATCACGTTCGGCTAAAATTTTAGCCTTATCTTTTCCAATATAAAGATACCCATCTTTAACTTTTACATCACTACGTGTTCCATGTACAGAGTCATATTTCACATTATATGCAATCATCTCTTCTGAGCCACTTGCATTCACTGCTACCAATTCAATATCATCTCTGTCTGCGATAATACGTGCTACACAACGACCAATACGTCCTAATCCGTTAATTGCTATCTTAAGTGCCATATTTAATCCTAGTTTCTTCCTCTACATTAAGCAGAATATATGTCGCGATTGTACCAAATTTTAGTTATAATTCGTATTAAAATTGACTGAAGGCATTCAAGACACTGTTTTACAAGGTGAATAAGTGTTACATATGAAGCAAGTTTTTCAAGAGTAGCCCGAGTTACACTAGATAAAGCCGTATCTTTGATGCTTGAGTCAGTTACAATAAGAGAATTATGGCAAAAGCAATCTTTGGCGGAAGTTTCGATCCTCCTCACATTGGGCATTTAGAGGTAATCAAACAGGTAATAGCATCTCTAGATATAGATGAGCTACTTGTTATACCTGCCTTTTTAAACCCTTTTAAGTCTTCATCTTTTGCACCCGCTGACTTACGTCTAAAATGGTTGAAGTCAATGACAAAAGATATTCATAAAGTGTCTGTCTCTTCTTTTGAAGTCGATAAAAACAGAGCCGTTTCTTCTATTGAGACTGTTAAACACTTTAAAAAAGACAATGAAGAGCTTTTTCTGATTATCGGTGCAGATAATCTTGCCTCACTGACACAGTGGAAAGATTATGAACGTTTAGACAAAATGGTAACTTGGGTAGTGGCTTCACGAGATGGTATAAAAATACCTTCTAAGTTTATAATCTTAGAAGTTAATAAAAACATCTCAGCAAGCCAACTCAGAGAACAGGTTCATGAAGCTTATTTAGACAATACTATTGCCAATGAAGTCATTAATTATTACAAGAAGGATATCCCCTAATGCAAGAACGTATAGAAAAAATTTCTGCTGTTTTAGATAAAAACAAGGCAGAAAATATTGAAGTATTTGATTTAAGAGACAAAGATTATTTTGTTGACCAAGTGGTTATTGCCACCTCTTTAAATGCAAAACACACTGAAGCCCTTTTAAACTACATGAAGAATGATCTAGAACCTAAAGAGACTTTTTTAGGTACTGATGTTAGTGATGAGTGGGTAGTAGCTGACTTAGGTGATGTCTTAATTCATATTATGACAGCCGAGTACAGAACCAAGTATAATATGGAAGAGTTTCTTGGTGAACTTGCCCAAGACAGAAAAGACTAAAAAACTTCAATCAGCGTTATCGATCTGCGCTGATTAAACACCTATATTTACTTACTAAAAAATTTACCTACAATATCAACAACCTTTGAAGCATATCCCCACTCATTATCATACCAAAGTACCATTTTAATCATCTTTTTTTGAATTACATTTGTAAATCTATGGTCTATAATTGAGGTATATTTACATTGGGTAAAATCACCTGAAACCAAAGGCTCTGTACTGTTATAAATCACCCTATATTTCTGTTGGTCTTGTGCATCTTCACACAAACGAATTAAACTCTCTTTATTTATATCTTTTTCAACAAAAATACAAAGATTAATTGCACCTACAATTGCAGTAGGAACACGAAAAGAGTTAGATGAAATAAGACCATGATTAAATTTCTTATTCACTAAGGTACACGCATCAATTGTTGTTGTCTTACTTGGAATTATATTTTGCGTTGAACTTCTTCCAAATTCAAAACTACACTCAACCTCTCTATTACTACTACCAACACAATGTGCATCTAAGGCTTTTTGATGATTTAAAAGCGGATGAATCGTGGCAATATCACCACAAAGTATTTTATAATTATCATCAATAAGTTTTAGTACCGGTAAAAGTGCTGTAGCATTACACGAACTGGTAGAGATGATTTTATGTAAAGTGCTGTCAATCTTATCTTCATTTACACCTAGAATAACATTCATATCTGCATTTTTACTCGGATGAGTTAGAAAAAAAGCCTTAGGAGAGAGTTGTTTTAAGACATCTACATCTACTTTAGCACCACTGGCATCAATTACAATATCGATGTTTAAATCTTTATAATGAATATCTTCTAAAGAGCTTTCATTTATAATTTTTATTTTAAAGTGAGCGTTTTGAATGTAGGTCTCATAAGATACAAATTTATCATGAAGTTTACCGTAGGTGGAGTCGTAGTTTATGGCATAAGTGATATTATCAATATTTTGATTAAGCTCATTTATTGCAACAATATTTAAGGTCTTGTCTTCATTAGCTATACGCAAAATTGCCTTACCAATTCGACCAACACCGTTTAATAATACTCTCATATCATCTCTTCATAGTGTTATATGTAAAAGAGAAACTCTTTTACATTGACTCTTTTGCAGTAATACCTAAAAGAGAAAGCCCTGTTTTAATAGAAAGTGCTACCACTAAAAAGAGTTTTAACATCTTGGCTTCGTTCTGCGTCCCAATAACCTTATGGTCATAATAGAACTTATGATACGTAGATGCCAAAGACTTTAGGTAGTCTGTTAGTTTTTGAACCTGACGAGAATTAAATGCATCTTCTACTACTTCATTTAAAAGCATAGCTTCAAACAGTAAGTTATCTGCATCTTCACCTAAACCTTTAACATTTGATGCCATGATAGTGCCCATCTTCATTTCGCTCTTGTTCAAGATTGTATGGATTCTAGCATGAGCATAATTGATGTAAAAGATAGGGTTTGAGCTATCTGTTTTTTGTAAATCTACTAAGTCAAATTCTAATGCCGTATCTGACTTTTTAGAAGCAAACATAAAACGAAGAGCGTCCGAACCAATCTCTTCAACCACATCATTCATACCTACAACTGTACCGGCACGTTTACTCATTTTAAAAGGTTGTCCATCTTTAAGAAGAGAAACCATCTGAGTCAGTTGAATATCAAGTTTAGAAGAATCATGCCCTAAAAATTCTAAAGAGGCTTTAACCCGTGCCATATATCCGTGGTGGTCTGCACCCCAGATGTTGATACAGGTATCATAATCTCTCTCAAATTTTTGGTTATGATAGATAATATCACCTGCTAAATAAGTAGGACGTCCATCTTCACGTACAATTACACGGTCTTTTTCATCACCTTTAAGAGATGATTTTAACCATGTTTTTCCGTCAATAATTTCTGTTCCACCCGAAGCACTGAGTTTATCCATCACTCTGTCCCAGTCATCATAAAGACCGGCTTCAGAAACAAAGGTATCAAAATTAACATTAATAGCATCTAAGTCAGAAATAATCATTTTTATCACCTCGTCCTTAGCCCACAATGCAACCTCTTTGATTTTTTCTTCATCATTAAACACATCATTACCATAAGTATCTGCAGCAATTTGTGCAAGTTTTGTAAGGTACTCACCACGATAATAGTTTTCAGGATATTCTACTTTTTCATTAAGAATATTTGCCTTACCTTCTAAAATCAAAGAAGTTCCTAAAAGTGCAATCTGATTACCCGCATCATTTACATAATACTCAGCTGTAATATTATGCCCTACATGACGACCTAGTCTAAGAAGAGTATCTCCATAAACTGCCCCACGTGCATGACCAATATGTAAGGGACCTGTTGGATTAGCAGAAACAAACTCAAGTAAAATATTACTTGAAGATTCACCTTTTCCAAAGTCATCAGGATGCTCTAGTGCCCACGTTGCATACTCATCTAAAAAATCTTCACTGAGTTTAAAGTTTAGGTAACCTTTAACCGCTTCAACATTAGCAAACATCTCTTCTTTAGAGAACATTTCAACTAACTCTTGTGCAATAATCATTGGATTTTTTTTGAGTTCTTTTGCCATTGCAAAAGCGATAGGAGTAGCAAAGTGACCGAAAGAACGGTCACGTGGTTTTTCTAAAACAATCTCGCGCTCAATGCTGCTTGAAAGCAGCGAAAGTACTCGTTGTTTCAAAATCTAAGCTTGTTTTGTAGTTTCAGATGGTGCGTCTGCACTCTCTGTAGCTTCAGTTTTTTCAACTTTTTTTGGTTCATCAGATGCTACCGTAGTTGTCTCATCTTCTTTCATCTCTTTTTTGAAATCTTTGATGCCTTTACCGATACCTTTTGCAAGATCAGGGATCTTTTTAGCACCAAAAAGTAGTACAACAATTCCAAAAATTAATAATAGTTCCATTCCGCTTGGCATACCCATAGCAATTCCTTAATAGTTAGTTATAACCCTAAATCTTTACGTGGTTTTAGAATAATTATTGCAATTTTATCTTTTTTTTGCTGTAGGAATACTTTAGTATCTACAACGATGAGCAGTTACTAATGTACTTATCTACTAAAGCCTCACAACAAAGGTACATATATAGTTAAAATATATACTCTTTTACCTCCTGTGTACATCATCTTATTAGCAAGCCATCAGTGAATTATGAATTTTCTTCCCATTCATGAATAAATTCACTAATTTTCATTGAAGGCATCTTAAGTCGTGAAGCCTGAGCAATGGATTTTAACTGTTCTGCTGCACAATCTAAATCATCATTAATCACTAAGTAATCATATTCTGTAATACGTTGAACCTCACGTGTTGCCATCTCAATACGACCCTCAATAACCTCTTTCGCATCTGTTCCTCTTGCATTTAATCGATGCTTTAACTCTTTAAGCGTTGGTGTAGTAATAAATACCGAGGTGGTTATATCACCTAAACGATTTTGAACAGCATCATGCCCTTGCACATCAATATCAAAAATAACTATCTTACCCTCTTTTAAAGCTTCTTTTACCGGTTTAATTGAGGTTCCATAATAATTACCATGTACTAAAGCATATTCTAAAAAGTGTTCATCTTCTATATCTTGTTTAAACTCTTTTTGGTCAACAAAATGATAATGCACCCCTTCAATTTCACCCTCACGTATAGGACGTGTTGTTGTTGAAATTGAAAAATAAAAAGCACCAATATGATCTTCTATTTTTTTAATAAGGGAACTCTTTCCCGCGCCGCTTGGACCTGATAATACTAAAATTGCACCATTTTTACTCATATGTTTTCGCTCTTTTTTATTTAAAACTTATATCTATTGTCATTTTCATTCCCGATAATGCCTCTTTAACACCCTCTTCTTTTAAAGTGGCTATTAATTTTTCTAAGCTTTTTATGCTTACGTCCACATCATTAGAATCAAGAACATCATCAATAAAACTATCTACCTCGTTTAAGTCCGAAACCTCATCTTCTTTAGCTTCAAGTAAGGCTTCTTCATTTAAAGAAGCAAACTCACTCTCCCCTACACTCAACTCAGGATCTTCCTCTTCAGTTTCAAGTACTAACGCTTCATCCACCTCTTCACCCAAGGCTATTTTTAAGGCATTTGTATCTAAGCCAGAGAAATCATCATCAGAAATATCAACAAGGCTTTCATCACCCAAGTCATCTTCTGTGATTTCACTTGCTAAATCATCTTCATCTAACTCTTCTAATGCCTCTTCAATCTCATCATTAATAGCATCTAAATCAATTTCCCCGCTCTCTTGTGAAATAGGCTTCACATCTGAATCTTCAGCTATCTCTTCTTCAATTAAATCATCTAAACTTTCGTCTTCTTCTAATTCTTCTTTGATGAGATCATCGTCTTCATTTAAGACACTTATCTCATCTATATCTTCTCCTAACTCTTCCGTTTCAAGACGCTGCACTTCCTCACTTGGAAGCTCTTCTTCAAGAAGTGATTCAACATCAGCTAAGGCTTCATCTCCAATCACTTCATCCTTCTCTTCAGAAATAGGCTCATCTTCCAAGACCTCTACTAAAGCCTCTTCTTCAGTCTCTAAGTCTGCTAAAATAACATCATCTTCTGTCTCTTCAAGAATTTGTGTACCTTCTTCAGAAATAAGATCCGTATCCGAATCCACAGATAGTTCTTCTTCAATTAAATCATCTAAGTTTTCATCTGATTCTAAATTATCTTCAATAAGATCATCTACATTAACTTCTTCTTCGGCTAAATCATCATCCACTTCACTAAGTTCTTCTTCTATATCATCGTCTTCGAGTTCAAGCAGACTTTCTTCTTCATCACTCTCTTGACTTAATTCATTTAAGGCATCATCTAAGCTTAGGCTCTCTTTTGTCTCTTCTTCAAGATCCAATTCATCATCTTCTAAATCATTAAGCATTTCATTAATTTCGTCTAAACTCTCTTCACTCGCAAGTACACTGTCTATCTCTTCATCCTCTTGCAAAAGTTCATCTAAACCGTCGAGTTCATCATCTGTATCTTCTAGAAGTTCTTGAACCTCTTTCACATCATCTTCATCCAAGATACCTTCGCTTTGCTTATCCAAAGACGCTTTTTCAAGTTCTAAAGCATTATCAAGTTCTTCAATTAAATCATCACTCTCTTCATCTTCTGTATTATCATCAAGTTTATCTTCTTGGCTTAAATCTTCAAGCTCATCAAGTAAACTATCCTCTTCTAAGCTTCCGACATCATCCAATTCATCCACATCTAAATCGTCTAAGTCTGTATCTGCCAGTTGATCTAAGTCATCCAAATCAATTAAAGCTTCTTCTTCCTCTTGGATTTCATCTAGATTTGTAAGTTCCTCACTCACCTCACTAGCAGGTGATCCTGCAGAAGTTTCCATAAAGATATCGACTAAGTCTGTAGGTAAAAAAGGTTTATTTAATTCACGCGTAAAACCATCAGGTTTAACAGAAGCCCGTGAACCTATAAAACAGCTCTGTAAAAAAACTGTCTTATCTTGAAGTTGTGTAAACATCTCTGCTGTATAAGAGGCATCATCCACAATAAGAAGGTCATACTCATTTGAATCTATCTCATCTACCGTAGTTACCTGTTTTAGCTCATCCCCCGTCTTTTGTGCACTAAGTGTGACAAGTTTTCCAACAACGGGATTATCATTAATGAGAAGTATCTTCATTTCACAAGCCTTTTTTTGTATATAATGGTTCATAATTATTCTTTAAGTATACTATTCTAACCAAAAAATGTATAAGATAGGACAAAAAGGAAAAAACTTGTTGAAAAATTTTCTATTTTTACCAATTTTTTTATTTTCACAAGAACTTTGTATGCTTCCTGATGAGACAGAACATTTTAAATTCAAACTAAATACTCAGATTAAAAAAGCACACAACACTATAAGAATTTTCACCCCTTATCTAAATGACTATATCACCATTAAAAACCTAAAAAGTATGGCTAAAAAAGGTGTTAAAATAGAGTTAATTACCAAAAAGAGTCAAGCAGAAGGAAACCAAATCTCTTATCTAAGCCTTTATAAAAACATAAGTGTATATCACTTAAAAACAGACTTTAAGATAAAAGGTTTTTTTGTCTGTATTGATAAAGACAACATGTTTTTACTTAGCAATAATTTAAACAATACCAACATCTCAAAAGAGTACAGTTTTGCACTTTCTAGCACACAAGCATGTGAGCAAAGGTTTATTACTTTAAAAAGTCGCTGCCTTAATAAAGAATAGGAAGATAGTGAAAAGTTTCCATCATCTCTAGTCTAAAGATATTCATAAAAGTCGCTAGAGTTGCAATAATAACAACAAATGCTACCATGATTTTAATTGGAAACCCAATAACAAGAAGATTAAATTGAGGCATTGTTTTCATTAGCATACCAAAAATAATATCAATTAAAAGGGAGAGTGCAACAATAGGAAAGGCTATCATAAAACCTACTTTAAACATTGTTACTGTTGCATTTAACATATAATCAAAAATCTCTTCATTAAGCATAAAACCACCCAATGGTACCTCTTGTAAAGAGTCATTAACAAATAAAAGTACCACATGATGACCATCTAAGGCAAGAAACATCATTAATGCCATTAAAGATAAAATATTTGAAATAATTGGCATAGAAATACCCGATTGAGGGTCCATTACTGAAGCCATGGAAAAGCCCATAATAAAAGAGATTTGTATCCCAGCAAAGGTCATAATATTCATTGTTAATTGAAGCATAAGCCCCACAGTAAAACCTAAAAGAAATTCACTCAAAATTGCTAAAACTACTGTTGTTGTGTTGATCTGCATAACTAAAGGAGGCATAACTGAAAAAAATAGTACTGAAAAAACAAAGGCTATTGCGGCTTTTATATTCATGGGAATTGAGGTATGAGAGAAAAAGGGTGTCATAATAAACAGCCCCGCAAAACGGAAAAAAAGTAGAATAAAACCCACAACATTAGCAGGGCTTAAAAACTCAATCACTTCCATAATTTTTCCTTCAAAAAAAGCTTTACTAAAAATAGCAATTTTATTTGACCTTAATCAGTTCTCTTTCACTTAATCTATAAACATGATCACACTGCATAGCAAGCGTCTCTTCATGTGTTACTAAAACTAAGGCAGCTTCTTCTTTTTTGATATATTCATTAAAAAGAGAAAAAACTTCTGCAGAAGAAAACTTATCCAAGTTACCTGTGGGCTCATCAGCAAAAATAAGTTTAGGTTTTTTAGTTAATACACGTACGATTGAAACACGTTGTTGTTGACCCCCAGAAAGCTCTGTCACTTTCTGATGAATAACATTATCAATCTTTAATGTTTTAAGATATTCTTCATTAATTTCATTCCCACTGAGTTGTGCTGCAACTTCTAGGTTTTCATAAGCTGAAAAACCTTTAAAAAGATAATGCGATTGAAAAACCATTCCAAGGTCATATCTACGCATTTTAACTAACTCTTTTTTCTTTAAGGTATAGATATCTTTACCAAAGAGTTTAACCTGCCCCTCTTTTGGCTCTAATAAAGAAGATAAAATATGTAAAAGTGTTGATTTCCCACTTCCACTTGTACCAATAATAGCCATTGATTCATGAGTATTAAGTGTAATATCGAGCCCGCTAAAAAGAGGGTATTCAAAACTGTGTGACAAGTTGGTAGCATTAAGTAGTTGCATATAAAGTTCTTAGTTTTTAGTTTATGGTTATTAGTAAGAGCAATTATAAGAGGATTTTGCTTAAAAAGTTAAATTTTTTTACTTATCTATCGATTACGCATGTTTTACACTGAGCTTAAAAAGAAGAAATATAACGATTTAGTTAAATAGAAATTAAAATTTGAGGATAAAAAAGAAGGTACCCACAGATGCATGGATTAAACAGGTATCAAATCTGTTTAATCCCTTTAATCTGTAAATAAAAAAGAAGTTAAACCCGAAGGATTAACCCATTTGCGCTGCAACTTCTTCTGCGAAGTTATCAACTTTTTTCTCTAAACCTTCACCTACTTCTAGACGAACGAATGCAGAGATCTGAGCTGTACCACCCGCTGCTTTACCAGCAGCAGCTACAGCTTCAGCAACAGACATTTTATCATCAAGAACATAGTTCTGATCTAAAAGTGCTTGTTCTTTGTCAAGAGTTGTATTATCTTGAATGTAACGAGCGATCTGCCCTGGAACGATTTTGTCCCAAATTTTTTCAGGTTTACCCTGCTCTTTTAATGTTGCTTTGATTTTTTCTTCTGCTGCTGCCATTACTTCTGGAGTAAGTTGACTCATAGAGATATAATCAGGAACATTAATAAGAGGTTTTTTAAGACGAGCACGTTCTTCGTTCTCTTTCTTTATCGCTTCAATACGACCCTTAGTCTCTTCTTCAACATATTTAGGATCAAAGTCTTTGTATGAAAGTGTCGTTGGTTTCATTGCAGATGCATGCATTGCTACTTGTTTTGCAACAGGAGCTAAGGCAGCTGCAGTTTCTGGTGAATCACATTCGATAACAACAATAACACCAATTCTAGTGTTAGAGTGAACATAACCATTAACTACAGAGTTAGCATCAGCTGTTAATGTTGTTAAACGACGGTATTCAATTTTTTCACCGATAGTCGCTACTGCTTGGTCAAAATAAGCCGAAAAGTGCTCACCATCAAGTTCAGTTTCACGTAAGGCTGTTGCATCATCACATTGTGTAGTAAAAACTTGGTTAACTGTTTTAGAAACCAATTCTTTAAAACCATCATTTTGAGCAACAAAGTCAGTTTCTGAGTTAACTTCTACAAGAGAAGCCGATTTAAAGTCTTGAGCAACTTTAAATCCAATAGAACCTTCTGCTGCAATACGATCTGCTTTTTTAGCAGTCTTAGCAACACCACGTTCTTTTAACCACTCAGTCGCTTTTTCCATATTACCATCAGACTCAGTAAGTGCTTTTTTACAATCCATCATAGGTGCATCAGTTGCCTGACGTAATTCTTTTACCTGTGCCGCTGTAACTGCCATAATTATGCTTCCTCAGTTGTATCTTTAGCTGCCTCAGCTTTTGCTTCTGCAACTACTTCTGCTACTTCTTCATCAGATGCAGCTTCTTCTTCCACTTGTTCTTCGTTTTGTGCACGACCTTCAATTACTGCCTCAGCCATTTCTCTACAAAAAAGTTGAATTGAACGAATAGCATCATCATTTCCTGGGATTGGAAAATCAATTAAGTCTGGATCACAGTTCGTATCAAGTGGAGCAATAACTTCAATTCCAAGTTTACGTGCTTCTTTAACTGCAATATGTTCTTTAACAGGATCAATAACAAACATCATATCTGGAAGTTTTTTCATATTACGAATACCACCAAGGTAAGACTCAAGCTTAAGCTTAGCTCTTCCTAACATAAGTGCTTCTTTTTTAGTAAGAAGTTCCATTTGACCATTAGCTTGCATCTCTTCGATGATATCAAGTTTACGGATTGATTTTTGCATTGTTGGGAAGTTTGTTAACATTCCACCTAACCAACGTGTATCAACATACGGCATACCACAACGGATAGCTTGTTCTTTAACTGCATTACGTGCTTGTTTCTTAGTACCTACAAAGATAATTGTTTTACCCTCAGCAGATTTGTCAGCAACAATTTGGTAAGTTGCACGGAAAAAACGTAAAGTTTTTTGTAAATCGATGATATAAATGTTTTTGCGAACACCAAAAATATATTTTTTCATTTTCGGATTCCAACGACGTGTTTGGTGACCAAAGTGTACACCACATTCTAATAAATCTTTCATGCTTACCATAGTAAGTTCCTTGTGTGCCTAGCTTAAGCTGGCATTATAAATTTTTTGGTTTAGCCTGAGTGTCCATTAACGAGTCACAGTAAAAACCGTGGTCGCAACCAATTCAAGAATTGACACTTGCATCTTTGCATTTCATCATTACTGATGTAAATAAAGCGCGTAATTTTACCCATAATTTGTTTTGCTTTTACTTAAGAATTTTTTTTTGACGAATGTCCAAAGATTTAGCAGATTAAACAGATTTCTCAATCACTTTAATTGATAAAAATATAGTCTGAACAAAAAAGAATTTATTCTCAGCATAATTAAAGAGGTTCGTCATCTTGGTTTTTAAATATAAAACTTCATATAATTTTAATCTATTATAAAAAAGTTGCATTTATTCCCTAAATTTAGATTTACTACACAAATTAAAGTATTTAAAAATAGATTTATCTTATATCTGATAGTATGGAGTCAATTATTTGAATTTTTAATACTAGGTTGGGAAACTTATAAAGTTCAAAGCAAATAGGGAGAATATATGAATAAACCTTTACTAGGGTCATTAGTTGCAGCGACACTACTTTTAGGCAATGCAAGTGCAGCAACAATGTTTGAACGCTTTGAAGCAATGGAACTTGAAATGAAACGCCTGCAGACTGAACTTGCAGATTTAAAAGCTGAAAAAGCCAAGGATGATGAATCACCAGCTGCTCGTGCAGAAGACGAAGAAGATGAGCAAGAAGCAGATGTTGAAGATGATGAGGGCGAAGAACCTGATGAAGAAGCTGCAGACGCTGATGAGGGTGAAGAAGGCGAGTATGATGAGAATGACGCCGAAGATGATGATGAAGAGAGCATCGAAGATATCGTTGCTGAACTTCAAGAAGAGGTGCAAGACCTAACTAAAGCTACCTCAGGAAATCACCTTAAATTAAGTATTGATTTTAGATCCGCTATTGATTCTGTGAAATATGATATGGCGGGTACTCAAGCAATGCAGATGGTACCCTCAAATTTCATTCCAAGTGCCGTTTTAGCAGATCAAAATATTGTTCCTGATACTACCTTTGTCTCACCAACCGGAGCAGTTAATACTGTTGACAAAACACATAAGAACAATGATATTATAACCAATAGACTTTGGCTAAATATGAACTGGCAAGCAAATGAAAATATCAGTTTCACTGGGCAACTTGCTTATCACAAAACCTATGGTGCACGTTCAGGTAATTCAGGTTAAGGTACTGGATTTGAAGACTTTGATTGGTTTGTAAATGAAAATCCAAATGGAGACAGTATTGTTCGTGTAAAATCTGCTTATTTCTTATATAGAAATGATACCTTTGTGGGTGCCGATATTCCTTGGACATTTAGTATTGGTCGTCGTCCATCAACGAATGGTCACCTTATTAATATGCGTGATGATGATCCCGCAGCTTCTCCAACAGGTCACTCAATTAATGTTGAATTTGATGGTATCTCTGCAAAATTTGGTTTAGAAAACTTAACCGGTATAGATGGTATGTATCTTAAGTTTTGTGCCGGACAGGGCGCAACTAATGCTAATGAAAAATTCGCAAATAATGGAACCTCATATGCAGATAATTTAGGTGATCCTGTTAAAGATATTCATTTAGCTGGTTTAATTTTTGTTCCTTATGATGACGGACAATATTCTGTTGGTACACAGTTTTATGGAGCATCTAACCTTCCTGGTTTAGATGTATACCAAGGAAGTACACCAACAACAGTAATTGGACAGTTTGGAACACCCATTACTGTAGGACAAGGAACTGTTCATAATCAGCTCACTGTAGCTGGAGATATTTATAATGGCTCTATGTATGTTAAAGTTGACGGTATTGGAGATGAGTGGTCTGACTTCTTAGATGATACCACCTTCTTTGTATCGGGGTCTATGTCAAGAACTCATCCGGATGATACAACTGATATATTTGGACAGCAAAAACAGATGTTAGGCTCAACAGATATGGAGAATGGTTACTCTTACTGGGTAGGTTTACAGATGCCATCTCTTATCTCTGAAGATGGGCGTTTTGGTGTAGAGTTTAATAACGGTTCAAAATACTGGAGACCACTCACCTATGCAGAAGACACCTTAGTAGGTTCTAAAATTGCAACGCGTGGTGATGCTTATGAAGTTTACTTTACTGAGCCACTACTGGATGA
>JAJRQV010000069.1 GCA_024280035.1 Campylobacterales bacterium
GTTTACCTACGGCTGCAACACTCACCTCAATCTCAGCCCGACGTAAAATATCAATTAAAGAGATTGCTTCAATTTCTTCAAAACCTTTGGCTAAGGGAATAAGTACTTTTTTATGATTATGCATTTTATATCCTTATTTTAGGTGTGATTCACTATACTAAATTTTAACACTTAATTATTGTGATTTCTTTAATTTTTTTGGTGAACATTTAACATACTCACTAATCAGTTTGCCATAGCCAGGAACAGAAACAGACTTCATAAGACTATTTTTATCCATGAATTTCATCCTATAATACAAAATATGCCCATTTGATTTCTGTTTTGATATATACGTTTTTTCTTTTACATTTTTTTTCACTAAGTCATAAATACGCTTAGCCGAAGTTCTTAAATAACTTCCATCTTTTTTAATATAAAACTCAAAATAACTTTTTACTTGTTCTTCCTTCTTCAGTGCTACATCTCCACGATAGGTGGATACACAAGCATATGTTACTCCATTTTCAAAAGAAAAAAGAGGTAATAAAAATAGAAAGATCAGTACTAATATTTTCATTATTTTCCTTTTTCATAAAATACTTTTTTTAATTATAGCATTAAGTCTTGTCAGAAATATTTTATTTTTTAAGAGAAATTTATTATTAAAGAAGGCTACTAAGAGCTAAAGGAGAAGAGCTGAGAAAAAGAGACCTGAAACTGTCTCTTTTATATCTATTTTACTTTTTCTAAGTATTCGCAATCAACAGTATTTACTTTTACAATATCACCCGTTAAAATATGATAAGGAATCTGAATAACCGCACCCGTTTCAAGTGTAGCAGGTTTTTTAGAACCACTGGTGGTATCCCCCTTGTCTTTTGGACCGGTTTCAGTAATTTCAAGTTCCATTGTTTCGGGTGCTTGAACAGAAATAGCGATATTATTATGGAAAATAATATCAACATTAATACCATCTTTAAACCATTTACTTGCTTCTTCACATGCAGCATATTCAAGTCCAAGTTGATCATAAGTTTCATTATCCATAAACTGATACATTTCACCATCATCATAAAGATATTACATTGTTTTATGGTCCATATTTGGAATTTCAAACTTATCACCCGCATGAATTGTTTTTTCAACTACCTTGCCATTAATAAAACTTTTTACCTTACAACGTACAAAAGCTGCACCTTTACCTGGTTTAACATGTTGAAATTCAACCACTTTATAAGGAACGCCAGAAATTTCTAAACGTACACCTTTTTAATATCACCCATACTGATTACAGCCATAATATATTCCTACATAAATATTTTAAGGAATTTTATCTAAATGTTCCTTGTTTTCCAAATAAGTCTCAAAGCCCCTAGTTACCTTATGTATCAAAGTTTTATCATATTACTTTTATATACAGTTTCATCAAGCTTAATTTCAGCTTTATTAATCTAGAATAGATATAATTATTATTTATTTAATGGGGGATAATATATGAACTATACAAAAAGGATTATGGCTGTTTTACTACTACAGCTGCCTTTATATGCTCTAACTTTGCCAGAAGCAGTTGAACAGACCTTAGCAACTAATCCACAGATGCAAAAAAATGTTAGTGACTATATTGCGATTGAGAATGACTTAGATATTGCAAAATCAGGCTGGAGACCAACATTAGACTTTCGTGGAGCAGTAGGCGAAGAACATACTGAAAAAATCAAAGGCAATACACCTAATCCTACCTTAAATCAAGATGAAGATTTAACCCGTAAGGAACTGGGGCTTGTTGCCAATCAAAACTTGTTTGAAGGTTTTGGAACACAAGCTGACATTAAAGAGCAAACTGCACGTGTAAATGCCTCACGTTATGGAGCTATGCAAGAGGCTAATACTCTTGGGCTTCGTACCACTGAAGTCTATCTTCAAGTCATTCGACAAAAAAAGATTTTAGACCTACTTCTTTCTAATGTTAAGACACATGAGCGTATCTACAAAATGATTAAACAAAAAACAGAGTCAGGTCTTAGCCGTCGTTCTGACTTAGAGCAGACTCGCGGGCGTCTTGCCTTAGCTTATGCTAACTATATTTCTCAACAAAACAACTACCAAGATGCTATGACAAACTTTGAAAGAGTTTATGGGAGAGTGGTCTCTTCAATAGATATGAGCACCCCTGAACTTCCCCTTTTACCTGCTGCAGATGTAAAAGGTCTAAAAGAGCTTGCTTCTAAGTATTCTCCAACACTTATTATTCAACAGTCTAATATTCAAACCCAAGAATCCCGTTTAGAAAAAGATAAAAAAGGTTTTTATCCAAGCCTTAATTTAGAGCTTTCTGCTGAATGGAATGAAGACTTAGATGGTCAAAAAGGTGAAGATGAAAGTTATCAAGCCATGTTACGTCTAAACTATAATCTTTATGGTGGAGGAAATGATGAGTCAACACGTGTAAATAACCTGCAACTTGTTACTTCTGAAAAAGAGGCATATAATGAGCAACAACGTGCGGTATATGAAAAAATTAGGCTGGCATACACCGCAGATAGAATCTTAGCTAACCAGATAAAATGTTTACAAGTACATACTAAACAAACACGTCAAACGGCAGACTCATATGCGAAAGAGTATCAACTTGGTCGTCGTACCCTTCTTGATCTTCTTAATACCGAACTGGAATTTAATAATGCGCAACAGTCTGTAACAAATGCTGTATATGACCGTCTTTTTGCCCGTTATAGAATCCTTGAAGCAACAGGGGTCTTACCTTTTGTTCTAAAAAATTCTATTGCAGAGCGTGTCAATGCAGAAGAACCTACTGATTTAGCTACAGTAGAGGAGTCTTCTGACATTATTTTACGTGGAGAAGTTGATGAGTTTATGGATGTAAACTTATTATGTGAAGATTTAAAAGAGACAAAACAGGCTCAATTAAGTCTGCCAACACACTTAACACAAAACATATAGGCAAGGCATGCCAACAGCAACTGATCCCCTATTAGAATGTTTGGTAATACTTACCAAACTTTATAACAGACCTTTTACAGCAGAAGCCCTAACCGGAGGGCTTCCTATTGAAGATGGTCGCACAACACCCGAACTCTTTTCTATTCATCACTCAAAAGCCAATTTTTCAAGAGCGGCTAAACATGCAGGTTTTGCATCTGAACTTGTTAAACGTGACTTAGACTCCATTTCAACAATGGTACTGCCCTGTATTCTTGTCTTAAAAGATAAAAATGCATGTATCTTAAAAGAGATTGATATTGAAAATTCAAGATTTAAAATTATACTTCCTGATATTCCTGATGGTGAAGAGTGGATAGATCAAGATAAACTTGAAGAGCAGTACCTTGGTTTTAGCTTTTTTCTGAAACCACAACGTGATTCTAACTTAAGAACACAGGCTATGACTGTAGAGAAAGAAGGTCATTGGTTTTGGGGAGCCTTAATAAAATCAGCTTCTATATACAGAGATGTTATTGTAGCCTCTATTCTTATTAACCTTTTTGTTCTTGCTACACCTCTGTTCACTATGAATGTTTATGATAGAGTTGTTCCTAACGGTGCTATTGAAACAATGTGGGTTCTTGCCATTGGAATTTTATCTGTTCATTTGTTTGATATGGCATTAAAATTAATACGTACCTACTTTTTGGAAAATGCCGGTAAAAAGTCTGATGTCATCATGTCTTCTATTTTATTTAATAAGGTTATGAACCTAAAAATGGAAGTAAAACCTAAGGCAATTGGTTCGTTTGCAAATAATCTAAAAGAGTTTGATTCAATTCGAAACTTTATCACCTCTTCAAGTATTTCTGCTTTGATTGACCTACCTTTTATTCTTCTTTTTCTTGCGGTCACCTATTATATTGCAGGAATAGTAGTGATGGCTCCTATTTTTATTATTATACTTATTATTTTTTATTCATTAATGGTAAAAGGACCCCTGCAAAGAAGTATTGAGAGTACTTATGAGGCAGCTTCACATAAGAATGCTGTATTGATTGAGTCCTTAAGTTCTTTAGAAACAATTAAAACGATGGGGGCTACTGGTCATGCCCAGTACAAATGGGAAGAAGCAACTGGTGAAATTGCACAAAAGAGTCTGAAATCAAAAACCTTATCTGCTTCAATTTCAACCATAACAACCTTTCTTATTCAAGTCAATACCATTACAGTTTTAATTATTGGGGTTTATCTTATTGCAGATAATGAGTTAAGCATGGGTGGGCTTATTGCTGCGGTTATTTTAACCTCACGTGCTATTGCTCCTTTAGGTCAGGTTGCTGCCTTACTTTCTAATTATGAGCAGACACGAACAGCCTATAACTCTTTAAATGAAATTATGAATATGTCTGTAGAGCGCCCTGAAAATAAGAATTATGTTCAGCACTCGACTATTGAGGGAAAAATAGAATTTAAAGATGTCTGTTTTACCTATCCTAACCATGAAAAAGAGGTATTAAAAAATCTCTCCTTTATTATTTATCCTGGTGAACAAGTGGCTATTATTGGTCGCGTAGGTTCAGGAAAAACCACCATTGAAAAACTACTTATGGGGCTTTATCAGCCAAGTTCAGGGTCTATTTTAATTGATAATATTGATATTAATCAGATTGATCCCACTAATCTTCGTAAAAACATCGCTTATGTCCCCCAAGATATCACCCTACTTCGCGGAAGTTTACGCGATAATATCGTTTATAAAATGCCTCATGCCAATGATGCTGAAATTTTAGCTGCCTCTTATTTAGGTGCGGTTGACCAATTTGTAAATAGCCATCCTAAGGGTTTTGATATGGAAATTGATGAACAAGGGGCTAGTCTTTCTGGTGGACAAAAGCAGAGTGTTGCTATTGCTAGAGCCTTTATTCACGAGACCCCTATTATTATCTTAGATGAACCCAGTAATGCAATGGATTCAACAACAGAAGCCCTTCTTATCAAACGTCTTCAAAGAAAAACTAAAGACAAAACAAGCCTAACCGTTACGCATAAAACTTCTTTACTTGCCTTAGCAGAACGCATTATTTTACTTGATGATGGAAAAATTATTAAAGATGGAAATAAGGCTGAAGTCATTAAAGCCTTAAATGAAGGAGGAGCCTCATGAATAAGTATTCGCAAAATGACTTAAAATATATGGACTCCCTTTCTGCAGCTGTTGTGCAAAAATCAAGTACTAAAACCAAATATATTTTATGGATTTTTTCTGTTTTTATTATATGGGCACTTCTTTGGGCAAACTTTGCTTATGTTGATGAACTTGCACGAGGGCAAGGTCGTGTTATTCCTTCTAAGAAAATACAAATTGTTCAAAATCTTGAAGGGGGAATTATCTCAGACATCTTAGTTGATGAAGGAGAAGCCGTTGAAAAAGGTCAGGTTCTTATTAAAATTGATGATACCAAATTTTCATCTTCTTATGAAGAAAACTTCCTTCGTATTTTAGAGCTTAAAGCAAAGATGCTTCGTCTTAATGCTGAAGCAGAAGGAAAAAAGTTCAGTATTACAAAACAGATTAAAGAGCAGATGCCTGCCTTAGTTGTACATGAACAGAGTCTTTTTAATACCAATAAAAATCAGTTAAAACAACAGATTAATATCTTACAAGAGCAGGTTAACCAAAGAAGTCAAGAACTAACAGAAGCCCGAGCAAAAAGAGATCAATTACGTGTCTCTTATAACCTTATAAAAGAAGAGGTTCACATTACTAAACCACTAATGCTTAATGGTGTGGTTTCTAAGGTGGAGTTTTTACAACTTTCTCGTCAAGCCAGTTCTATGAAAGGTGACTTAAATGCTGTTGAACTCTCTATTCCTCGTATTAAATCAACCATTATTGAAGCAAAAAATAAAATTTTAGAAGCTAGATTAGAGTTTCAAAATTCTGCTAAAGAAGAGTTAAACCAAGTCAGTGCCGAAGTTTCTCGAATTACAGAAGCGGGGGGAGCTATTGAAGATCAGGTAAAAAGAACAAATGTGCGTTCTCCTGTAAAAGGTGTCGTTAAACAGTTACTTATTACTACCATTGGTGGGGTTGTTCAACCGGGTATGGACATTATTGAAATTGTTCCTATTCAAGATAAACTTCTAATTGAGACAAAAATAAAACCTTCTGATATTGCGTATCTTTATCCTGGGCAAAAAGCTATTGTAAAGTTTACTGCCTATGATTTTTCTATTTATGGTGGGCTTAATGGTGTTGTAACGCATATCTCAGCAGATACTATTATTGATGATGAAGGAAATAGATTTTATGAGGTAAGAATTAAGACAGACAGAAACTTCTTGATTAAAGATAACAAAAAGTATGAGATACTCGTAGGTATGGTTGCTAATGTTGACATTATCACAGGCAAAAAAACCGTAATGGATTACCTCTTAAAACCTATTATTAAAGCACGTCAAAGTGCTTTAACGGAGAGATAGATGGTACAGGTATATACAGCTTTGTCTCCCTTACTTGAACGGATTAAAGCTCTTTTTAAAAAAGAAAACTTTAAAGAAAAGCTTATTATTCGGAACTCAATTTTTGAAATTGATAAAGATTATATTGTTATTACGGACTCAGCCACTGCTTTAAAGATACTTTCTGAAAGAGTTGACCTTAAGGTCATGGCATTAAGTGATATGCCCTCTTTTTCTGAGGGGCAGGCTCTTCTTCAACAAGGGATAAAAGGATATGCTAATACCTATATCCATACCAACACCTTAAACAGGCTATTATGCTTATTAAAAGTGGTAATATCTGGCTCTACCCTAGTTTTATGCAAGAATTAATTGCCCAAAGTTTTGTTCAAACAAATTCTAAAAATGAACTCTTAGAAAAACTCTCTTTAAGAGAGAAAGAAACCGCATTAGAAGTGGCAAAGGGAAAAAGTAATAAAGAGATTGCTATAGAGTTAAATATTACAGAAAGAACTGTCAAAGCACATCTCAGTTCAATCTTTGAAAAGGTTGGCGCAAGTGACCGCTTCACACTTGCTTTAATGTTGAAATGAGACAAGCCCTAATCATCTTCTTCTTAATTGTGTATTTAGTACAAGGTTTTAATGAGGGATTGATTAGTGAAAGTATTATAAAAAAAGTACAAAACAAGTATGGTGGTTTTGCTAAAAACCGTTTTGTTGCTTATAATAAGATGATTCTCTCCCTTAAAGACAGTAATGATACAAAAAAGCTTGAAACTGTTAATGAGTTTTACAATAATGTACCCTATAAAAGCGATATTAAGAACTGGAAACACAAAGATTACTGGGCAACCCCTCTTGAGTTTTTAGCTAAAGACAAAGGAGATTGTGAAGATTATGTAATTGCCAAGCTATTTGCACTTAAAAGCTTAGGAATAGACTCTAACAAATTATTTATGACCTATGTTAAGTCAAGTCGTTTTCAGGCTCCACATATGGTGCTAACCTACTTTAAAACATCATCTTCAGAGCCTCTTATCTTAGACAATACCAACTTTAAAGTTCTTCCTGCTTCACGAAGAACTGACCTCACTCCAATTTATAACTTTAATGGGGACTCCCTTTTTCAAGCTCGGCAAAAAGGAAAGGGTAAAAAAGTCAATATCCATCAAAAGACCCATAACAAATGGGATAATTTAATTCACCGTATACAAAGGAATGCCTTATGAGTCTCTTTAAACAAATATCTCTTATTTTGAGTCTATTTTTATTTATCGTTATCGCCTCTGTCATGGTACTTAACTTCAAATCAGCCACCAGTTATGCTCAAGAAGAGTTATACACTAATGCCCAAAATACTGCGGCATCATTAAGTCTTGCCCTAGCCGAAGCAAAGGGAGATGTACCGACAATGTCAACCATGATTAATGCTGTTTTTGACAGTGGGTATTATAAAGAGATAATCCTTCTTGATATGCAAGGTAAAGAGATCTACTCTAGGCTTAAAGAGAGTACGCCTATAAAAACCCCTATCTGGTTTATTAATCTTTATAATTTAGAAGCACAAGCGGGTTCAGCACATGTCTCAGCAGGATGGTCACCTATTGGTATTTTAGAGGTTCGTGCCCTTGAAGAGAGTGCCCATGTCAAACTGTTTAAAATCTTTAAAGAGCTTCTTATTGCATTTTTTATTATCTCTATTATTACCGCCATTAGTCTCTTCTTTTTATTACGACTTATTTTAGGCTCTTTAGTGAAGGTAAAAGAGCAGGCAGAAGCTGTGGGTAAAAATGACTTTATCATCAATAATGAAATTCCTTATACTACCGAGTTCAAAGAGGTGACACTTTCTATGAATAAAATGGTTATTAAGGTTAAAGAGATTTTTGAGAAAGAGTCTGCTGCTGTTAAAAATTACCATAAACTTCTTTATACCGATTCTTTAACAGGTTTTGGAAATAAGAAGTTTTTTGATCTAAAACTAAAAACACTTATTCATGCTGAAGATATTAATGCTAATGGTGTCATTTTAAGTTTTTACTTTGGGGGTATTACACAAGCAAACAAAACCTTAGGTCATGATGGAGCGGATAAACTCTTAATTGGTTTTTCTAAACGCATCGAGTCTGCTGTTCAAACTCAAGCACACACGATGAAAATTCGTCTTGATGGTACAAAATTTGGTATTGTTTTTCCAAGTTTAACGATAAAAGATATTAACACCATTACAGAACTGATTCTAAAAGAGAGTCTTGAAGAAATTTCTCAAGCCAAACTCAATCCACAACAGTGTTATATTAAACTCAGTGCAATTGAATATAAGGCAAGTGACACCGTAAATTCAGTCATAGAAAATATTGAAAAATCCTTAGCCAATGCAGATGAAAACAGTATTCACATCGATTTCACCCAATTAGAAGATTATGAATATAAGGATAAGAGAGTACTTTTAGAGCAGACACTTAAAAATGAAACTATCTCCCTTGCTTTACAAACCGTTTATAATAAAACCATGCAGACCTATCATCAAGAAGCCTATATTCGTCTTATGGATAAAAAAAGACAGATTTTACCTGCTGGGACATTTATGCCTTTAGTTCATAAAATGGGTTTAGATACACAGTTAGATAAAAGTGTTATTAGTTTTGCACAAAAGTATATTAAAAGATCCGATCAACACATCGCTATTAATCTCTCATTAGCATTTATTCAAGACACCACTAACTTTAATTGGTTAAAAAATATTTTAGAGCAGACCCAAGGTAAACTAAGTTTTGAAATCTCTAATAATGATCTTCTCACCTGTTTAAAAGAGTCTATTTTCTTTGCTACTTTAGTACAAGAAAAAGGTCACTTCTTTGGTTTAGATAAATTTACAGCAGAAAGCACTAATCTTAACTACTTACAAGAGTTAAAACCTGCTTATATAAAGGTGGACTCACAATATTTACATGATATGTTATGTGATAAATCAGGTATCCAAAATAATGCTTTACAAATTATGATTCACTCTTTAGACATTAAAATTATCGCAACTGCTGTTGAAGAGAAAAGTACAAAAGAAGCATTAGAAAAAGTAGGAATAGAGTATTTTCAAGGAAGCTTGTTAGCTAAACCAGAGATGGTTTAAAAAATAGTATAAGGGTTTAAACCCCTATACTACTGGAATATCTGTCTCTATTTTTAGTGTAATTTGCTCATTATCTAATGAGGTATATACATTAAAATCATGTCCATTCTCACTGCTTGTACTCGCAAGCCATTCTGATGGATTAGCTAAGCTCACATTATCACCCGCATCACCAAAGATTGTTAAGTTATGATTATCATCCGTCATATTAAATACATCTGAAGCAGAAATATTTTCTAAACTGTGGTCACCACCAATATTTAAATCTATTGCTTCAATACTAGTAATAGTACTTATATTATCAAAATTTATAGAATCTGTGCCACTAAGGACTAAGGTATTTACTCCTTCATCACCAATAACTGCCTCCCCTGTATATTCAATACTCTCATGTAAATGAAGACTTAACTGAGCATCACTCATGGCTTCAAGCTCACCTTGTGAATTTTGAATAGAGATAACATTTACTACTTCGACCGCATCTAAGTTATTTTGAATTTCATTACTGTAGGTGTACTCGCCCGTATCAAAGTTAATGTTAAACACACCCTCTAAGTCTGTTGTAATATCTACATTATTGTATTCATCATAACTGTAGGTAGTACCATCAATCTCAAGTGACTCAATTCTACCCCCATCAGCACCGAGATCAATCACTGTACCATCACTATCTGAAAGTATTAAATTACCTGTCATATCAGCAACTGTTGATAATAAAACAGCATCTAAATCTGTTGCTGAATCAATTAAAATCGTATTATCTCCACCAATAACAGTTAAAGAGTCTGAGTCAGTTCCACTTCCAATGGCAAAGGCTGTATCAAAATTAGCAGCAGAATAAAGATTCCACTCTTCTATCTCGCTTAACTCATGTCCATTATTCGCTTCACCATCAGAGATAAAATAGAAGAAATTATCATCTGCTTCTGGATAATCAATTATTGTTTCTACTGTATTTATAGCCGTATCATAATACGTCCCACCTTCTGCATTTAAAGATGATATATAAGAGATAGCCTCTGAAACAGACATCCATCCAGACTCAGATGTAGAGTCTGAGAATGCAACAATCTTAATATTAACATCTCCTTGTTCATCATACTCATTAATAAGGTTTGTTAATGCCTCTTTTGCTAAATCTAAACGAACAGTATCTTCATCAAAATTACGATTCTGAGGTCTATGTCCATCAGCATCCCATGCCATACTTCCAGAAACATCTATGTTTAAAACAAGATTGATCGTATTCGTATACGAACTGTCAGCATTAATGTACTTATCAACACTACTTCCAAGAGGCACATCATCTGCTATATTAATAATAAGGTCTGCACTTGTACTATTTCCAGCAGGGTCACTAAGGGTATAAGTAATCGTTTCACTTTCTGCTGCACTTGCATCTTCAAGCGTATATATATAATCTCCAGCATTATAATCTACACCATCATAAGTTGTTTCAGATGTGGCAACATAAATAATTCCACTCGGCGTATCTAAGACTAATATATCAGGATTTTCACTCCAAGGTGTTCCTTCTATATCTCCAATACTAATACTTGAAATTGTTGCACCTGTTATATCTTCATCATTACCTAATAAATTACCCCTTGTACTAGGGGCATCCTCACTGGGGCTTGTGCCTGTGCTTAAGTCTGCTTCAAACACATCAATAAGACCTGAATTATCATCCGTAGCAATTCCAGCACTAGTATCTACAGTTACTAAGACACTATCACTTGCAATATTCCCTGCTTGATCAGCAACAATAGTTGCAATAACACTATATTCAGCATCTGCTAAAACACCTAATTTATCGGCTGGTATCGTCACTGTAAAGGTATTTTCTATACCAGAGGTATCATCACCTATTGCTTCTGCTGTATATATTTCACCATTAAAGATAACCCTTACAATTCCACCTGCAAGTAAGGTTGTTGTACCCGTAATTGCGATACCTTCACCTACTTCAATCGCATTAATATAATGATCACTAATTTCATCTAAACTCACAACAGCATCAGCACCATCAATTCCCGCTCCTGTACCATTATTATCATCTGCACTCGCATCAATCGTAATGGCAGTCGCGTTCGTTACTGTGGTACTATTTCCATCTTCATCTGTACTCGTTGCTGTTACGGTAACATTTCCATCACCTAAGTCAGAAACATCCACTTCTACTGTGTAACTTCCATCGGGGTTAATCGTTACTGTTGACACATCAACAACCACTTCGCCACCACCCGTACTCGTAATGATAAGGCTATCAAGGCTCTCTCCGCCTTCACCAATATTTCCAGTAATCACTGTGGATGGTGTCTCATTGGCA
>JAJRQV010000070.1 GCA_024280035.1 Campylobacterales bacterium
GAGGTTCTTCAGGTGCTAAAATAGGTGAAATTGCCCTTGCCCATAAAGGCATACTGTTTTTTGATGAGCTTCCTCATTTTCAAAAAAATGTTCTTGAAGCCCTAAGGGAACCTCTAGAAGATAGACGTATAATGATTTCACGGGTTAATTCAAAGGTTGAGTACCCTACTGATATTATGTTTATAGCCGCAATGAATCCTTGCCCTTGTGGAAATCTGCTTCACCAACATAAGTCTTGTCGCTGTTCTGATATAGAACTCAAACGCTATAATAATAGACTTTCTGAACCTTTTTTAGACCGTATTGATATCTCCATTCAGATGCAAGAAACTTCAAGTCAGGACAAAAGTTCTGTAAGTTCTGAGCAGATGCATAAGAAAATTTTTAATAGTTTATATTTTAGAGAAAACCGTAACCAGTCTCAGCCAAATGGAAAACTTAATGATGAAGAGGTGCAAAAATTTTGTATTGTTTCTATTGATAATCAAGAGATTTTACATCAAGCAAGTGAAAAATTTGGACTAAGTTTTCGTGCAATCAATAAGGTATTAAAAGTAGCAAGAACTATTGCGGATTTAGAGGATTCCTTAGATATACAAAAAGAGCATCTTCTTGAAGCCTTATCGTATAGACGAAGATAAGGGCGAAGAAACATTCAGACTTCTGCATTAAATGAGGAGCTTTAGTAATAAAAAGTTTAATAAACGATACGAATTTCTTCTTCTATCTCCAGTTTTTTATTGACCATACGTACACTTCTTTCATAATCTTGTAAAAGTTTGTGATAATAGGTCTGTGCAGACTGTCTGTCATAAGAGATAATCACCTCTTTATAGCAGCGGATAAACTCATATATAAGATCTGTTGTTTGGAAATAAATTTTACTGTTTTTAGAAATAATACGTACAATATCAAAACCACTTTTTAACTCTTCTGACATATCTCCTATCTTAAACTCATGCGTATGAATAAAACGCTGTAAAATAGCAGCCATACCCGCATCTGAAGTAGAATATCTTTTGTTTCTATTATACAGATAATTTTTAATCTTATTCTTATTCCACGTAGAGATAACACCACGCATTTCAGTAATACCTTTTTCACGGTCTCTTTTTAACTGTTGACGACTTTTTCTAGGTTCAGATAGGTTTACAAACATAAATTGATTTTATCATGAAAAAGATAATAAAAGAGTATGGTAAAGTATATAAAAGAAGATTTTCTAAAGGAGATTATCCTTTAGAATGTAGCAACCACCCATTGAGTAATTACAAAACCACCCACAACTAACCAGATAAACATTCCACCTGCTGTGTAGATTGGTGCTAAACCTAAACCTTTAAATTTAGCAAAACGTGTTCCCATACCTAATGCTGTCATTGCCATCGTAAGCAAGAAGGTATCAATCACATTAACATTTTCAATAATACCTTTAATCATCATTGCGATATGTTCAGGAGCTGTTGCAGTATAGTTATGGATTAAAGAATTAACCCCTGCCATACCAACAAAATAAACAGCAAACCAAGGAATAACTAACTTAAGTTTTTCACTTGCGCCGCCCTTACGTTTTGCCATAAAACCAAGAATTACACCCAATACAATTAGCATTGGTGCAATCATAATAACTCTAGTCATCTTAACAATAACAGCAGCATTAGACATATCGGTTGGAGCACCAGGAACAGAAGCAGGAACGGCTACAACTTGAGCAACTTCATGAATAGTTCCTCCCACATAAATACCAAAGGTTGAAGGTTCCATATGTAAGAAACCGGTGGCGGGCTGAATAATTGCACTATAAAGAACAGGATATAAAAACATTGAAATTGTTCCAAAAAGAACAACCATTGAAACTGCAATTGCTGTTTTATGTTCTTCTGCTTTAAGCACAGGTTCTGTTGCTAAAACTGCGGCTGCTCCACATACGGAAGCACCTGCGGCAGTAAGAATAGAAGTATCAGAATCCATTCTAAATACTTTTGTTCCTAACCAAATACCTACAATCATCGTACTGGTAAGCATTAAAAAAGAGACCATAAACCCTTGCATTCCTACCTCAGCAATTTGTTGAAAGGTAATTCTAAATCCATAAAACACAATAGCAAAACGCAAAATCTTTTTTCCAGAAAAGACAATCCCTGATTCCCACTCTGCAGGAAACTTATTATGTAAAGTGTTTGCATAAAAAATACCAATAACAATACCCACAACAAGAGGCGATATTCCTAAGGCAGAAACAGGACCAAGTTGAGCGATAAAGGTTGCTGCGGCTGCTACAAGAGCAACAAAAACAATACCACTAAAAGTACCTTGTCTTTTTTCTTTACTAAATGGCATAAACACTCCTTTTAGTAGTTTTACTCACAAAAGAAGTGAATAAACGCACTTCTTTTGTGAGGTGTCCATCTCTTTTTTCTTTTAAAAATAACATAAAATTCCTTTAATTAATAATGGCATTATAATAAACTTTTATATATAAGTAAAATAAAATTAAATATTAAGAATATTAAATAAAATTGATTTATGAACAATAAGCACTTAAATCTTTGTTATAATTTTAAGATAACTCAGCTAACAGAAGGGAATCTATGCAGAATTTGTTTTATGAAGTAGACTCTTTAGATCAGCAGTGTTATGAAAAGTATCACCTTAGTGAAGATATTTTAATGGAGCATGCCGCTAATGGGATAGCTTCTTACATCAAAAAAAACTATTCAGACCTAAACTCTATTCTTATTGTTTGCGGAGCAGGTAATAATGGAGCAGATGGAATCACACTTGCACGTCTTTTATATAAACACTTTGAGATTAAACTCTATCTCCACCAAGAACCCACAACTAAGCTAGGAAAACTTCAACTTCAAAGAGCCTTGGCACTTGGTTTAAAACCCCTAACTACACCTCAAGAATCAGATATTATCGTGGATGCTCTTTTTGGTTCAGGGCTAAATAGAGAGATGGATCAAGATACCACTTCACTTTTAGAACAGCTTAATATTTTCAAGGGTATAAAAATTGCCTGCGATATGCCTTCAGGGCTAAATAAAGACGGGCATCTTTTTAAACATACTTTTATGGCAGATGCTACCTTAACAATGGGTGCTTTAAAACGAGGCTTATACTCCGACAAGGCAAAAGAGAATGTGGGAGAAATTCATCAACTTGATTTAGGTTTAGCAAGAGAACTTTACGAGAAAGAGAGTAACTGGAAGTTATTAGATATAAGGGATTTAAAACCCCCTTTTCGAAACAAAAAAAACACCCATAAAGGAAGCTTTGGGCATCTGAGTGTAATTCATGGAGAAAAAGAGGGTGCAGCTATAATGGCTGCTCTTTGTGCAAATGCTTATGGAACAGGTCTTCTTACTCTTGTAGGCGAAAAAATCCCTTCTCTTGACTACACTCTTATGCAAGATGAAAAACTTCCCCTTAACACTACCGCAATTGCTTGTGGTATGGGTTTAGGTAAGCACTTTCAAAGAGACAGGCTCTCTTCACTTCTTTGCCATGAAATTCCAATGGTTTTAGATGCTGATATTTTTTACCACGGTATTTTTTTAGACCTCATTCATAAACAGATGATTATTACGCCTCACCCCAAAGAGTTTGTCCATATTTTAAAGGTTTTAAATCTTGCAGATATTTCTGTGACTGAACTCCAAGATAAGCGTTTTGAGTATGCTGAACTTTTTACCCTTAAATTTCCACATATCACCCTTGTTTTAAAAGGTGCCAATACCATTATCTCTTCAGACAATAAGTTTTATATTAATCCTCACGGTACGGCTACTCTTGCTAAAGGCGGAAGTGGAGATATTTTAACAGGCTTATGTGGTTCCCTTCTTGCCCAAGGCTATTCCTGTTTAGAGGCTGCTATTCAAGCCTCTTTAGCCCAAACTATTTCTGCTTCTAATGTAAACAAAAACTCCTATTCTCTTACTCCAAAAGATATTATTGAAGGTTTTTCTTGTCTCTAACCTCTCCTAAAAAAGTCTTAATCCTCTTCAGTGGGGAGGGAAACAATATGCTCCATATTATTAAAAAAGCCCATAAACAACATAATATTGAGGTGGTTGCCAGTATTACCAATAAAAAAGATGCTAATGGTATTAAAAAACTAGAGGCTTATAATATTCCTGTTCATATCATTAATAACAAAGATTATGACTCAAGAGAAGAATTTGATTTAGCCCTTGTTAATACCATTAAATATTATCAACCTGACCTTGTCATTCTTGCCGGTTTTATGCGAATTCTTACCCCTATTTTTACTCAAAATATAAAATCCATTAATCTTCATCCTTCTATACTTCCACATTGTAAGGGTGCTAAAGCCATTGAACAGAGCTTTTCTAATACAAACATTCCTGCTGGTGTTTCTGTACACTGGGTCAGTGATGAGCTTGATGGGGGAGATGTAATACAACAAAAAGAGCTAAAACGCATTAAAAATGAAGACTTTGACTCTTTTAAAAACCGTATTCATCTACTTGAATATGAACTTTTACCTTCTACTGTAATTGAACTTCTTAAATAAAGTATTAGACTTAGTGTGTTATAAAGCACACAAGAAAAATTTTCGTAGGAAAACGCAATGGATAATATCTTAAAAATCGGAAAATATGAGCTAGGCTCTAGACTTATCGTGGGAAGTGGAAAATACGCTGACTTCGAAACAACAAAAGCAGCTACCTTAGCATCAGGTTCTGAGTTAATCACTGTTGCCGTACGTCGTCTTAACATTACTGACCCTAATAAAGAAAATCTTCGGGACACCTTTAAAGGTACTAATGTTAAGTTTCTTCCAAATTCAGCAGGATGTACTACAGCAGAAGAGGCAATTACACTTTTTCGTCTGACACGTGAGGCGACTGGAATTGATTTAATTAAACTAGAAGTCATTGGTGATACGCAAAAAACACTGTATCCTGATGTTCTTGAAACCATTGAAGCCTGTAAGATTTTGGCTAAAGATGGTTTTACTATTATGGCATACACCTCTGATGATCCCATCATGGCAAAACGTTTAGAAGATGCAGGTGCTCATGCCGTAATGCCTCTTGCCGCTCCTATTGGTTCAGGTCTTGGTGTTCAAAACCCTTATAACATCGTATTTGTACGTGAGGCTATCTCAGTTCCTGTAATCGTTGATGCGGGTATTGGTTGTGCTTCAGATGCCGCGTATGCAATGGAGTTAGGGGCTGAGGGTGTTTTAACCAATACGGCTATTGCCCAAGCTCAAAACCCAATGATTATGGCTGAGGCAATGAAACATTCTATCCAAGCTGGTCGTATGTCTTACCTAGCAGGTAGAATTCCTAAGCGTCCTTACGCAACAGCATCTTCACCTGTTGATGGAATGATTCAATTTTAAGAGGTTAAGAGGTTAAGAGGTTAAGAGGTTAAGAGGTTAAGAGGTATGGTGACAGATTGTATCTTTACTCAAGCTTTGACTAAAGTCTTATCTCTTGCTCTTTTCCCACAAGAGAGTGCAACAAACGAACACATTTCCCCTTTAGCAAAAAAACCTAGCTTTTTCATATACTCCCCAACCAAACCACTGCTGATATCAAATACGCCACACCAAACATTGGCATAATTAACTCCACCCCAATAATACTCATAAGATTAAGCATCACCACAATCAATGCAGGGGGAACAATAAAACGTAAAGAGAAGTACCATAAGGTAAAGCCAAACTCTGACATAGAGCTTTTTAATGCAGCTTGAAGCTGAGTTTTAGGAACAATAAAACCAACAAATATAGACATTAACAGACCACCAAGAGGAAGAAGTATAGAGGCAGTAATAAAATCAATCCAATCAAATACATTCTTAGAACCAAAGGTAAGCAGTTCAGAATATTCGTTAATATTTGCCAAAAGAGCGACTAAACCAAGAAGATAAAAAAAGCCCCCTGCTATGAATGCCGATTTCATTCGAGAAAAATCAAACCTATCAATCTGGTACTGAACCATAGGCTCAAGAAGAGAGATTGCTGAAGTCAAACCCGCAAATGCTAGACCAATAAAAAACAAAACAGCAAACACATTACCTAAGCTTCCCATTTCGTAAAAAACAGCAGGAAGTGAGATAAAGACTAAGCCTGGTCCTTTAGAGGGTTCTGCTCCATACTCAAATAAAAAGGTAAACAGCATAAGCCCTGCAATAATTGCTATCCCTGTGTCAAGCCCTACAATAATAAGAGAAGTTTTGCTTAAGTTAATCTGCTTAGGCAGAGATGCGGAGTAGGTTAAAATTGATGCCATCCCTAAAGAGAGCGTAAAAAAAGCATGCCCAACCGCAGTAATAATTGCCTCTGATGTAATTTTTGAAAAATCAGGATTAAACATAAAACTCACCGCTTCCGAGAAGGCATCTAAGCTACTGGCATAAAGAAACATTCCTCCTAAAATCAACACTAACATCGGCATTAAAATATAGTTGATTTTTTCAATTCCTCCCTTAATACCTTTAAGAACAATGCCTGTAATAACAATAAATGCTAAGGTATGATAAAAGAACTGGGTTTTAACATCAGAACTAAGCAACTGCGTAAAAGCCTGTTCTGCTTCACTTACCGTACTGGGAAGTGTAGTAATAGAAACTGCTATATAATGAAAGATCCATCCAATTACAACAGAATAAAAACTTAGAATTAAAAGACCTGTAAAACCCATGAAACCTGCATACTTCCATGACTTTTTATGAAGAGGAGCAAGTTTTTCAAAAGAGCCAACACTATCAAGCCTTCCCATATAGCCAATAAGCATTTCAGCAATCATTACCGAAAAACCGATGGCGATTACGGTAATCAGGTAGATAAGAACAAAGGCACCACCCCCATACTCACCAGCCACATAAGGAAACTTCCAAATATTACCAAGCCCTACTGCCGATCCTGCTGCGGCTAAGATAAATCCTAATTGTGAAAAACGTGCTATTTTCATTAAAAAACCTGTTAATTATGATAAATCATTATACTCAAATTCCCTTTTAATCTTGTTTTCATACGTATTTCAACTTTTAGACGAATTACTATTGACAATAAAGACCCTTTTGTATATAATTTCGCCTCATCAATTCAATTGTTGAACAGTGTCGGGGCGTAGCTCAGTATGGTTAGAGTACCTGGTTTGGGACCAGGGGGTCGAAGGTTCGAGTCCTTTCGCCCCGACCACTTTTTTATTCATTTTCTTAAAAATGTTTCTTTTCAAAATTTTTGACTTTTATTCACATGGTGGGATTAGCTCAGTTGGTTAGAGCACTGGTTTGTGGTGCCGGGGGTCGCGGGTTCGAATCCCGTATCCCACCCCATTAATACATTTTAAAAATCTTGAAATCGACTTATTTAAAGACTTTCAAACTAGAGTTTTTTGATAAGTCACTTTGTAACGCGCCCGTGGCTCAACTGGATAGAGTAACGGACTTCGAATCCGTTGGTTACAGGTTCGAATCCTGTCGGGCGCACCATTAGGTCTTAGACTTAACACGTGCGCCCTTAGCTCAGCTGGATAGAGCAACGCCCTTCTAAGGCGTAGGTCAAAGGTTCGAATCCTTTAGGGCGTACCACTTATTTAAACGAACAATGCGCATAAGCCCATTATTCTATGCTAGCACTATGGCACTGAAGCTTTTATTTTCTTTGAAAATAAAAAAATCAAAATAATAGATTTTAATAATGTTATGAAGTCTGCTTTATTTATGCGGATGTGGTGAAATTGGTATACACGCTAGACTTAGGATCTAGTGCCGCAAGGCGTGGAGGTTCAAGTCCTCTCATCCGCACCATTTCATAAAGTAGACTTCATAACATTATTATCTTTAAAACAATCACATGCGGATGTGGTGAAATTGGTATACACGCTAGACTTAGGATCTAGTGCCGCAAGGCGTGGAGGTTCAAGTCCTCTCATCCGCACCACTCCAAATAAATCTCTAAACTACACACTTTAAGACAAAAATATACTACTTTATTCATCTATTCGTCACTATTCTTCCAAGATATTTCACTTAAACAATATTAACCGTTATTTTTAAATCTTTATTACTATATATTGCTATAATCTTTTTATGAAAAAAACATTATTAGTACTCACTACTCTACTCTTTTTAGGTTGTGGACCTGAACCTACCAAACAGCTTAATACTATCTCTTATGGTAACTACATAGAAAGCTCTTATGAAAAAATCCCTTCTTGGGAAGATGAGAACTTTGCAGAAGCTTTTAAAGTTTTTCAACGTTCATGTCAACATATTAGTAGCAATGAACTCTTCAAGGTAGCATGTGCCAATACAAAGTCGGCTACAAGCCCTAGAGAGTTCTTTGAAAAGAACTTCACCCCTTTCATCTCTTTATCAAAAAACTCTCTTGTAACAGGCTATTACGAGCCTGTACTGTATGGTTCACTTAAAAAGAACAAAACCTTTGCTTATCCTGTGTATGGTCAGCCTAATGATATGTTTAGTATTGACCTTTTAGCCTCTTATCAAAAAGAATTTTCTAAACCTTTACGAGGCCATATTGTAAATAAAAAAATAAAACCTTATTTCTCTCGTGCTCAAATTGACAAAGGCGCAATAAAAACTAAACCTATCTGTTATGTAGATGATAAAATTGACCTCTACTTTCTTCAAGAGTATGGCTCGGGTAAAATCATTCTCCCCAATAAAAAGAGTATCTACTTGGGTTATGCAGACCATAATGGGCATCCTTATCACTCAATAAAAGAAGAAATGATTAAAAGGAATCTTATTAAAGAACACGAGATAACACCTAAAAAAATGAGAGACTACCTACGAAAAAACTCTTCCAAACAAGATGAAATTTTTCAAACCAATAATAACTATAAATTTTTTCAACAATACAAAGAAAAAGAGATGGGAACCTTAGGCATGCTTTTAGAAGTAAGACGTTCTGTTGCTGTAGACAAACGAAGTATCCCTCTTGGTATGCCAATCTTTGTTGATATGAAAGAACCGCTGAGTGATAAACGTATAAAAAAGATGATGTTTGCCCATGACACCCAAGATAACTTAACAGGAGATGCTCATATAAGCGTCTTCTACGGTTCAGGAAAATCTGCAAGAAATGAAGCCGAAGCCACACATGAAAAGTTTAACTTTTGGATTTTAGTACCTAATGATTATCTGCATCATGATTATATGTTGAAGAGTAAGTATTTATAAAGAAGTATAGGGTTTATCTAACCCCTTTTTTATTTTTATTAATAATAACTCAGGAAAATTATACCTATTACAACTATTCCTATTAAACCAACAAGGATTAAAGATACAATAGCTTTTCTAGGTTTCTCAATTACTCGTATATTTTCTTCTAGTTCTAAAGAATTCGCATCAATTTTTCTAGATATATTCCGTATATTAAAGATAGTTATAAATAACAATAGTAGAAAGAAGACAAGATAAACAATACTTTCGTAAAAGACTAAAAATCCTTTTCCCATACTACTGCTTTCTAAATCGAGTATCCATAAGGATAGTCCAACATACAGGGATGTTAGAATAAAGAAAGTCCTAAGTATTGCCCTTTCCCCTTCTCTTAGATACTTTTTAAATATAATGAATTTTCCTCTTTCCGTATAAACCATTATCCATTCCACCATTTAGTCCATGCACAATACCTAAAGATAAAGAATGATGTATAAATTGTGATTTATACGGGTTAAAGTCATCTTCTTTCATACTTTCAGTTGCCCATATAAATTTATCCCCAGCCGCTCTACTTTTAAATGGTTCCATTTCTTTGTAGGCCAGTTCTCCAAGTTCTTTTTTAAAGGGGACAATTTTCAGTGCTTGTTTATACATATATTCTAATGAGATTTGAGAGTACTCATTATCAATATTTTTTCTATACATCATAATTTTATAAATAAATATTTTATTTTCATTTGTACTATTTTTCATAATAGATTTAATTATATAAAAACCATCTCTTTTTTGTATATCTTTTTCATCTTCAATTACTGCGTATATAGGATTTTTAACCCAAAAATTGTCTCTATTCCACAGTCTTACTAATTTATCAATATGTATGTCTTGATCATCTTTTCTAGAGTATTTAACTCTTACTGCTAATTCAACCAATTCATCATTACCATCTATATAACCACCACCAATATCAGAATGAGCTCCAAAAAATTCTTTTTCTATAAAATTATCTTTCAAGCTTGCATTTTTAGAATCTTTAATCGAATATAAGTCGAAATTTTTTCTAAATTCATCTGTTGCAGTGAGGTGAACAACTCTACCTATTTTACTCGGTTCAAGTTTTAAATTAAGTTCTTCTCCATCATCATCTTGAAACAATCCATGATGTGGTACTGTGTCAAAAATTCCAACAAAACGAAATACAATTTTATCTATAACGATATTGTCTTTCCTATCTTCTTTTTCTCTTATTAAATACGGGTATAAATTTTTACCATTTTTTGAAAGAATAAACTCTTTATATTCTTTACCTTCTTTGTCTATAAGACTTTTAGTTTTAACATCAAAATCACAATCACAAATAGACCCCACAAAATGTCGAGCTTCTGCTGCACCACGAGAAAAACCAAAGACATCTAATACTAAGGTATCTATATATCCCGTTGGTAAGGCATCTAATTTTTGAGCTAAATGTTTACAGGCCTGTTCTACTTTTGTCTCTATTCCTGTTGAAAACATGGCAAAGGCAGACCCATGAATCTTTTCATCTTCTTCATGTTCACCTGTATTTCTATGATCATACGTTCCCGCGCCCGTAACATAAATTTTATCACGGTAACACTCATACAGATGTTCATCATGTTTCACATCATTAACATCGGTACTATACAGTTTATGGAGTTTAACAACATTCGTATTTCCACCCGTATAACTTGAGTCTGCTCCACTTGGTAGTAAGTTGTCTTCTACAAAC
>JAJRQV010000071.1 GCA_024280035.1 Campylobacterales bacterium
AAATTACCTTCGGGTATTATACGAAAAAAGATAAAAGAAATAGTAATGATATATAGCTATAAAAATGAAGAATACGATTTAACAAAAGTAACACGACTTTATCCCGCAGCTATTGTTGAAGTTCCAGGAGAAGAGGGTGCTCAGGTCTCTTTAGAATGGGCAGATATGAAAAAGGATGTGATTACTATATCTTGTTATGTATTAGTTTTTGACTTTGATCTGGTGGGTGAAGTACCAACAAATAGAAAAGAGTTGGTATGCGAAAGTAAAGATGAACTTTTTGCTGTGATGCAAGAGGTTAATGTTTACTTTAGTAAATAAGCATTTTTTAAAATTCTTTTTATTTTTAATAAGGTAAAAAGCTCTATCTATTAGCAATTAACTGAAGTGGATTAATATGGTAGTTTCTTTGGGTAACTTCAAACATCAACTCATCATTAACCCGTCCAATAATTGAACCTTTTTTAAGACGTTTGCCCTTCTTAATCGTAGGTGCAATTTTATCAAGATGCGCATAAATGGTATGCATACCGTTACTGTGTTCAATAATAACAATATTATTTAATAAAGAGGTCTTTTTAGCCAAAACAACCTTTCCGTTTAAAACATTTTTAACCTTTGCATTGGAGCGCTTAGGTTTAAGAGAAATTGACTCATTAAAGATTTTTATATGATAAATAGGGTCTTCATAAGGGCCAAATCTTTTGACAATACTAAACTGCTCTAAAGGAGCAATGGTTTTTTTTCCACGGTAAGTCTTGGTTTTAACTGAACTATAAGCATCTGTTCTAGACTTAACCTTTGGTAGACTCTTGCTGGGTTTAGCCCTGCTATTTTGTTGTCTTTCGAGTTTAGCTAAACGCTCTTTCTCTTTCTTTTTAGCAATGGCTTTAGCCTTTCGGTCTTGTTTGATAATATTGAGTTTTGAAAGTTCACTTTTTAAACTGTTTTGTTGTTTAAGAAGTTTTTTAACAGAGCTGCGATACCTGTTTTTTTGTTTTTTAAGTTTATTAATATTTTTTTTCTTTTTCTTCGTGATATTGAGAACCTCTTTATGTTTGGCATCAATTTCAGCAATGGCACGTTTTAAACCATCAATTTTTTTCTGCATACGACTAATTTTATTTGAGTTTGATGTGAAATTTCCCTGAATGACTTTGATATTAGCTCTTGTAATCTGATTTAAGGATTCAAAAACCTCTTCAGTAATAAGAGAATCTGTATTTTTAGCTTTTTCATCATCTAAGATAAGAGAGAGAGAAACATTTTTAGCTAGCATAAAAACAAGGTCTTGACGAAGCTTTTCTTGGCTTTTTTGCAGTTTAGCTTGAGACTGGTTTAAGAGTTTCATCTCTTGTGTATTTTCGAGGTACTTCTGTTCTTTTAAACTCAGTTCAAGTTGAAGTTCTTGAAGTTTTTTCTGTTGTCTTAAAACAGTACGTTCTTCTTTAATAATCTGTTTGGCTGTTTTAGCAAGATTTTTATGAACATTAGAGTAAGTTTTATCAAATTTTTTTAATCTTTTATTAGTGGTAGTAATCTTAGAATCAATACTGTTTTTAGAAAAGAGTAAAGCACTTAATAGAAGAAAGAAAAGGGCGAGACGCATTAGACCTCTTCTTTATGTGTAAGAATTAATAAAGAGGCTAGAATCGTCGACAGACTTAAGGCAATACCAAAGTGTAAAAAACTATCTTGTGCATAATTAAAAATATTAACATGAATATTTATATCTGCAAAGTATGGTTCTGCCCAACCATTAGCTGAAATAATACTAAAGCTAATAATAACGAGTACAGCAGCAATAATTGCGTCCATAATAGCTAATCGAAACAGTACAGCAGAACGTAACATCATTGGTGCACCAAATAAGGCCATAATATTCATTCTGTCTTGATGTTGAAACTGCCAAATTCGCATCTCTTTAGCAATTAAAAGCATAGTAACTATAAAAATTGCAAAGGCAAAGATTTGGGTTACCCCCTTATATAAAACGAGAAGTTTATAAATTTGATCATGTGTTTGTGAAAAACTTTCTACTTTTTTAATGGATTTAAGGTTCATTAGTTTAGATGAGAGCATATCAACCTCTTCAGGCTGAGGATAATGCTCTAAAGAGAGCTTATAAAACTTAGGAATCGTAGCACGTAAAAGACCAAGACTGGTTTTATCCATATCTTTTTCAAGACGTTTAATCACCTTGTCAGGGCTTATCTCATCAAGTGAACGTACCAGAGGAAAACGTGCTTTTATAGGTCCTTCATCTAGGGTAGACGTTGCAATAACAACCATAGAGTAGTTAGCCCGAAGGTTTTCCTCATATGAACTAATAGAACGATCTAGAATTTGGTAAACTTGAATCGTAAATAAAATAGTAAAGAGTGCTGCAATAAGTGAAAAATGACTTTTAAGTGACTTCATATATACTTCCATATTCGATGTGAAAATGCTTGTAATCAACTTTCATAGTCTCTGGAATATGGTGAGTTACTACCACGACAGTTGTTTTTAGTTGAGCACATGCCCCTTCTAAAAGATTCCAAATAACCTGAGATGAATAATCATCAAGATTTCCCGTAGGTTCATCTGCTAATATAATAATAGGATTATGGGCTAAGGCTCTTGCCATTGCCACACGTTGTTGTTCCCCACCACTTAGCTCTAAAGGGTATTTGCCCAATTGATGATTTAACTTTACATGTGTTAGCAATTTTTGTACCTGAAGCTCAGATACATCTTTTGCATACCCCGAAATAATGAGTGGAAGCATGACATTTTTTTCAATAGTCCACTCTCTAATAAGTTTATAATCTTGGAAAACAATACCTACATGACGGCGTAAAAAGTTAAGTTTTTTAGAACTGATGTTATTAAGAACAACACCACCAACACTTAACTCACCTTTTTTTGGGGGAAGAGCACCATATAAAGATTTAAGCAGGGTAGACTTACCACTACCACTGGCTCCTGTAATAAAAACAAAGTCACCTGAATTAATGTCAAAGGAACTTGGGTTAATGATGGTTTCGTTGTTGTTGTAAGAGAGTGTTAAATCTTTTGCAATGATTACTTTATCCATATAAAAGTGCTTTCAATTTGAGATGTGATTGGTAGTTGGTACGTGAGCTAATCGGTAAAGAAGGAAAATAGTTTGATTCGTTTTCTTTAATAATAATAAAAAGGTGCTCAGGTTTGTCAAAGGAACCCATTGACAGACGAAGGAGGTACTCTCCATTATGCATCTTATACAGACGCTCAAAATGGATAAAACCATCTTTAGACTTCTGTGTTGTACCATTAAGGGCTTCGATATCTGCTTGTAATCTTCCTTTTAAAGAGAAGTCAAAATCATTCTCAAGGGGTTCTGAAAACTCATGATTACTTAGGGTAATGTCATAAATATTTTTATCCATCTTACGCCAGCGTGTTTCATACTTAGAAACAATCCCAATATCTTGGTTCTTACGTACTCTAAAATCACTCTGGTTAAGATCTAAAAAGGTTTGTAAGGCGTAAGCAAAATAGTTTTCACTATCAGAACGTAACTCCAGTGTACCTCCCTCTTTTAAACAACGTAATGATTCAGATATAAAAGGGTGTGAAATCACACGACGGTGAGGTTTTTTATCCCAAGGTACAGGGAAATGAACAAAATTACGTCCCACTCTATTTGAGGGTACAAACTCTAAAAAAAGTCGTGCATCAAAATCAAGAAGCATGATATTATTGAGCTCTTTAATAGCAATTTGTTTGAGTACTTGTTCTACAGAATCCTTATGGATTTCAATACCAATATGTAAGATATCGGGGTTGTTTTGTGCTTGGTGTAAAAGGTGAACTCCTGAACCAAATCCAACCTCAATCCAAATCTCTTTTTCTTCTGGAAAACTTTTAGCAAAGAAATCAATAGCTTTAAGTGCGGACTCTTTTTGTCTATGGTGCATCTCTTTTTGCTTTAGATTAGAAAATAGAATTTCTAAGCCAGCCTTATTGGCATAAGCATTAAGTGCACGTTTGATGTGAAAATTGGGAGAGACCCGAGTAACCTTATCACTCTTTAAAAGCCATTTGTGCTCATTATGTTTTAGTTGAAGTAAAAAGGTCTTATCTTCACTTGTTGCACAGATAAGCTTATCATCAGGAAAATTAACATTTGTGGCAATAAAACTAAAGTCTATCTCCTCATGAGAGAAAGGAAAACTTAATTCGTTAAAGGCTTTGATTTGAATATGTGGCATTCTTACCTATCAGGTGTTGAAAACAGAACATTAGCCGGTTCTGTCGGAATAGATGCGATATTGTTTACATCTACAGCCATAATTTGAAAACGATATTGTGTATCAGGTTTTAAATCTTTTACGGTATAAGTCGTACCTGTAATGCCTGTAATCTCTTGAGTTGTTGAACTAATCCATGAATCTTGAGTCGTCTGAATTATAGTATAGCTTTTTGTTCTTGAGTCATTATTCTTCCAGCGTAATACAGCAGAAGAATTTTTTACAATAGCATCAATAAAGGTAGGTGTCTGAGGTTTTGCTAAAGTACTTCCATGCACAGGATTAGTCTATTTCATTGATTCTAAACCATCTTCATCAACAGCGGTAACAAGATAATAAAAGTCCTTACCATCTTCATTAAGTTCATCAACAAAGTCTGTCTCATTAAGTTTTACATAATAGTCATATGAGCCATTACTTGAAGTACTTTTGTAGATATTATAAAAAGAGATATCTTTTTCTTCATTTGCCTTCCATGAAAGAGATATTTTTTTAGGCTCTGCTGTTGTGGCTTCAAGTTGACTTACAGTTTTAGGAAGAGGTTTGGTGACAACCTTTACGATATCACTAGGTGTTGATTTGATACCCTCATAAGTCACAGCGCGAAGACGGTACTTATAAACACGGTCATCATCAAGATCCATATCAATATATTCTGCTTGAAGACGTGGCTCTACTTGTGCAATTTGTACCCATTGTGGGTTTTCAATATTTTGACGTTCAATGATATATCCCTTGACTGATGGATTATCATGAGGACGCCAGATAAGTTTTGCTATACGGGGAAGGTTTCCAATAGAGTCAAAAAAACTTACCGAAGTAAGTACAGGTTTTGTTGTGACCCGGTATGTTTTAGAAGCTTCTGACTCTTGCATTTTTTTATTGTAGGCTGAAAAACGGTAGATATATGTCGTGCTTGGTTCAAGTTTTTTATCAGTATAGTGTGAAACAAAACGAGACACTACAGTAGCATGACGAGAAAGTTTAGGATCTTCACTTTTTGGGTCATTACGATAAACAAAGTACCCTTTAATACGAGGATCAGCTAAGGGCTTCCACTCAAAGGCAATACTTGACATTGACTCAATATGCCCATTAACAGTTACCGTAGGTAAACTTGGGTCAATTTGTGGCTCTGCTGGTGGGCTGGGTTGTTGGGTACAACCACTAAATAGTACTAAAGTGGCGACTGAAATCGCTAGGAATAAGTGCTTCATTAATAAACTCCATATCAAAATTATTTTCTAAATGTTCTATCATGGCCTCTTGTATAGGGGCTACAAATTCCATCTTCTCACCCGATGTTGGATGAATGAAGTATAAGATATATGCATGTAATAAAATCTCAGAGATTTTATCTTCTTTGCTATTAAATCCGTATAAATGGTCGCCAACTATGCCACGGCCAAGACTTTCAAGGTGTACACGAATCTGATGTGTTCGTCCGCTATACAGCTTACAGGCAATTAGTTCTGTTTTTTCATTATGTGCGGGATAAAGTTTAGTAAACTCTGTTTTTGACTCTTTTCCACCTTCAACAACTGCCATTTTAAGACGATTTGTAGAATTTCTACTAATGGCTTTATCAACAATAATATTATCTTTTAAAGGAATATTGATGACAGCAAGATAATATCGACCCATAGTTCGGTCTTGAAGTTGAAGAGAAAGGGCATGGTGGGTTTCATTGTTTTTAGCCACAACCATAACACCTGTTGTGCCCTTATCTAAACGGTGAACAATACCATGACGTTCTTCTCCACTAATGGTTGAAAGGCGAATCCCCTTATGTTTTAACCAGTCTACTAAGGTGGGCTCTTTGACGGATGGGGCAGGGTGAACTGTAAGCCCCTTGGGTTTATTAATAACAAGAAGATCATTGTCTTCGTATAAAATATCAACATCAAAGTCAATTGTAAGAGCAGGAGTAATGGTAGGTTTTGGAAAATCTATATGTATTTTTTGCTCTACTTTGAGCTTTAGACCAACCTTAGTAACCGGTTTACCATCCACACTGACTGCTCCATCTTTTATTAAAGAGAGAACCTGATTACGGGTGGTTTCAAGAACAGTACTTAAAAACTTATCTAAACGTTGGGGTGTTTCACAAAGGAAATCGGTGGTTTCGTGCATAAAAAAAGCCTAATATATTAATATTTATGGAGAATAGAATACTCTGCGAATAACTATATTTATTCAGCGGGTTCAACTGCTGTGATATAATTCGACATGTTTAAAAAAATAGATCGCAGAATTATAGCACATTTTGACTATATTCTTATTGCTTTAATTGTTCCTCTTGTCCTTGTTTCAGGGATGCTTATTGGGGAAATAGTTCCCGCACTTGCAAAAAAGCATACGGTTTATGTGCTTATTGGTATTATTGTCTTTATTTTCTTCTTTCTTTTTCCCATTCGACGCTTTTCATGGTTAATACCTATTATTTATTGGTTTAATATTGGTCTCCTTATTGCCGTAGAATTTGTTGGTATGTCACGCTTAGGTGCGAAACGTTGGTTAGAACTTCCTTTTATTAACTTTACGCTGCAGCCTTCTGAACTTATAAAACCAGCCTTTATCTTAATGTTGGCATATTTAATTAATAAAAATCCCCCTCCCATAGATGGTTACCGATTAAAAGACTTCTTGAGACTAAGTTTTTTTATTCTTTTGCCTTTTATTCTTATTGCTAAAGAGCCTGATTTAGGTACAGCAATGGTATTAATGCTTTTAGGTTTTGGTGTTCTTTTTGTGATTGGAGTGTATTGGAAAATATGGGCAAGTATAGCTGTTGCTCTTTTACTCTCAGCTCCTCTTTTATATGGGCAACTTCATGATTATCAGAAAAAACGTATTCACGATTTTTTAAGTGAGAAACCCTCTTATCATGTACAGCAGTCTATTATTGCTATTGGGTCAGGAGGATTTACTGGAAATTCTGTAGAAGGGTCAACACAGACACAAATGAAGTTTTTACCTATCTCATCAAGTGATTTTATTTTTGCTTATGTGGTGGAACGTTTTGGTTTTGTTGGTGGGTTTTTATTAGTAGCAACTTATGCGTCTATTATTTTACATATGTTCTCAACCTCACTTTTTAGTACAGACTATTATATTAAAGTGGTAAGTCTGTCTATCTCTTTTCTGTTTTTTATTTATGTGAGTGTTAATATTGCAATGACTATAGGACTTGCTCCTGTAGTAGGCGTTCCTCTGCCCATGTTTTCATATGGGGGAAGTAGTTTTGTAAACTTTATGATTATCTTAGCCGTACTGCAAAACCTAGTCGCCTTTCGATTTACCTTCTATTATAATTCAGACAGGCGTCTGATTGACCCATTAGAGAAATAAGAGCTTAAAAGAAGCTAACTTTGGGGATGTCATCTTTATTTAGAGGTTAAACTAATAAAATATGTTTTTTACAAAGAGATTTAGATATATGTAAGTATTAAAACTCTATACTTTCGACCTTAAAGTGGGTTTGTAGCTCAGTTGGTTAGAGCCCTCCGCTCATAACGGAGTGGTCCCGAGTTCGAGTCTCGGCAAACCCACCACTTAAATATATCTCCTTACTTTCTAAAATATCTTCTATTTTGAATGTACCAACTCATCTAAATAACTAAAAAGTATGTGACTTGTTTTTTCTGTTTTTTCAAATAAAGAAATAATCTCATCTGCATTTTTTGTTTCTTCACTAGCTAAAAGTTTCATGGCGGATGTAATGTACTTATGAACATTCTTATGAGGGGTATCAATTTTGGTATAAGCACTAACATGACCAAATATCTCTTTACCTTCATGTTCATACCATTTGCCTAACCTGCAGTCATGATGGTCATCTAATTTAGTATGTACTTTTCCTTCAATAAATGAAGAGTAGGTGTAATTCTTATAAATCATATGATCAATTTTTGCCATATTTACGAAGAGCTCATGGGAAGTTTGCTTACTTCCTTCTCCAATTTCTTCGACATTAGTAATCATTCCCATCAGATTAGTATTAAAAATATCAAGCTTATCTTGTGAGTCAGAAGCATAATCTGCAATTTTCTCATTATTTTCAAGCATACTAATGGAGTTTTGTTTAAGCACACTAATACTAGATTCGACCTCATTGGTCGCTTTTTGAGTACGTTCGGCAAGTTTTCTTACCTCGTCAGCAACAACAGCAAATCCACGCCCATGTTCGCCTGCACGAGCAGCCTCAATAGCAGCATTAAGGGCAAGTAGGTTCGTCTGATCAGATATATCTTTAATCAGAGTAATAATATTACTAATATCATCTACATTATGGTTTAAGCTTTCTGAGGCAACGCGTGAATCATTACTCATTTCACTAATATTATTTACAACATCTATAATCTCATCTGTATTTTTTCTTACATCTGCAATCACAGAATGTGTTCTTGTATTAAGATCATTTACATGTTGTACACTCTTAATATTTTCATTCATACTGCCTCTTAAATTATTTGCATTATCAATAGCACCATAAATCATATTATTAGAGAGTCTTAATGTCATATCATTTTTTTCCATTGAAGCAACTATTTCAAGAGCAGTCTGTTCTGCTTTTTCTGTCTCTTTAAGAGCATCTTTGGCAATCTGTTCTACCTTATCAATAAAAATATTAAAACTTTTAGCGGCATGACCAAGTTCATCTTCGCTGTTGACTTGAAGACGTTTACTTAAGTCTGCATCACCATCAGCTAACTCTTTGGCAATGTTATCAAGGTTAATAATAGGGTCTGTTACGGAATACTTAATAACTATCATTAAAAAGAGTAAAATAAAGGCGTCAATAATAGCCATAATAAGCATCTGCTGTAAAAGAGAGGACTCAGACTTGGCTAAAACAGCATCAACGATTGAGAGGGACTGCCCTATAATTGCGTAACCTACAGTGTTTCCTGAAAAATCTTTAATAGGCTCTGAAATACTAAAAAAGTTCTTACTGAGCTGAATGCTCTTGGTGTCTTTGGGATGAATATTTGAGAGTTCATTAAAATAGTTTTGATTAATGACATCCTCACGTACCGCAAGTGAAAAATCACCAATTTTTGGCATCTCTTTTAGTTGTTTAGCGGTATTTAAATAAGCATTATCAAGCAAAATAATAACTTCATAATTAAGCTCTTTTTTTGCTTTTTTTACAATAGAGTTTAAGCCCTGAATAAACTCAACAGAACCTAAGTAGGTTTGCCCTTGTAAAACAGGTGCTAGCCCACGAAGAACAAGACCTGCACGTCCCAATTCAATAGCGACTAAAGGCTGTTTACTTTTTTTAACTTCAAGTATTGTTTTTCTAAAAGAGCTGAGGTCATCACCAAATTTTGTAGGTTTCCATGCCCGTAAAAAACTGTGAACATTAGCATCATGAATATGGATTTTAATGTTTTTGTAATGGGTGTTTTCTTTAAATTCTTTTGAAATATCTTTTAAACCATCATTGGCGATATCACGGTCACTATTTTTTAGACCTTCTAAAACATAATGGTTTTTGGCAATATTAATGGCATTGGTAAGCCCAATACTTTTTTTGGCTTCCAAAGCAGAGTTAAAAAAAGCGCGTTGGCTCTGTTCTTGTTTAGTATAAACATCTTTTTCCATTTCACGTATACTGTAGTAATAGTTGAGTAAAATAATAACAAAACCAACAAGAACAGAAATAATAAGTGGAATATGGATTTTTTTACTAATTGACAAGTTTTTCATCTTTAACCCCTTTAAGGTGAAACGATCTGTTGAATAGATATTGAGTAATAGAAAAAATATAGAGTTTAACACTGAATGTTTTTATTGTAGTCTTCCTAAACTTATAATTAACTAAAAAATATTTTGATGAATAATGCTAATATATGAAGTGTATGTTAAAAGGGACGTAGAGTGGAAATAAGGATTACTGAAAAACAATAATTTTATTTTTTGAAGCCATCACGCATACTTTTAGACATCTTTTGAAATTCAGTTTCAGGTGTTTTGTGCTCAACATCACTGTAACTTCTTCCTGCAGGTAAAACAAGGGCTAAAAGAATAAAAAAAAGGGAAAAAAGTATAGCAGAAAGAGAGGTAAGTACAGCTTTTAATTGAAAATCACTCATCTTTTTTCCTTTGTATATACAACTTATTATAACCTATTTTAAATATCAACTTTTAAAATTAGGCTTACTTGTCTCGTACGAGCCTGAAACCAATGCTATAACTGATAAAGTCATTAACATTAGCACCCCTGTGTGAAATTGTAATTTCATCAGGTGTAGAAAACCATGAACCACCACGGATGACCTTTAATGTCTCTTCCTCAGGAGTAGTATTATAATTATCCGTATAGGTGTCACTACACCATTCCCAAACATTACCTGTTATGTCATACAAACCCCAAGCATTTGGTTTTTTAGACCCTATGGGATGGGTGATGTTATTTGAATTTGTTTTAACCCAGGCATACGCATGTGTTTGAATAGGAAATGTTTTTAGCCATGAACCCTCTTTTTGATATACATCACCCCAAAAATAACGTGTTTGTGTACCGGCACGTGCGGCATATTCCCATTGGATTTGCGTAGGTAGTTTATAATTTTTGTCTGTTAAATCACTTAACCAAGCGGCATAAGCATTGGCATCATCCCAGCTTACACCAACTGCAGGTTGCGTGTCTCCCGTCCAGTTAGTAGGAATCATAACCTGTTTTTTAGTTGCAGTTAAAAATTCGTTATACTCAAGATTAGTAACTTCATATCGTGCTATATAAAAGTCTTTTTTAATAATAACTTCATGGGCAGGTTTAGCCGCACTACCTTCATCATTACTTCCCATAATAAAGGTCCCTTTTTTAATTAAAACCATGACGGGTTCTATAAAGTGTGTGTTTTCCTTTTTAAGACGTTTTTCTTCTTTTAAGGCTGCTTGTACAGTAGCTTCTTCTTCGGCTTTCATTGTTTTTTCTTCTATCCGTTTAGTCTCGGCTTGTGCTAAGATTTTTGTTTTTTCTTCTTTTTCTAAGGCTTTTAAGGCTAAGGTAGCTTCTTTATCTTGTTTAGTCATCTTTTGTAAATATTTTTGCTTTTCTTGAGTATGAAGCTTATATAATCGTAACTCTTCTAATTGAAGATGAGCCTTCTTTAGATATTTACCTGAAGGAAACTTTTTCAAATAATTGTTAAAAGCATCTGCTGTTGCAAGTTTAAGACTTTTTTTCCATACCTTCGTGTCTTTATCAACTAGAGTCTTAGGTAGATTAAAATAAAAGGGTTCGCTAGAGAGTTTAATATAACTGTTTTTATATTTTTTATGCATGAGTGAAAAAGCATCACTATTGGCAGTTCCTTTAAGTGATAAAAATGTAGTGAGTTTGGGAATAAAAGGATAGGGTTTAGAGAATTTATTAGGAACAGTAGAAAAAATTATGTCCATATTTTTGCTTGCTTTTATAAGAGCAAGACCTTTTTTCTTTGCTCTATATCTCTCTTCAAAAGGACTCTTATGCCCAGCATCTATAATAATAATATTTAGACGGTTTTGTGCAGTCTTCATCTTTTTTAAAATAGCATTAAGTTCAATTGCTTCATATAAGACATGATGTTCATTTTCAATAGAGGTGTCAATAGGAATAAGATAGTTTTTATTTCGAACTTGAATACTGTGCCCGGCATAAAATAAAACAGCAACACTGCCTTTACGAATTTTAGAGGAAAATGCACGTAAACCTTTAATAATATCACGTTTGCTTGCATTCTCTTTGTAAATTACATCAAAGTCATAAGACTCAAGAAAGTCACGCATGCGTTTAGAAGCAAGAGGTGCATATTCAATAGGTGAGTCATCATAATCACCATTTCCAATAACATAAGCAACACGATGTTCATTTTGCATGGTTTTTAAGGTAACATTAGCACCATAAGTAGTTAATAAAAAAAGTAAAAAAGTAAAAAGATGACGCATGACACCCCCGAGTCAGACTTATGTGATAAAACACAAGCCTCTTATAAAGACTTATATTATACACAAAGCGAGGGAAAAATCAATGAGAGAGGATAAGGAAAAGAGATATAAGATTTATATCTAAATAAGTTTCCCATTTTTAACATATTTATCAAGGATTCTCATGTTCTTAAGAACACGTTGGTAATAAGGGTTATTTGACATACCCCCGTTATAACCACTGACCATATTGAAGTAGTGGGTACGACTTTTTCTTAAAATAGTTAGATAATAAGCAGAAACTTGTGCAGAGGTTCTAACATCTGTTAAAAGCTTATTGGCGATTTGTGCATCACTTAGGCGGTTAATCCATGCTAAGTCTTTAATACGTTTAGCAATATAACGAGCTGTTGCTACTTGGACTTACATGGCTCCTAAAGAAGCTTTTGTAATAACAACACCTTTTTTAAAGTCCCCAATAATATTTTTTCCAGCACTACTCTCTGTTAAACAGATAGCAGCAAGAGTGTTTTCATAAGTTTCACCATTATAATCTGGAATAGTACGTGCTACATCTCGAACAGTTTGTAAAACCTTTAACTGTTCAGGTGAAAGAGCAAAAACTTCTAATGTTAATAGTATAAAAAGTAATAGATTACGTGTCAAATAAACCCCTTGAAAAATAAAACGTGGAATTATACAAAAAAAGAAGAACTTATTAGTATCATAATTATATTAAATGATTGTCTTAAGTAAACAGATAGTAAACAGAGTGTAGTTACCATAATTAAGGAAGATTAGCTTTAAGTTTATCTTCAAAATTTGTGAAATTTTAATGATAAAATACTTTTTAAGGATTTCTCTTTAAGTTTAGAGCGTGAAAATTAAAGATAAAAATAGATAAAAACTTATCTGTTTTACTAAAAGTAACATCAGTATGATATGAAAAGTGAGAAAATTATGTATAAATTATTTCTTATATTTATAGTCTTAGGCATCTCTTTGTATGCACAAGATAGCCTTGCACTTTTGAAAAAAGTACAAAATAATTCTGCCTTATATATGTCTTATAAACAGCAAAATTTTGTTTGTAAACCTTATGGTATTGAAACAGTAGAAGAACTTTTAGAACGTAGCGATGTTAACAGTTCGTGTAAAAACTTTTTAAATGAATTTAGGAAACAACACCCAAAAGAGAAGGTTTTTGCTGCCTATTTTTTGCACAAACAACAACTTTATAGTGTAAGTGACATTAAACAGAGATGTTTATTACATTTAAGTACAGGATATTCTTATAGTGAAGCCTTACTTGAAAAAGGTTATGCCCGAGTACTACCTGATTATACTTTTACCGATGTTATATTAAAATATCGTTTTACACGAGCTGTAAAACGAGCAAAAATAAATAAGGCAGGGCTCTGGTCAGATATGAAGGTGAGAGACTGTTTTTTACGACCAATTACTAAATAATTAGTGTTAATAATAAGAAATTATAAGTGTTTTTTTTACTTTTGTGAATTTTTTATTAAGAGTGTTCACTCGTAATATATACCCAAAATTCTTGATGGCTTCTGCCTTGATTGAGAAAGTAAAACTGTAATATAGCCACTCTATATAGGGTCACTAACATCTTTGCATAAGGAATAAGTATACTAATACGAAGAAGAGGGGATTGAACCTTTTCTCCTTTAGCTTGCATCATGTTTTCCATACCAATATTTTTACTTAAATAGATACCAAAGAGTAATGAAAATACGAAGTTCAACATAATACCAAATAAGATATAAGCCATAAGCTCATCTTGAAACATACCTGCGATCATAAATATCCTGAATTATTAAATTAAACCTTCTATCTCTGTTCAGAAGGTTTTTGTGATTGTAATTATAGCAAACAAGAAAGAAGAATGCTCTTATTTTGTAAAGTTAATCTTCTTTTTTTATTTGTAGTTTTTTATTGCATCTTCTAAAATTTTTGTAGCACTTTTTTTATCTTTAAAACCTTGTACCTTGACCCATTTTTTTGGTTCAAGCATTTTATAAGTTTCAAAAAAGTTTTTTATCTTTGCTAAGGTGTGCTTAGGAATGTCTTGAAGGTCTTGAATCTCGTCAAAACTGGGGTCAATTTTGGAGGAGGGCACAGCAAGGAGTTTTTCATCAATTCCACTCTCATCTTCCATAATTAAAACACCCACTAAACGACACTCTACAAGAGACGCCTCTGCTAAAGGGTAGGGGGTAATAATTAAGATATCTGCTGGGTCTCCATCTTGTGATAAGGTTTGATTAATAAAACCATAATTAGCAGGGTAGAACATAGCTGAATGCATGACTCTATCAAGGACTAAAGCACCACTGTCTTTATCTATCTCGTATTTAATGTTAGAACCATAAGAAATCTCAATAATTGCCTTAATATTATTGGGATTTTCACCGTATCCAATTTTGTCTAAATTCATAAGACTCCAAATATGAGATTAATTTGTGCAATGTTACCTAAAATAATATTAAAAAATTATCTTCTTTTAAAACTATCTGTGAGTGATAAAATAGTGACGTAAATAAGTAACAAATTTTTGAGAAAATTTCGTTCAATTTATAATTTACATTATAATTTAAACAGTTTTGTACTAATATATACAAAATTTTAAAAAAGGGAAACCATGGAAAATCTAGTTTTCGAAGGTTTTAAATTTATGGTATTAGGAATGGGGACAGTTTTCGCTTTCCTAGTTTTAATGATACTTGCCATGAATCTTCAAGCTTATATCATACATAAGTTTTTTCCTGAACCAGCACCGACACCACCAAAGCCGGCTGCTAAGGGTAACACTAATAAGGGTGCAAAAATTGCTGCTATTTCAGCTGCAATACAACACCATAAACAAGCAAAATAGGTAAGGACTAAAATGGCTAAGAAAAAGTTTATTGACATTATGGATACAACCTTCAGAGATGGATTTCAATCTGTTTTTGGTGGTCGTGTATTAATGGATGACTTCTTTCCTGCAGTAGAAGCAGCAAAAGAAGCGGGGATCACACACTTTAAGTTTGGCGGCGGAGCACGTTTTCAATCTCTATACTTTTACCTAAATGAAGATGCATTTACAATGATGGATCGATTTCGTGAGATTGTTGGACCCGATGCAAATCTTCAAACATTAGCACGGGGTGTAAACACAGTAATGTTAGACACGGGTTCTCGCGAACTTGTAGATTTACATGCAAAAATGTTCAAAAAACATGGAACAACAACCATTCGTAACTTTGATGCACTTAATGATGTAGAAAACCTTAAGTACTCCGGTGAAAGAATTTCTCATCATGGTTTAAAGCATGAGATTGTTGTAACGATGATGGACTTACCACCGGGTTGTACAGGTGCACATGATGTTAAGTTTTATGAAAAGACTTTAAGAGAAATTCTTGACTCAGGAATTCCTTATGACTCTATCTGTTTTAAAGATGCTTCAGGAACTTCATCTCCAACTAAGGTTTATGAAACCATTAAGATGGCACGTAAACTTGTTCCAGAGGGAACACACTTACGTCTTCATACACATGAAACAGCAGGTGTTTCAGTGGCTGCTTATTTATCCGCTTTAGAAGCAGGCATTGATGGTATTGACATGGCAGCAGCACCTGTTTCAGGAGGAACATCTCAGCCTGATATTCTTACTATGCTTCATGCAACCAAGGGCTCTAAGTTTGACCTTGGTGGTTTAGATATTGAAAAAATTCTTACCTATGAAAAAGAGGTTCAACGCTCTTTAGAAGACTATTTTATGCCACCAGAAGCAACTATGGTTTCTCCTTTGATTCCATTTTCACCAATGCCAGGGGGTGCACTTACTGCTAATACACAGATGATGCGTGATAACAATATTTTAGATCGTTTTCCTGATGTGATTGATGCGATGCGTGAAGTAGTAGAACGGGGTGGTTATGGAACATCAGTAACACCTGTTTCTCAGTTTTATTTTCAACAAGCACTAAACAATGTAATGCAGGGTCCTTGGAAAGCAATTGCTCCAGGATATGGAAAAATGGTACTTGGATATTTTGGAAAAACTCCAGTTGCTCCTGATCCAGAAATTGTAAAAATTGCTGCTGAAAAGTTAAAATTAGAGCCAACAACAGAAAATGCAATTGATCTTGCTGATAAAGATGAAACAAAATCTTTAGCTTATTGGAAAACTAAACTTGTTTCTGAAAATATTGAAACAACAGATGAAAATATTTTTATTGCAGCCGCTTGTCAAGAAAAAGGTATCACTTTCTTAAAAGGTGAAGCCGAAGTAAATGTTAGAAAAAAATCAGATATGCCAACAGAAGGAAGTTTAATGAGTTCAGGTTCATACACAGTAGTAGTAAACGGAGAAAAATTCAGTGTTCAAGTTGCTGAAGGTGATGCAGATATTCAAGTAACTGCAGTAAATGGTGAAGCACTTCAGACTACGGCACCAACTTTAGGCGATGGTGAAGATATTAAGGCACTTCTTCCCGGTTCAGTATGGAAAATTGTTGCTAATCCGGGTCAATCTGTTCAAGAAGGTGATGTGATCTTAATTCTTGAGTCTATGAAAATGGAAATTGATGTTATTGCTCCTCGTGGCGGTGTCGTTCAATCAATTAATGTTGCAACTAACGACACGGTAGTCGAAGGTCAAGTCGTAGCAGTAATGGCGTAATTCATGAAGTTTTTTATTAAGTTAATCTTACTTGCAGTTTTTACAATTAGTGCAAATGCTTCAGAGCATGCCACTACTGAAGAAGCTCCAATCACACACAAAGAAGAGAATTATAAATCTCAAGGTATGGGAGAGATGGTTGTTGGTGTCTTAAAATCAACAGGTGTTTATGCTATTGCTAATCCTAATCCAGATGAGCTGAATGCTCATGGTCATCAAATGAGTGAGTTCCATAAGGCTTGGGGTCGTGTTATTATGATTTTAGTAACATTTTTACTCTTTTATTTAGCGATTGCAAAAGGCTATGAACCACTCCTTCTCTTACCTATTGCCTTTGGTGGGCTTCTTGCCAATATCCCTGTTGCAAATATTGCAGGATCTCACGGTTTCTTAGGCGTTATTTACAGCATGGGTCTTGCTAATGAGATGTTCCCAATCCTTATTTTTATGGGTGTTGGAGCGATGACAGATTTTGGTCCACTTCTTTCGAACCCTAAAACAGCACTTCTTGGTGGAGCAGCACAGTTTGGTATTTTTGGTACCTTAGTAGGTGCAGTTGCACTTTCTCAGTACACAGAGATGTTTGACTTTACCCTTCAACAAGCTGCAGCTATTTCGATTATTGGTGGGGCAGATGGTCCAACCTCTATCTTTATTGCAACCCGTCTTGCACCTGAACTTCTTGGAGCTATTGCAGTTGCCTCGTACTCATACATGGCATTAGTACCGATTATTCAACCTCCAATTATGAAGGCGTTAACGACAGAAAATGAGCGTAAAATTAAGATGGTAACGAAACGCCATGTTAGTCGTTTAGAGAAGCTTGTTTTCCCTATTATGGTACTTACTCTTGCTATTGCTGTTCTTCCCGAATCAACGCCTCTTATTGGTGCGTTTATGTTTGGTAATTTTGTTAAAGAGTCTGCAGTAGTTGAACGTCTGAATGACACTCTTCAAAATGGTTTGATTAATATTGTTACTATTTTCTTAGGTCTTGGGGTAGGTTCTAAACTTGCTGCTGATCAGTTTTTAGTTATTGATACCTTAGCCATTCTTGTTCTTGGGCTAACTGCATTCTCAGTAGGAACAGCAGCAGGTGTTTTAATGGCAAAACTTATGAACCTTTTCCCAGGAAGTAAGATTAATCCACTTATTGGATCAGCAGGTGTTTCTGCTGTTCCAATGGCAGCACGTGTTTCAAACAAGGTTGGTATGGAATATGACAGAACTAACATGCTTTTAATGCATGCAATGGGTCCAAATGTTGCCGGTGTTATTGGTTCAGCAGTTGCGGCTGGTGTTCTTATCTCTATCTTTCAATAATACAGATTTTCGCCTTAAGGCGAAATTCTGAAAGTTTCTATATGAAATTCTCTCTTTTTTTACTTCTTAGCCTTTCTCTTCTTTTTTCCAAAACCTTTGTTTATGAATGTCAAGATAATAAACACTTTATTATTCAGATGCAAAAAGATAATAAGGTCTGGTTATTTACAGATAAGCTTTCTCTTTCATTACAAAAGGTTCATTCGGAAAGTGGGTTAAAATATGAAAAAGAGGGTATAAGCTATTTTGTTAAGGGGTATACGGCATTTCTTGAGACAGCAGATACAAAATATACACACTGTACAAATAATCATTATAAAGCGATTTGGGAAGATGCTAAACTTCGTGGAAATGACTTTAGAGCAATAGGCAATGAACCAGGTTGGTATTTAGAAATAGTTGAAGAAGGGACTAAAACACTTTTGGTGACTGAGTATGGAAAGGAGAGATATGAACTTCATCTACCCAAACCTTTTATTTCGCAGAAAACAAGAACAACACGTTATCGGATTAAAGGTTTTATTGATATTTTAATTGAGGGTAAAAAATGTAGTGACTCAATAAGTAACAAAGTTTTTGAGTCTACGGTTAGTATTAAATTACATGATAAAACCTACAAAGGCTGTGGAAAGTCTTTACATTAGATTACCACTGAATTCTTTGATTTGAAGGCACGCCAAAGTCTGTTTTTACACCATCACACACATGATGCTCTTTAAAATTTTGTTCTGATATTTGCATCATACCCTCCATAGCAGTTCCTTTTGAACACTGTTTTAGTTGGACAACTGCGTGATAGTTCATGACCTTATGTGAAAAGTCAATGGCAGTTGTTTGTGCCTTGTTTCGTTTGCCTTGTTTACACATTTCATCAATGTTTTTTTGAACACGTTCTGCTTCTTCTTGTAGTGTAGCTAAGGAATTGAAGTTAATCTTTGCCATGCAGGTCTGCATTTTCTGCATCTCTTGCATCATTTTTTCCATATTTTGCCCCTTCATTTGAGGCATCTCTTGTGCGATAAGTATTAAAGAAGATAAAAGTAAAGAGCTAAAAATTTTTTTCATCAGATTTCTTTTTTAGGTATTATATACTTATGAATATTAAAAATGCTTATAAACTAATACAAACCATTATAGATTCTCAAGAAAATCTTATTGTCATCATTGAAAATGAAAAACCAAGCTTAATGAATAAATCTTTTCACACATTCTTTGGTGTGGACTCTTTGGAGCAGTATGAACGTGACTTTGGTGCTTTTATTAACTCTTTTATCCCGCATCCTTCTTATTTTCATCAAGATAAACTTCAAAAAGATGAATCATGGGTTGAAGGGCTTTTAGCCTTAAATAAAAAAGATCGTATTGTTTCGATGATTAATACAGTGAATGAACCCCGTGCTTTTGAAGTAAGCATTGATAATACACATGAGACTTATGCGGTAGTGAGTTTTAAAGATATTTCTGTTGATTTAATCAAGTGCATTATGATAGAAAACAATGTTAGTATTGACCCAAACTCAGGCAGTTATAATAAAGACTATTTTTTACACACCTCAGAACTTTTACAAGAGGGGGCACGTTTTAATAAAAAGCTTATCGGGTTAACATTGATGAAATTAATGGATAGTGTTGAAATAGCTACCGTAGTGACTCATTTAAAAGAGGTCAGTCGTCAAAATGATATGCTTGTACGATATGCTAGAGATACCCTTTTGATGGCGTATTTGGTTGATTCAAAAGAGAATGCTGCACTTTTTTCAGATAAGTTAGAGAAGGTATTGTCAAAAGATGTACAGAACAAAGTTGGGGTTGTGGTCTTAAAAGAGAATGAAAAGATAAATTCTGCTGTAGAAAAATTAAAAAAGAGACTCGAAGAGAGTTTATAACTTCTTCTGTATCTCTTTTAAGCGCTTTTGTAACTCGGGTGAAGCAGGTTTATCCATTTTTGAAGCCACAATAATGGCTAAAGAAGCAAAAATAAATCCGGGTAGAAGTTCATACAAATTAAAAATACCGCCTTCAAGTTGCTTCCAGATAATGACGGTTACTGTTCCCACTAACATGCCTGAAATAGCCCCAAGTTTTGTAATATCTGTTTTGTATAAAGAAAATATAATTAAGGGTCCAAAAGCAGCACCAAAACCTGCCCAAGCATAAGCAACAAGTGCTAAAACACTAGAATTTGAATCAAATGAAAGGGCTAAGGCAATCAAAGAAATTAAAATAACAGTAGCTCTTCCTACCCAAACTAACTCCTTTTCACTTGCCTGTTTTCTCCATACGGCATGATAAATATCTTGGGTTAAAACAGAAGAAGAAACAAGCAGTTGAGAATCAATGGTACTCATAATTGCGGCTAAAATTGCAGCAAGTAAAAATCCTGCAATCCAAGGATTAAAAAGGAGTTGAGAAAGAGTAATAAAAATCTTTTCACTGTCTTGAAGATTTATCCCATTGGCTGCAACATAAGCCAAACCAAAAAAGCCCACAAGCAAAGAACCTATAATAGAAAGTATCATCCATGACATCCCAATGGTTTTTGCAAGAGGAATATCTTTTGCCTCTTTAATGGACATAAAACGAACCAATATATGAGGTTGACCAAAATAACCTAAACCCCAAGCCATTAAGGATATGATACTTATAAATGAAGCCCCATTAAAGAAGTCTAAATGGCTAGGATCTATCATCTTTATGGCATATATCGCATCAGAAAAACCACCCAATTCATAAAGTACAACAGCAGGAGTAATAATAAGGGCTAACATCATTAAAATACCTTGAATAAAATCTGTCCATGAGACTGCGTTATAGCCACCTAGAAAGGTATACGAAACGATAATAAATGAACCAACAAGAAGAGCTGTCTCATAAGAAAGCCCAAAAGTGGCTTCAAAGAGTTTAGCTCCACCAACAAGACCAGAAGAGGTGTAAAGGGTATAAAAGAGTAAGATAACCACAGCTGTGACTACTCTGAGCATATTGTTTTTATCTTCAAAACGATTAGAAAAATAATCAGGAATGGTAATAGAATCTTCTAAGGCATGGGTATAAACACGTAAGGGTGCTGCAATATAATGCCAGTTTAAATAGGCGCCAGCAATTAAACCAATAGCAATCCAAGAGCCTACAATACCATCGGTGTACATCATTCCTGGTAGACCAAGAAGTAACCATCCACTCATATCTGATGCGCCAGCACTTAAAGCTGTTACCGAAGGACTAAGTCCGCGCCCTCCTAAAACATAATCACTTAAATCATGAGTTTTAAAATAAAAATAAATGCCGATAGCGACCATAACGAAGATATATAAAGAAAATGAGATAAGAACAGGTGTTTGCATAATTTACCTTGTAAGTGATTTGATTCCGAGATTTCCATAACGATGATAAGAATTAGAGATGGATTGTTCAATAAAATAGTGCATTAATTCAATTCTTGCATGTGAAACAAAAGGGTCACATGCAAGATAAATAGCCTCTTTAGCTGCACGCGTATAAAGTAAAGAAGAGATGTTCTTCGATTGTAAGATACGAACACGTCCATACTCTTTCATTTTAGCAATAAAAATAGGCTCTTTTTCTACTGCGTGTGTATCTGTTGTGCTTAGATAAGGGTTAAGGCAGGCTTGCATTGATTTTAACTCTTTTTCAAAAGAGATATGCAGGGTTATACCTACCATTTTAATGGCAATAACTGTATTTAAAACCTCATACTCTAAATCATTTTCATACACACGTAAAAGGACAGAAGATACCTTTTTATAAGAGATGATATTACTCTCCCCTCGAATATGAGAATAATCATGTTCAACTAAAAACTCTGTATCTAAGTAGTGTTGAAATGACTGTTTTAACTCATGTTCACTTAACGCTTTACAATGCAGATTAATAAACTGGCTAATGTAGTTAAATCCACCTGCTTTTTTTCCTGAACCAATGGCTGATTTACGCATACCACCAAAAGGTTGTCGTCGTACAATCGCGCCTGTAGTCATTCGATTAATATATAAATTTCCTGCTATAAGCGCTTGTTTAAACTGTTTTTGTTCACGTTGATCTAAACTCTCAAGCCCTGCGGTGAGTCCATATCCTGTGGCATTTACAATGTCAATGGCATCTTTTAAATTTTTTGCTTTCATCACAGAAAGCACCGGTCCAAAGAGTTCGGTTGTATGACAAAAATCTCCTTTTTGTGTACCCCAACGAATACAAGGTTGTAAGAGATAAGGATTATTATCTACATAAGTAGGTTTAATTAACCATGTTTCATTATCTTCAAGATAGTTCAGTGCTTGTTTAAGAGGACCTGATGGTCTGTTGTATAAGGTAGAAACTCGATTATGTAAGTCCCAAACTGAACCTACATTAAGTGAAGTTGTTGCATCAAGAAGCATCTGTTTAAAGTTTTCATCTTCATATAACTCTTCTTCTAAGATGAGTAAAGAAGTTGCTGAACATTTTTGCCCTGAGTTATTAAAAGCAGAAGCAACTACATTTTTAATCGCTTGGTCTTTGTCCGCTAAGGCAGTTACTATAGTCGCATTCTTACCTCCTGTTTCTGCACTAAGGTAAATATCTGGACGTGTTTCTAGCATACGATAGGCTGTTTTTTCACTGCCTGTAAAAATGGTGAAATTAATGGCATTATTTGAGATAAGAACAGTATTAGCTAATTCTGCTGAACAAGGAACAAACTGTAATGTATTTTTAGAAATTCCTGCTTCCCAAAAACATTGACACAATAAATATGCTGATAAAACTGCATCAGAAGAGGGCTTGAAAATAACACAGTTACCTGCACTTAAGGCTGCAGCAACTCCTCCTGCAGGAATGGCAATAGGAAAGTTCCACGGGCTTATTACTAAACCAACACCCTTGGGTGAAAGTGTTAACTCTTGGATTGTGTTGAGTTGTTTAAGCGAAGTGGGGTAAAAGTTTAAAAAGTCTATGGCTTCGGAAACTTCTACATCCGTTTCAGTAAAAACTTTACCCAATTCAGCAGCGGCTATTCCAATTAAATCCGCACGTTTTCTTTCAAGATTAATAGCTACTTCCATAAGTAATGTTTGACGCTCTTGCAGGGAGGTTTCTCGCCAATAATCAGGGTCTTTTGTGGCTGTAAAGATGGCTTTGTCTAAAGATTTTTTGTCTGCTTTAGTAAAGCTTCCTACTTTGATATTATTAGGGAGTTGAGATTTGTCAAAAACCTCTACATATTCTTTACAAGATAATGTTTCACCCGAAATGACAACAGAAGCATTAAAACCACCTTCTTGGTTGATGTTTTTCCACTTATTTCTAATTTCACGTGCCCATATTTGGTTGTTTTCTAAGGTGAAATCGGTGTTAGCAACATTCTCAAAAGTATAATTACTAGCGTTAGAACCTGTAATCTGGGGGAGTTTGTTTCTATCTTGTGTACGTTTTGGTACAAAAGCAATTTTATCTAAAACTGTGATAGAGTCTTCATACGATATAACAAGCCTTTTCCATGCCTTAGAACCGATCTTTAAGCCAAAACTATGACGTAAAAAGTTCTGCTTGGCTGTATTTTCATCAAAACTACGGATAAGGTAGGCAATAGCATTTGTAAAGGTCTGCTTTGTTGCAATGGGAGCATACAAAAGAACATTAATACCCTCAGCTTTTAAAAGGTGATAAGCTGCTTCACTCATACCTTCTAGCATTTCTGCACTGTAATATGTTTCAAGACCTCTTTGTTTGGCTAAAAGTCGTGCTAAGGCGTGATCAAATAGATTATGTGAAGCAATACCAATATGAACATAAGGGGCAACATCTTTGCTAAAAAGAAAGTTCATAATGTATTTATAGTTTGCATCACTCTCTTGTTTACAATGGTAGGTAACACAAGCCCAGTGGCGTAAAGAAGCTTCAGTGAGTTCCATCTCTTGATTCGCTCCTTTAACAAGGCGTATTTTAATGGGTGAACCTCCATTTTGTACACGTAGTTTTGCCCAAGAAGCTAAAGACTTAACGTAACTTAAACTCTCTGGAAGATAGGTTTGAATAACAATTCCAGCATATAAATGTTTAAACTTTTCTAAGCCAAGGGTCTGTTTAAAGGTAGCAATAGTGAGTCGTAAGTCTCGGTACTCTTCCATATCAAGGTTAACAAATTTTGCCTCTTTTTCTCCATTTTTATTAATAAAAGGGTTGTTTATAGCTGCTTGATAAATCTTTTGTAAACGAGAAGATAGCTTGTTAACACTCCAGTTAAAGGCGAGGGGTGTTATTTGAGAAAAAATGGTAGATATTTTAATGGATAAGTAGTCAATATAGGGGTCTTCTAAGGCTTTGATGTATTTTTGGATACGTTCGTGAGCCTCATTCTCTCCTAAAACACTCTCTCCAATGATATTTAGATTAACACGTGTTCCTTCATCACGACGTTTTTGAATATGTTTATAAAGAGCCTCTTCTTCACCTTTAATGATAATAGTACTAAGATCATTACGTAAATAAGAGACGAAAATAGGGATAGAAAAAGAGGAAAGATGTACACCAATATTACGAAATGCCCAAATTAATATCTTCTCAAAACTGGTAAAAAATTCTAAGTTTTCGTATTTTGAAAAGATATATTGAAGTTGTTCGGCTACTCTTTGAGGATTTGATGATCGGAAGCTTTGATCTAATAATTCAATTAAAAAAATCTTATTTAAGGGGTTTTGTAACATCACTTGCATCATCTTATGAAAGTTCTTTTCATCTGAGCCTTTAGTGTATTGAATCTTTTTTTGCCACTGTGCTGCTAAGGTTTTAACTTCAGTAAAAACTTTATCTGAAATGTTCATCTCTATCCTAATGTATAAAAGTTTAATATATTTTAACAGATAAATCTTAATGGTACTCGATTGAATTAGGTATAATGCAAACATAATCAGATAAAAAGAAGTCAGTATGTTAAAAACAGTAACCTTTATTGGAAATGGAAATATGGCATTGAGTATTGCTCATGGATTAAAAAACAGCTACAAGATTGAAGTGGTTGGACGTAGTATCGAAAAGTTGGAAGCTTTTGAAACAGCCTTGGGTATTAAGATAGAAAAATGTATGTTAGATGGATTTGATATTAGCAATAAAACCCTTCTTTTATGTGTCAAACCAGCTAATGTTATCGAAGTAGGGGACAAACTTAAGGGTAAGGCAAAAGTAATATATTCTGTTTTAGCGGGGACATCTGTAGCTAAATTAAAAGATAATATTCTCTCAGGTGCAGTGGTGAGAACAATGCCAAATCTTGCTGCAAGTGTAGGTAAATCAATGACAACACTCACTGGAGATAATGATTTTAAAGAAGAAGCCCATGTACTTTTAGGTGCTATTGGCGAGACATTATGGTTAGATTCAGAAAAAGAGTTAGATATTGCTACAGCCGTAGCTGGTAGTGGACCTGCTTATTTGGCTTTAATTGCAGAGGCATTAGCTGATGGTGCTGTTAAACAAGGTTTAAAACGTGAATATGCAATGGCAACAATGAAGGGGCTCTTTGGTGGTTTTGGTGAACTTATTCAAGATATTCATCCTGCACTTTTAAAAGATGCGGTGATGAGCCCAGGTGGAACAACAGCTGCGGGTTATTCTGCCCTTTAAGAGGGTAATGTTCGTTCTTCTTGTATAAAAGCAATAGATAAGGCGTATGCAAAGGCAAAAGAGCTGTAAATAGTTACTCATTGGTAACTATTTTTACTGTATAATTGCAAAAATAAAAGAAGGGAGAGAAGATCATGAATGAATTAGATAATTATTTGCAAGATAGTCAGACTTATGATCTTCATCCTGCTGAAATAGCGACACTTTTAAAAGAGTTGAG
>JAJRQV010000072.1 GCA_024280035.1 Campylobacterales bacterium
TATTGGGTACAAGTATGTCGTTTAGGAATACTTTGTAAATCTATTTTAACCTCTAAGTTTAGGTTTAATAGTTCACTATATTTCAAAACAATAGAAGCGATGATTTCAGGAACAGTTTTATCTTGGTATATCGCATACCGTTGGTTAAAAGAGAGATACTGTAGAGGTGAAACTACTTTTATCTGATAAAGTTTTTTTCTTGCTACGCTTCCCTTCTCTTTAGCTTCTACAATCTTGCCATAAATTCTTTTTGACTTAAGCGGATTATTCTCATCTCTTAGATAAATTTCAGCATCAAGGTCAGCTATCTCTTCTACGTTAATGGACTCCTCGCTTACAAAGTCTAAGGTATACAAGAAACCTTCTAGAACTTCACTTTCACCTTTTAGTTTATATACAGAATAAGTGTCTCTTTCTGGAATAAAGGACTCCATAGGCTTATAATCTGCAATTTTCAATCGTGCTGTAATCTTTTGATGGATGAGAGAGTGTAAGGATAAATCGAGTTCAGACATAAAAAAACCTTATTAGAAATTTAACTTAATTTAAATTTTATACCGTTTTATAACATATTTTGACATAGTAATTAATTAAAAATCACAAAAATAGCAGATTAAAGTGCACTATTCTTTTAGAATATGTATTGAATTATAGTAATTATGAGTTAATACAAAAACAATAAGATTATTTAATGGCTAAGAAAAAGGGGTTGATATCGTTAAAAGAGTAGCTTCTCGTAAGACAAAATCACAAGCACTCCGTTATGAGCGGAGGGCTCTATTTGAATGCCTTATTATATAACTTTTTGGTGTAAGTAAGAAATGCCTTCTTCATCAAGTTTCCCAGAAACAACCTTAGAAAAAATTGGGTTTTGACAATGAAGCAAACTGTCATAAAGTACAACAAAAACCTCATCTCCTTTTTCTAAAAAAGTCGTCTCACCATAAGTCGTATAACGTGTTGCTCCAATGCTAATAAGCATCTGAGAAGGGTAATTACACTCTTTTAAATAGAGAGAAATGTCTTCTAAGGGTCCCTCTTCTTTTTGGGTATTGATTTTATCTTTAATCCACATAATTAACTGCTCGTTAAAGTAACTATAACCCTTAATTTCAACATCTTCACCATAACGAAAAGTATTTCCATCACGTTTTAAAAATGAAGAGATTCGCCACATCTCAAGAGTTCCGCCCTCTTCAAACTTATCAATAGGAACAAAGTTCTTGCTCATACCCTTAGTGTTTTCACCCCAGTTCTTCTTTTCAGAAATTTTTGAAGCCCCTTTAATACGGCGAGAGCAATCATTATAGGCACCAAATGAGACAGGTTTTATAGTCACTACCTTTCCGTTTTCATAAGACAAGTCACATAAAAGAGCTACCTCAGGTTCAGCTTGAATATTCTCTTCATAATTAATAAGCGCTTGTGTATCTGTAGAGAGGGGGTACTCAGAAAGTACGCCTCGAGAAGCCTTAGGAAGATAAAAAGGAAAGATTCCCTTAGGTGCATTTTCATCATCAACTTTAACATTTTTAAAGTCTTCAGCCTCACCAGCTTGGTCTAAATGCAGGGCAAAATTACCCGCAATGCCTAATCCAATTACATCTTTAAAATCCATATCCATTTCCTTTCTTTTTACTTTTTTAAGGAGTGAAGCATTCCCAAAATTAGGCTTTTTCTAATTTATTAATGCCCGTGTACTTCAGCAAACTCTTCATAAGTTCCTTTAAAATCTAGAAAAGTCCCATCTTCTTCGAGTCTAATAATTCTAGAAGCAAAAGCGTCTAATAATTCTCTATCGTGTGAGGTACATATAACATTACCTTTAAAGTCACGAAGCCCTTCACCTAAGGCAATAATAGCCTCAAGGTCAAGGTGATTGGTAGGTTCATCTAGTACTAAAAAGTTGCCCTCTTCTAACATCATTTTAGACAGCATCATACGGTGTTTTTCACCCCCAGAAATCTTCTCTACTGACTTCTCTTGTTGTTCACCATTAAACAACATACGCCCTAAACAGTTACGAATCTCTGCGATTTCACGTTTAGGGTCAAAGGCTCTTAACCAGTCATACAGAGTTCCTGTACCCGTAATTGTTTCAACAGTATCTTGAGGGAAATATGAAGCTTCAATTGTTGCACCCCATTTTACTGTTCCCGAACTTGGCTTCATCTCTTCCATAATAATTTTAAGAAGGGTTGTTTTACCGATACCATTAGGACCAATGATGGCTACTTTTTCATCTGGATCAAAACGTAAGCTTATACCATTAAGTAGTGTTCCACCCCCTTCACCATAATCATGAGAAATATCATTAATTTCAAGAGCTTCTCCACCCATTTGGCGTTTTGCTTTAAATACAATTGATGGATCACGACGAGAAGAAGGTTTTATATCTTCAATATTAATTTTTTCTAGCTGTTTCTGACGTGAGGTTGCCTGTTTTGCCTTAGATGCATTTGCAGAGAAACGACGTACAAAGGCTTCTAGTTCAGCCTTCTCTTTTTCTGCCTTAGACTTATCCACTTCAAGTTGTTTCATCATCACGGTTGAAGCAATATACCACTCATCATAATTACCTGTGAACTGACGGATTTTTTGAAAGTCAACATCTAAAATATGTGTCACTACTGAATTAATAAAGTGTCTATCATGGGAGATAACAACCAGTGTACCTTCATGACGCTTCAGTTCATTTTCTAACCAACCAATCGTGTCAATATCAAGATTATTCGTAGGTTCATCAAGAAATAACACTTCAGGTTTTGGGTAAAGAACCTGTGCTAAAAGTACCTTGATTTTAGTCGAAGACTCAACTGTTGACATCAGGTCATTATGAATTTCAGAAGGAATACCAAGGTTTTCTAAGATTTTAGTAATATGAACATCATACTCATACGTAGGATCTTCTTCAACACAGATAGTCTCTAATTCTGCTAAACGGTTATTGGTCTCATCAGAGTCAAAATCACCAGTTACATAAAGTTCTTCTTTTTCTTTAATGGCATCATACAGACGTCTGTTTCCATAAAGAACTGCGTCCATAACTGTGAACTCTTCAAAGGCAAATTGATTTTGTCCTAAAACACCAACTTTAAGACCCGAACCAATTGAAACATCACCTTCAAACTCATCAATTTCTCCCGAAAGAATCTTTAAAAATGTTGTTTTTCCTGCACCATTTGCACCAATTAGACCATAACGTTTATGTTGGTCAAGTTTTAAATTAACGTTATCAAAAAGAACACGTGAACCAAAACGCATAATTAGATTATTTACACTTACCATTGTTTACCTTTGTGTAGCTAATAGACTTCTTGCTACTAAATATTGTCGCGATTATATCCAAGAAAATGTTAAGAATGGTTGAGTTTGTATCTCTTTGTAAAAGACTTGATTTTTTGTGGGTAATATTTTATCTATAAGCAACAGCTTTACTATTAGCTATCCATTACACTTAAGGGTACACTTTCAATACTACCTTTATACTCTTTGTTTGATTGTGTCTGAAAGTCTATAATTAAACTCCGTTTAGACTGTATACTTTTTAGCACATCTTCAAGCATACCCTAATAACCAAAGATTTTTTGGTACTGCGAAAAGGCATGTTTTAAGATAGTATCTGTTTCACCTGCCGCGGCGGCTTGTTCAATTTGTGCCCAATATGATATTTTAATCAGATGTAAAATTGAAGGAATCTTTGACTTTATTTTAGAAAACTTATCCATCACTTTTTTAACCGCAGTAACATTACCCGAAGCAGCATAATTTTCTGCCTTTTCATAATAAGTTAAAAAACCTTTTTCTATATCTTGGGTAATCTTTGCCTCTTCAAGATAAGGATAAGACTCAATCATATTATAAACAGCTCCAAACTCTTTTTCAGCATAATATTGCATAGTTTCAGCATATACATTTGCTTTTTTTCTTAACCCCTCTGCAAACTCTTTTTGCGCAGGAAAATAGCTTAACACATCACATAATTTAACCGCATCATAATACTCACCTGAATTAAAAGTGTTTTCTGTATTATTTTGCAAAATTTCACCCATTTTTACAAGTTTTTTGTACTCATCAAACTCTTCTAAAAAAGGATACCCATTAACCAATTTAAAGGCATTAAAATAGTCTTTTTCTTTAAGATGTTTTCTAAAAAGAATAAAAACATTTCTATTATTATATAAAGATTTGATTATAAGATTTTTTCCAGGAATTACCATAAAAGGTTTAAATAACTGTTTAATCTTCTCTTCACTTGCTCTGTCATTAATAATGCGTTTAACTACTAATAAAATCTTATTCCATTCATTTTCCATATGCTTATATTCAGGTGTCTCTTTAAGCGTTGAATACTCTTGTGCAAGAGAATATGCCATCATATATTTCCCTCCTCTTACTGCCTTAGAAAAGGTCTCAAAAAGGGCATAATCATTAAAAAGCTTTTGAATCAAAAGACGTTTAGAGCTAGAGGCTAAAAAATAATGTAAGGTCGTTTTTGCTTCTTGTGTTTTACTTTCTCTTAGCAGTGTTTTAGCATGTTCATATGAACGCTCAAAAAGTGTCTCCAAACGTTCATAAATTGATGAGTATAGCAAAAGAGGATTCTCTTCAGCCATCGTATAGCAACTATCAAAATCTTTATCTTGCATAAAATGTGAGAACTCTTTTTCTTGAGATTTTAGAAGATAAATTGGAATATGCCCATTACTAAGACCGAAAATTAACATGCTTTTTTCATTACAATACTTCATCTGTGTAATCCCTGCAAGCTGTTTTAAAAAGTCTATCTTTAAAAGTGTTTCTTCTTTTAAATTATAAAGCCCCACCATACCTGCGAGCCCAGCCACAAAAAGAAAGTTCTCTTTTTCATCTATACAAACAGCTGTAATATGTGAATTGAACTTAGGTAAACGTGCAATTACAGAAGATTTCACAATATCCCAAATTAAAATCTCTCCATTTTTATCTGTGGAGAGCAGACGTTGAGAAGAGAGAAAACTTACTGTAGTGACAGGTTCTTGATGTGAAATGAGTTTATAATGATTTTTTCGAAATGAGCGGTTAAAGACTTTAATTACCTTATCATACCCTGCCGTAGCTATCCATCTTCCATCTTTATGTGAGGAGATAGCCGAAACAGAGTCATGATGATGAGAAAGTGTGTCTACTTTTTTTCCTGTAGTGGCACTCCACATATACAAGCGCCCTTCCATTCCCCCTGTAATAATATACTTATTATCTTTAGTAAACTCCACCGTTTCAACACCCCCCGAATGGGCATTAATATCATGTGTAAAACTTTTAGTGTTTCTATCAAAAAGTGCCACCTCTTTAGATGTCTTATTATAAAATGCAAGATGTTTGTTATTGTTAGAAATAGCCATATTATTAATATAAAGCACATTTCTATCAAACTTACTTTTAAAACCATCTTCTAAGTTAAATTCATTTAAATCATAAACTCTAAAGGTATTATTAACATCAATAACCCCTAATTTATTCCCCTCTAAAAGCTCCATAGTATGAACACCATTATGAATATCAAACTGTTTACTAATTTTCATCTATTTTCCACAACATTTTTTATATTTCTTTTCTGAACCACAGGGGCAGATCTCATTTCTTTCAATCTTAGATTCAAGTATTACACCCGCATCATATTTTAAACGCCCTGATTCTTTGATAAAAAACGAATGTTCTCGCAGTACTTGCACCTTGCCAGCATCTTTATAATAAGCCTTAAATGTGACCTCATTTTCAGTAAAACTTTCAATCTTTAACCTTAACCAAACAAGGCTGTCTAAGGCGTTAAACTTTACCTCAGCAACATTAGCAGTACTAGTATTATTAAGATACTCAGCATTTTTACTTACAAACGCACTATAACGGGAACGCATTAATTCTTGTGCATCTGAAGATATCTCTTTTTTATCTAAAAATTTTTGACAACATAAAGCAAAACTTTTTCCACTTCCACAATAACAGGCACTCATAAGAGTAACTCTTTTGTCTGCAGGGCTATCTCGAGTTCTTCATCTGTTTTAATCACTAAAAGAGGGACTCTTGAATTGGTATGATGAAAAGAGAACTCTTTTTCTTGCTTAGAGTTGTTTTTTTCTGCATCTGTTTTTATACCAAAAACTTCTAAATCATTACAAATCATTTCTCTTATTTTTGAGGAGTGCTCACCAATACCCGCAGTAAAAACAAGAGCATCAACTCTTCCTAAAATGGCAAAATATGCCCCAATATATTTTTTAATACGATAGACAAAAATATCGACAGCCAATTGAAAACTTTTATCTTTATCTTTTTTATCTAAAATAAGTCGCATATCATTTTCACCACACACACCTAAAAGTCCACTTTTTTGATTTAAAAGGATATCTATCTCTTCTAAGGTATAAGCTTTTTCTTTATAAAGATAAAAAATAATAGCCGAATCAATATCTCCTGAGCGTGTCCCCATAACCAGACCTTCTAAAGGAGTAAATCCCATAGAAGTGTCCACGCTTAAACCCTCTTTTATTGCACATACACTCGCACCATTACCTAAATGAAGACTAATAATATTCATTTCATCACTGTTTTGATTTAAAAACTTAGCCGTCTGTTTTAAGACATACGCATGAGAACTTCCATGAAAACCATAACGACGAATCTTATCCTTTTTATATAAGTCTATTGGTAAGGCATACATATAAGCCTTTGAGGGCATACTCTGATGAAAAGCAGTATCAAAAACAGCAACCTGTTTTAAATGGGGTGCTTTTTTCATCAGTGCTTCAATACCTAAGATATTAGCAGGATTATGTAAGGGGGCTAAGGGAATAAGTGATTTTAGTCGTTGTATCATTACCTCATCTACTATACTCGCTTTTGTATAATATTCACCCCCATGAACCACTCTGTGCCCTACCGCACTTAACTCGTCTAAACTTACAATCACACCCGAATCAAATAAGATATCAAAAATAACTTCTAAGGTATCATGATGGTTTTTAATAAAAAGTTTCTTATCTATTTTTTTTTCTTGATGAATACTGAATGAAATCAGCGATTGTACTTCTGCTATTTTCTCTATTAAGCCAGAACAGAAACAGCTATTTGTAGTAAGATTAAAAAGCTTAAACTTTAAAGATGAACTTCCTGAATTTAGGACAAGCACTCTCATGAAGAGATACCTGCTTGAATAGCCGTTATGGCTACAGTATTGACAATATCAGCTACCAAACAGCCTCGACTTAAATCATTAACTGGTTTTTTAAGTCCTTGTAAAACAGGTCCAATAGCAACGGCACCTGAAGAGCGTTGAACTGCTTTATAGGTATTGTTTCCCGTATTTAAATCAGGAAAAATAAGTATGGTTGCTTCTCCTGCTACCTTTGAATTAGGTAGCTTTTTCATAGCAACACTGGGTTCAACTGCCGCATCATACTGAATAGGTCCCTCAATTAAAAATTCAGGTCGACGCCTTTTTACAAGTTCTGTTGCTTCTTTTACCTTTAAGACCTCAGCTCCCTTACCTGAACTTCCTGTTGAGTATGAAAGCATGGCAATTTTCACTTCTATACCAAAGGCTTTCGCGGTATCTGCTGAGGAGATAGCAATTTGAGCCAACTCTTTAGCACTAGGATCTTGATTGACAGCACAGTCTGCATATACTAAGACCTTTGTATCCATACACATAAAAAACAGACTTGAGACTAAGTCAATATTCTCTTTCGTTTTAATAATTTGAAGAGCAGGACGAATAGTGTCTTGCGTAGTATGAATGGCACCAGAAACCATTCCATCAGCATCTCTATTATGCACCATCATTGTGGCAAAATAAGTTGAATGTGCAATAGCATCTTTTGCAGCAAGAAGGCTTAAACCCTTATCTTTACGTAAATTATAAAAATCTTGTGCATACTTTTCTTGTAGGGGGGAGGCATGGGGTTCTATAATATTTGCCTTCGAGATATCAAGGTCTAAAGAGTTTGCCTTAAAACGTATATCTTCTTCACTTCCTAAGAGTGTAATATCAACCACATCTCTACGCAGCAAGACCTCTGTTGCCCGTAAGATTCTCTCATCTAAACTCTCCGGCAAAACAATATGTTTTCTTTGCGCCCTTGCCTTTTCAAAAAGCCCATATTCAAACATTAATGGTGTGGTAATGTCAGACTTATACGCAAAAAATTTATCACTAAAGGTAGAGATATCAACACTGGCATTAAAAGCCCCCAATGCTAATGCAATCTTTCGCTCACTCCTAGGACGAATCTTAGCATGCACCTTCGAAATCTCTAATGCTGTAGAAAAGGTATCTTTTTGCGAAAGTAAGATAGGTACTGAAAAACTCTCATTTGCCCCTTCTAGAAGAGACATAATCTCTTTTGAAGGCATGACTCCTCCTGTTAACATTATTCCAGAAACCATCGCATGATGTTTTGAATAAGACGAGGCTAGAACACCTACTATTATGTCTGCCCTATCTCCAGGAACAATAACAAAATCCCCATCTTGCATACGAGAAAGATAATGTTCTAAATTCATCGCAGCAATTTTTGCACGTTGAATATTTCTGCCTAAACTCTCTTCATTTCCAAAAAGTTTTTTACACTTAACACGCTGAATAATCTCATCTACACTGACTACGTCTAATTCATCAATCTCTTCTAAGGCAAAACTACTGCTTTCATTTTCAAGCCTCTTTTTAAGCTCTTTATACAGCCTCGTATCCACACGATTAATAAAACTTGCAAAATGTTTACAATCATCTTTTTTAAGGTTGCTTTATCTATTTTCAGCTCTTCTATAATCTCTTTAATACTTAAATCTTTTGCATTTAAAACAGAAATAAAAGGGGTTCCTAAGTTTTTACTCACAATAACATTCAAGTCAATTGCAATACTTTGAGAGAAGCTCTCTTGATTAAGCCCTTCACATAGAACAAAATCATACTTTTTTTGTAGATTTTTAAACTTCTGCATTAATTTAGAAAGTAAGTCTTGAATCTTATTATTGGAGATAAGTTCTTCTGCTTCGTCAACATAAAAACCATATGTTTCTTCTATGTTCATCTCTAAGTTATAATATTTTAACATAAAATTAATATCACTATCTATCTTATCTTTTTTCTCAATAAAAGGTCGAAAAAATGCCACTCTTTCAAAATGAGTTTTGAGCATCTGCATCATGCCCATACTTATAATTAAACTCCCTGCATGCGGTTTTACAGAAGAGATATACAGAGCATCAATTTTCATAAATCACCTTAGTTTTTCATTTGAAAAGTTATATATAGGGTTTGTAGAGATGCCCTAGAGTTATTGTAGCAAAAATACCTTTGACTAGGCGACTCCTGTATTAAAATTTATTCTAAAATATCATCTCAAAGTTTGATAACAAATACTAATATTAGTTTAAGCTTATTTGTATTAGTATGTTTGCACGATATTCTTATATGTTAGTTACAGTTATATAATAATCGTTCAAACTTTTCAACGGAGTGCAATGTGAAACAGATTTACGTAGGGAATATCCCATATAGTAAAACAGAAGAGGATTTATCAGATTTATTTGCTACATTTGGCGAAGTAAATTCAGTAAAGTTTGTCAGTGACAGAGAAACAGGCAGATTTCGTGGATTCGGATTTGTAGAGATGGCCGATGGTAGTTCTGCAGATGAAGCGATTTCTGACTTAGAAGGCAAAGACTTTGGTGGAAGAACTTTACGTGTCAATGAAGCACGTCCTCGTCCCACACGTCCCCCGAGAGATACTTGGTAAAAGACACTTTGAATTAATTGAGCTTCGGCTCAATTGTTTCATATCCTACTCACTATTTTAATAACTCACCCTATTACGACCATCTGCTTTTGACTTATACAAATTTTCATCAGACTCTTTCATAATTGAATCCATACTACTTCCTTTATTATACACACCAATACCTATGCTCACTGTCACCTTTAACTCTTTATGAATTTCATTCAAATCCATAGATTCAATTTCTGTACAAATTCTTTGGGCAACTTCTATAGCCTTCTCTTTTTTTGTTGATGTTAAAAGAACTAAAAATTCTTCTCCACCTGTACGGGCTAAGTAATCAGTTGGACGTATTATCTTTTGTATGGTATCTGTAAAAGACTGTAAGACCTTATCTCCCACATCATGCCCATATTTATCATTTATTAATTTGAATTTATCTAAATCAAGAGCTAATACACACATATACCCATGTGTATCTTGCGTTTTTATAAATTCTGTCTCATACAGCTCTCTAAATTTTCTACGATTTAAGGTATCGGTAAGAGGGTCAACATGAGACAGTTTTTCAAACTTATCAGTCTTATGCCCTTGAATATCCAGAAGAATATCATGCAGATCAGATTTGATTAAAGAGCGTCTAAAGTTTTCAAATGCGCTAATCATCTCTTTTATGGGGTCTTCTGCTTGATAAGTATAATTAAAAAAACTTTTATCTCCTCTTTGCAAACGTTTCATCGCTTTAGTAAAGGTTTCAATAGGTTGAACAATACTCTGCTTTAAGGCAAAACTTATCACAAATGCCACAACTAAAACAACAAAAAGTGAAATCCATAAAATCAACATATAATTTAAAGCTTCCTCTTTTTGTCTTGAAGCATCTTCATTAATTCTCATCACAATTTTAGAGATAAGCTCTTTATACGACTCGATTTTTAAAGACATTTTACTGAACCAAACTTTTGTCGTAATCATTGGGCTTCCCACTGATATTTCTGCTTGCATTGCTTCAAGATCTTGCGTACTTAAAGAGTTTTCAATACCCTGCATAATTTGAATAAATTCTTTTGTGCTTAAGATACTAAAGGTTTTTTGATAGGCTCTACTGGATGCTAGAAGATCTTTAAACTTTTGAAGTTTTGGCTCTTTTTGTGCTAAGAGAGAAAGCCCTTCTGCACGTAGAAGACCACTGTTTTCTTTTAAATGTAAACTTAATAAAAGAGATGCCTGGTTATGAATATGCCCCTTTGTTAATACCCCAATACTTTCAGCTAAATCCAAAAGATTAGAAATTAAAGAGGTGTAATAAGGCATCATATAAGACTTACTCATTTCACGATAAGTAATTTTTTCCCGTACCTCGTCTAACCTCAAGCTCTCTTTGAAAAAAGTATCTAATAAAAGGTTTGTCGTCCTATCTTGATACTGATAAAGTTTCATTAATACGACTCGGCATTCGTTAATACTTAAAGAACTAAGTTCTCTTTGAAGGGCTAACTCTTTTTTAAAATCATTATGGTTTGAAGAGATAAAACCACTACTTAAACCCCTCTCTTTTTGTAAGTCATCCGTAATATTGTTGACACAGATATAAGATTTAGTTATTCCTACAATCTCCGCACGATTAGAATACTTTTTATACAAGTTATAACTTAAAAGTGAAGACAAAAGAAAAAGAGTAAGAAAAGGAATCAACAAAATAAGAAAGGCTCGAGTAGATAAGGGGATTTTATTATTAAGTTTACGAACAAAACTCTCATAAAAGCTTAAAGAGGCCTCATCATTATTGTTTTTTGTATGTTTAAGAATATATTCTGTAAAAGAGAGGTCTTCTGTAACAATATGCTCTATTAACCAATTGGCTAAGTACTCAACCACTTCAAGTGCAAGGTCTTTAGATGAGGTATTAAAGATTTTTTTCTTAAGTTCAGGAATATCATTAAAAAAACGTTGGTGCTGTTTAACATGGGCATCAATATACGCTTCATCCTCAAAACTTGAACATTGGGCATACATTAATTGCTCTTCATGATCAAAATGATAAACCGTATATTTTTCAAGTTCAGAAAATACAGACTCTAGAATGTTTTGTGAAGCACTGTTTTCTAGAGCATCTACAAGTTTGTTAATGATTGAAACCAAATATTTATGGTCATCGTCAATAGCTTTTACCCCTACACTAAGGGCGTCACTCCATTCTATCTGATTCATATTCTCCAAACTAAGTTTTAATTGTCGAAGAATACTACAATATTCATTAAATCATTATATAATGTTATATATCATTTTTATGATAAACTATTCTTTTCCACCATTTATCATGCCAGATACAATGCCTTTTTCATCTCTGTTTTCAGCCACAAAAACACCGGTAATATGAAGTACCACAAAAATCATCACTAAATTATAAAGCAGTTCATGTATCTCTTTAATGTCATGTGCTGTTGTTTTATCTAGACCTAAGTCTTGGTAAAAATGAATTATCAAACCACTGATACTCATAAAAGCCAATAAGGTATAAAGTCCGAGATAAGAAAGTTGAACCATCTTTTTGTGCAGGCTTTGTTCTGCTTTATTCCTTTTATGAGTAAAGAAGAGAACCACTCGGTATAGTAATAAGCCCACCAGTGCATAACCCAAATAGATATGCCAATCCCACATCGGTGCACGAATAGACTTGGCTAATATTTTTGCCTGTTCTAAACTTACTTCAATATCCATATCAAAGAGTTTTTCTATTAATATCTCACTATTTGTCCGCCATGAAAGAAAGGTCTTTCTTAAAAATACTGTCCCCAATAGACCCAGTACCACCAAAGCATGTAACCAGTGCCATATTCTAAAATCTATTCGCCATTGCATCTCTTTCCCCTTCTACTTAACCATTAACAAGTATTTTAACACTTCTTTGTTAAAATACTGTTATTAAACACAAAGGTCGCATACATGCAATTTAAAATCACTGACGAATACATAGAACTTTACAAACTTATTAAGGTAGCTGACCTTGTTGACAGTGGTGCAGAAGCACAACAACTTATCGCACAAGAGCATGTAAAACGTAATGGAGATCTTGAAACACGTAAACGTGCCAAGATTAAAGTAGGCGAGATAATTACCATTGGTGATGTCTCTATTGAAGTTACTTAGTCGTAGTTTTAAGAGCCACAGATTAGAAGGATTAAGTAGATTTAAATCCTTTTAATCCGCCCTCACAAGCAGTGGTGGTCTGCGAAGCAGATGTGCTGAAGGTTTTTAGACTCTGAGTGAGATAAAAATTAAAAACTAAGAAAAATAAATGCTGAGATTAGACCAATGAGTCCTCCAAACACCCCACCCCAAACCACTAACCAACCAAGGTGTTCAGAAATAATTTTTTGAACCATCTCTTTTACCATGGTGGCATTTAACTCATCCATACGTGAATCTATTGCAAATTCAATTTTTGCATTAATATCTTCACTTAATGATGAGCTTGAAAGTGTCTCATTTAAGTTTGCTTGAAAACCTTCACTTCTAGCAATCTCTTTTACTGCTGTTTTCATTTTTGACTCAAAAGGCTCACGTAAAGCGTCTAAGGCTTTTTCTCCACCAAACATACCTAACATTCCTCCAAAAGAGGATTCCATTACTGTTTTAGAAAGAGCATTAAAAGCAGGAGCAAAGTCTGTTTTTTCAATAACAGGCTCTAAATCTAATTTTTGTTCTTCAACTTCTAAAAATTTCTTCATATTTTCTGCCGTAAAGAATTGATTCATCATTAACTCTTTAATACTGCGTTTAAAAGACTCAAAGTTTTTTTCAATTACACCCGAACCATATAATAATGGCACCTTTTCAAACAACATATGTACCGCAAGTGCATTAGTTAAGGCACCTGAAAGGGCAAAAAGACCAGTGTAGAGTACGGGAGTACGAAAAGGTTCTACTAAGAAAAAGCCACCTACGGCTAGAAGTAATGCTAATAAATTTGTAATCAAACCTTTGTTCATAAAGAGTTTCCTTATATTATATTATTTTTTTAAGAGTGAAATTATACATTAAGTGTTATAAGTTCACCAATAAAATATTTTATAAAGCGAAAACAATGAAAACTTTAAAAATTATGTTTGAAGAAAACAATGTAAAATTCTTAACCGATGCTCTCGAAGTCGGCTTAAAAAATAAAAACGAGTCGCCTCTATTTGCAGCAAAGGTCAGCCCTCTTGTAAAAGCTATCTATTCTGTTATTCTTCCTTTAAAAGAACAAAACCTTCTTTTTAATCCAGAAGGGAAAAAAGTAGAACAGTTTAATTTTGATGAATTTTTACAATGGACAGACTTAGTCAGTTTGAAAAACCTTTATTTTACCATTAAAGAGTCTAATGAAAAAGGCGAATTATGTAGAACAAGCCTTGATGGAAGTCAGTACAAGGCTATTGATCTTGAGGTTTTAACAGACTACATTAAACGTTATAATATTCATGAAGAGTACGAAGAAGAGGACTTTCCTATTGCCCACTACAACCTCCATAGAGGTGTTGCGAGCGTGATTAAAGAGTTAATGTAAGGATTCGTAAAATAGTAAATATACCTTTAAAGAGCTTATAAAAAGTCTTTATAATCTCTTTTGCACATGGCTTCAATTTCATCTACAGTTTTTGCAATCTTATAAGAAAGGTTTTCATATCCCTCTTGAGTAACTAAGATATTATCTTCAATACGTATGCCTATGCCTCTAAACTCTTTGGGAATATCCTTATCATCAAGAGGAAGATAAAGTGCAGGTTCTATTGTTAATACCATACCTGCTTCAAAAACAAGATCACTTCCATCTTCATTCTTATAGGGGCAGGTATCATGTACATCTAATCCCATCCAATGCCCTATGCCATGAGGATAATACTTTTTAAATGTTTTCTCTTCTACAAGTTTTTCAATAGGACCACTTAAAATTCCTAAATCTAGCATTACCTGGGTTAGAAGTTCTTCACTTCTATCTTGAAGTAACTGTTTTGTTATTCCTGGTTTTATTAAACTAATAATTTCTTGTTGCGCCTTTAAAATTCTATTATAAAGAGCCTTTTGAGCTTCAGAAAATGTTCCACTAACAGGTGTTGTACGAGTAATATCACTGGCATAATAGTCCCATTCACAACCCGCATCAATCAGCATTAAATCACCCTCTTTAAGCGTATCAGAATTTTTAATATAATGCAGGGTATTTGCATTATTTCCTCCAGCTACAATACTCTCATAAGCATCATGGCTTGAGCCCTCTTTTTTAAAGATATATTCTATCATCGCTTGTACTTCATACTCTTTTTTACCTGCACAACGCATCGCCATAGAGGCATGATGTGCTTTTTGAGTAATACTTATAGCTTTTTTAATCTTCTGTATCTCTTGCGGCTCTTTAATCAAACGAAGTTTTTCAATAATAGTATTAAGATGTAAAAAAGTGCGAGGAGAGATAGATACTGTTCGTGAATTAAAAAGTGCATTTGAAACTTTTTTAACTGACTCAATATACTTATGCTGACTAAAATTATCAACATAAAGTCTTTCATGGTTTTCTAAGAGTTTAGGAAGATGAATTTCAAGTTCATTAATATCATAAGCCTCATCTACGCCTAAAACTGCACAAGCCGCCTCAACACCTAAAAACTTACCTATCCACATCTCCATTTCGGGATTACTTTTACGTAAAAAAAGTATACTTTTACTCTCTTTATCACTCTTGCATAAAAGTAAGAGTGCCTCAGGTTCATTAAACCCACTAAGATAATAAAAATTACTCTCTTGTCTAAAAGGAAATTCTGTATCATTACTGCGTACCTGCATAAAAGCCGAAGGCAGTACAGCAACTCCTGAGACCATCTGTTTTAAAACTTTATTTCGTCTATTCTTATAAATTTTCATACACTTATTGTAGCCAATGTAAGCCAAGTAAAGCACAAAAAGCTTATATTTATTAGAAATCACCCAAGGGCTTAAGAAAAACACCTTACAAAACTCAGCTGTGTAAGTATGAACTTTTAAGAACCTCAAGCTATAGTAGTTTTAAAAATGTGATAATTACTTGATGTAAAACTGTTATAATGACTACAGTATTTAGCTAATAAGGATAAAAAATGGCTCACGAAAAGATTCTAATCGTTGAAGATGACGAGGTTACCTCTTTACATCTAAAAATGGCACTTCCAAAACTCTCTTATGAAGTTGTTTCTATTGCCCACGACACTTTTCAAGCACGTAATAAGATAAAAATCTATGAACCTGATTTAATCTTACTGGACATCTCTTTAGAAGATGAAACTGATGGTATTAACTTAGCAACTTATATTAAAGACAAACATAATATCCCTTATATCTACTTAACCTCTCATAGTGAAGATGAGATACTTGATGAGGCGAAGATAACAGAACCTTATGGTTATATTGTAAAACCTTTTGATCCTAAAAGTCTTCATTCTACTATTCAAATGGCTCTGTATAAATTTCAAGAAGAGCACAAATTAAAAGAGAATGTAAGTGACCTAGAAGCCAAACGTGAACACTTAGAAAAACTGCTTTATAGCAAAAAAGTTTCAGATAAACCTCTGGTTCCTTTTGCAGGTGAATACCATCTTGATATTAGTACTTGTGAAACATTTTATCAAAACTCAAAAATCAAACTCACAAAAAAAGAGAATGCTTTTATTCGTATTTTAGTTTCTCAATTAGGACAGGTAGTGAGTTTTGAACAAGCCATGAATTATGTATGGGAAGATGAAGGTGCTACAGAAAACAGTGTTCGAACCTTAGTATGGAGATTACGAAAAAAACTTCCTTCTGACATTATTAATAATGCCTCAGGAATGGGTTATTATATTGACGCGGCAGATTCAGCAGAATAAGATCCTAGCCCTTATAAATTATTCAATTATAATAATTCTGCCATAATTTGTTCCATCTCATCTAAGGCTGTTTTATAATCAAAAGCAGCCTCTTCATGCCGCGCAGCCAACTCCATAGACTTTGCTAAAACTTCTAAATTTTCAAATCTAAAGTTTGCAGATGAACCCTTAATAGAATGTGCTTCTAAGGATATTTTCTTATACTCTTTTTGATCCACAGCTGAAGAAAGAATAGGAAATGATTTTTTCATTTTGTCCATAAAGGTTTGAAGCAAGAGTCTAATCTCATTTTCATCTAACATTAACTCCTCTTTTAGGTGGCTTAAGTCAATTTTACTTGAAGAAAAGTTCTCTGGTATTATCTCTTTTTCTACACTACTGTGTTCTTCCAGATACTTCTGTAAAATGGCTTCAAACTCTTTAATAACAAGAGGTTTTCCTAGAAATCCATCATGCCCAAAATTAAACTCTTCAGCCTCAGTCACATCAGCACTTAGACCAATAATAGGGGTATGTTTTTTATGCTCTTTTTTCTCATACATTAAGATATCTTTTGTGGCTTCTGTTCCATCTTTAACGGGCATCTGTTTATCCATAAAAATCAGATCAAAAGAGGCTATTTTAAAAGTCTGAACAGCCTCCAATCCATCTGAAGCAATATAATAACTCAAGCCATATCTTTCTAAAATGATTTTAATAAACTCTTGATTAGCAACATTGTCTTCAGCCACTAAAACATGCCCATTAAAACGTCTTTGTTTATACTCTTGTACATATTTTTCATCATCTTGTGGAGTCATATGCAAGGCTTCAATAAAGGCGTGATACATCTTTTCACAATAAATTGGATAAACAAGACTGGTTATATTTTTATCATTATCATAGGTCTTTTTAGGGGAACGAAGAAGAGCTATACTAGGAACATCTAAGCCTCTAATCGTTTCTATATCTTCATCTGTACTGTCCATAAAAAAGAGTAAATCATAATCTGTCTCATCTAAGGTCTTAATACAAAACGAATTTAGATTAAAGGCATCAAAATATTGACGAAGATAAATGATTTCATTTTTATTATGACTACAAAACAGGGCAATACGAAGTTTCTTAAAAGGCGTAGGGTCAAAAGGAAAACTTTTAATATGAACGGGTTCATCGGCTTGAAAGTTAAACTCAAAGATACTTCCTTTTTCAACACCTTTTGTATAAGTAATGCTTCCTCCCATATGTTCAGCCAAATCTTTTGAAATTGATAAACCTAAACCTGTACCTCCTTCAGTATCTCGATCTTGTTTAAAGGCATCAAATAAAATATTTTCATCACTAACGCCTCGACCATTATCACATATACGTATATTTACTCTCTCATTTTCATAACTAATACGTACATTAATTTCTCCCCCTTCAGGAGTAAATTTGACGGCATTAGAAAAAAGGTTAGAAAACACCTGTTTAATTCGTAAAGGGTCAGCAATCAATTCATACGGCATTTTAGGATCAATAAAAGAGCTAATAAAAATACTTTTTGCATAAGCATCCTGAGAAAACAGCTCTAAAACATATGCAAACTCATCATGCGGATTAAATATTTTTTTATCAATACTAAAGGCACCACTTCGAAGTTTTGAAAAGTCTAAGATATCATTAATAATACCTAAAAGACTCTGACCACTATCATTAATAATTTTTAGATAAGAAGCATGGCGAGCATTACTTTCTTCTTCAAGTAAGATAGAAACAAATCCTAAAATGGCATTTAAAGGGGTTCTGATTTCATGTGACATTGATGAGAGAAATAGTTCCTTAGCCTTTGAAGCAGCCAAGGCAGCCTGACGTGTTTCAATAAGTGTTGTCACCTCATAACCAATGGCAATAAATTCTGTTTTTTCTTTAATGGGATCAATCATTGAAATCACTGTAATATCTAAATAGTATGATTTCCCCTCTTTACTTAGGTTTTGAACCTGCCCTTTAAATATCTGCTCTTTTTCTAAGGTTTCACTCATTTCTTTGTAAAAAGTTTGGGGGGTATCAGGATGTTTAATAATAAAATGTGAATTTCCAAGAAGCTCATCTTGCGTGTAACCACTAATCTTACAAAAGTTTTTATTCACATGAGTAATCGTTCCCGATATATCTGTTTTAAAAACAATAGCTGACTCATCTAAGGCTTTTTTATACTCATTAAGAAGTTGTATATTTTTCTCAATTAATAGCTCTTTTTGATAGATGGTATCAGTATAGAGTTTTAAAACACCCGCAAAGTTAGCATCAAAAACAAAAGATATTTCATCAAAAAGTTCTTTAGAATTGATATTAACATCATAAGAAAAATCAATGACTGCACGACGAAAATGACTACAAATTGTAAAAAGTTCATTTGCCGTGAAATCTCTATTTTTCAAATAAATCAAGAGTTCATGCATTACAGGGCAGTCGCCTAATTCTTTTGTTTTTCTAATAACATCCATAAAATAATCAAACACGCCCGAGGCATAATATTCACAAAAATATCGACTGTCCACATCATGCAGAGCTAAGATAGCCTTAGGTTCATCATACTGCACCCACTGCTTTAATATTTTTATCTTATTTTTTTCAAAAATTTTGACATTATTTTGGACTTCAACAAGTAAAGAGTTTTTCATAAGGCTTACTATAACAAAATTTTTCTTTTAAGTGTATCTTAGCTACAATAAAAAACTTTGACTGTGGGGGTGTGGTACATTATATGATTAAGTACTTTTTATCTTTTCTTTTTATCTGTGCCTCTCTTATAGCACATGATGAGCTCTCCTATAATTTATCATATTTAAGTGATAACACTAAAAAGCTTACTATAGACACTGTTCAAAATAAGAAATTTATTTCTAGTAATAGTAAAATGTTAAACCTAGGAATCACCAATAGTCCTCACTGGTTTAAACTTAAGTTTACCCTCTCTAATAAAGAACCCGTACACAGCTGGTGGCTGAAGATTGCCTATCCGCCTCTTGATTATATAGATGTGTATCTTTATGATGAAAACAACACCCAAATCTCTTCAGCATATACAGGTGAGTTACGTCCTTTTAAAGATAGAAGTGTAGCTGACCCTGCTTTTATTGAAGAGTTACAGCTTAGGCATGAAGGTAACTACACCCTGTATCTTAGAATTCAGACCGAAGGTGCCCTGCAAGTTCCTATAAAAATTATTAATTCAAATAAATTAATTAAAGAGCAATACCGCCCTATTCTTCTCTCTGGGCTTTATTATGGTCTGTTTATTATTATCTTACTTTACAATATCATTTTATATTTCTACACAAGAGATAAGAACTATCTTTTATATATTGCCTTTGTTACTGTATTTGTTTTTTACCAACTCTCTTTAGATGGTATTGGAATAGCCTTTATCTGGGGAGATTATCCATGGATTATCCATAATGCTTCTCCCTTGGGTGCCTCAGGGTTTGCTATTCTTGCCATTGTATTTGCACGTAGTTTTTTACATACGTATAAATACAAGACCTTAGATAAGGTCTTAAAAATTCTTTTGTACTTAACCTATGGTATTTTAATCGCAGTTTTTATTTTTCCTTATCATTATGTTATTCAATCCATTGGAGCCTTTGCTATTATTGTTCCTTTTGTTCTTATCTTTTCTGGTTTTACTGCCTTAAAAGATGGTTATAGACCTGCACGTTTTTATGTTTTAGGTTGGGTTATGTTTCTTTTAGGCTGTATTTTCTTTTCACTTAATAAGTTTGCTATTATTGGCGGTTTTGAGCTTATGAGTAGAGCCATGCAAATTGGTTCTGCTATTGAGATGATTCTCTTATCTTGGGCATTAGGCGATAGAATTAAATCCATTAGAGATGAGTATTTAATTAAATCAAATGAACTCAATAAGACCTTACAGCAACAAGTTAAGGTAAGTTTACTAAAAGAGCGTCAAAAAGATAAGATGATTATTCAACAATCTCGTCTTGCTGCCTTAGGAGAGATGATTGAACAAATTGCGCATCAATGGAGACAACCCCTTAATACACTAGCGCTAATTAACCAAAACCTCTATTTTAAATATAAACTGGAATCTTTTAATGAAGAAGAGTTTGACAAGGCGCATGACCAGATCAATGAAAACTTGCAATATATGTCTCAAACCATTGATGATTTCAGAGGTTTTTACAAAAAAGATCCTCAAAAAGAGAGTTATAATATTGAAGATGTCATCCACTCTTCGGTCTCAATCTCAGAATCCATGATAAAGTATGCAAAAATAAATATTTCAATCAATAGTAAGGCAGACTGTGTTGTTACTAATATTAGAAATGAACTGATGCAAGTAATTATGAACCTTATTAAAAATGCACATGATGCATTAATTGAAAACAAAATAGAAAATAGACAGATTAGTTTTGATATTTTTCAAAAAGAGAATAAGGTGTATCTCTGTATTGAAGATAATGCAGGGGGAATTTCTGAGAAAATCATAGAGAAGATTTTTAACCCATATTTCACAACAAAATCAAAAGAGACAGGAACAGGCTTAGGTCTGTATATGTCAAAGTCAATTATTCAAGAACATATGAAGGGTACGATTGAGGCAGAAAACACTAAAGAAGGTGCACGTTTCACCATTATCTTACCTCAGGCTAAACCAACCGTTACTTAAATAATAAAATAAGAAAGAGCCGTTAATATACAGAGGTACAATAATGAGACAAGAGCTGTTCCGATAATATTTCCAATTTGGCAACTACTACATGATGAATAGGTTTTATCCTCATATTGAGCATAAAAGAAATAAATTATTATGAAAGAAAGTGTCGCATACGCAAGATACGTCTGATAAACCCATAACGAAGAGAGCGTCTCTTTGTCAGAAACAAATAGTGAAGCCATCAGTAAAACTAGCATAAAGACCATGATGATATTTGGTACTTTAAGAATTTTATCTCTAAAAAATGTAGTAGGACAACTCTCATCTACCTTACCTGCATTTGAACCACTATCAAGTTTATTCTCAAACAGCTCTTTCTCTTTTTTTGTAAGTTTAGATAAAAAGGTAGAACCAAAGGTATAATCAATTTTTCGTTGAAGTAAGATACTAAGTTCACCCTCTGCCTTTAAAGACTGCTGAGTACCCTCTCTGTCTTGGTAAATAAGACTTATCTTCTCATACCGAGGAACTGCAGCTGTAAAGCCCGCAAAATAAGCTGTACTTTCCGTCACAATCTGTTTTCCACTATTACTCAAAATTCTTGGATTAATTAATTCTAGAAACTCTCCATCTTCTTTTTTAACCACAATAACATTAAAATAATTTTTTATCTGATAAGCAGCAAGACCTTCCATCTCATTTTCAATAATAGTATCTTTTAAATCTTGTATTAATGTGTGAATCTCTTCATTAAATATTCTTACATCTGTCCCGAATTCTACTCCTGGAGAGCTTGGATATCTTGTAATATCTCTAACCATTATTTGCCTTTTATTTTAACTGAACTTATATACGAATTATAAAATCAATTATTAACTTCACGAATTATACATACGTATATGATTAATGCCTAAGGTTAATAAGAGAGATATAGGGAGTTTCTTTGAAGGTGTCTACCCCCAGAAGAGATCTTCTAGGATAGACAGTAACGTTAGTGACTTTTACTGACTACCACTAACATTTTGATATTAATTGCTAGAAATCTAAAAAACTGCCAAACAACATTTGTTCTTAAAGCTTTTGCAAATTTACCTGGAATCATTGTCAAACTGAATTGATCACTTTTTCCAAAGTTTACTTCTTCTTCTTTTTTCATTGTAAATCCTTATAATTTTTATTGTCTATTCTGGAATTAACGTCCAACCTGGTTTAAGCTGAGCTTTCCAAAGGAATAGGTGGTGAAGGATATGTTTAATCCAGTGACCAGCAAGACCAATTTCACCAAAGGTATAGTCTGTATCACGACCTGTACCTGGGTATTTTTCGAAGTCAGGAACAACAGGATAAACTGTCATAGCTGCTGCAGTTCCAGTGAAAACACCTTTACCTGCTGATGCAACACAGGCTGCACCCATATCTGCCATAGATGCTTCATGTAAGTGAGCATCTTCACCCTTAGTCATAAGGTCACATACTGAGTGTGCAACCGCTTTACCGATAATACCTGAAGGCATACCTGTACGTGGAGGAGTTGGATTAATTGGAGTTCCATTTGGAGAACTCATTGGTTTAGAGATAAGGTGTGGAGGTGCAAATGCAATACCAGCAGCAAACATATTTTTGTATGTAGGATTTTGGTAAGTTTTAGGCCAATCTGATGCTTTCCAGTTTTCATAAGCACCCGCACCGTAGTTAGCATCCACTTTCATGAAACCATTTGGAGCAAAAACAGTTGAAGTAATATCTTCACCTGCTTTATCAAATGCTTTAATACCTACACCCGCAAATGGTGGAATAAGCATTGCAAAGTCAAAAGTTTCTTGACCTGTAGTACCATCAAGAAGTTCATAATCAATTGAACCTGATTCTACTTTAGAAACGTGTGCACCAATCATCCAGTCAACATTTCTTTCAGCAAAAAGAGACTCAGCAAATAGTTTAGAACTTACTGCATATCCGCCAACTTTCATATGAAGCCCACCCATACCAAAATCACCTAAGAATGATTCGTTAGAAATCCATTTTATATCAGCCATATCACGAACACCCGCTTTGTTCAGTTCATGTTCAATGTTAAAGATGTACTCAAAAGCAGCACCTTGACATGTACACATACCGTGACCTGTACCGATTAAGAATTTCTGACGTTCGCCAGCTTTCATTTTTTCGATAGCTTTTGTTAACTCTTCACTTGCGTGAACAGCATGATCAGCTGTACATACAGAAACGGTATGCTCACCAAGACCATTAGCATCACCAAGACCTGGAGTTGCAGCAAAGTTAAGTTTAGGACCTGTTGCATTAACAATGTAATCATATGTTAAATCTTCAGTTTCACCTGCTTTACCTTGACCTGTATACTCAATAGTAACAAAAGGAGTATCTGAATCAGCATTTCCTTCTGGGTTTAAAGATTTAGCTAAAGCTTGTTTATAAGTAATTCCTGCTTTTTTGTATACAGGGTCAAGGTCAAAAGTAACCTCTTCTTTACTCATTTGTCCAACACCAACCCAAATGTTTGATGGAATCCAGTTCCATTTTGCGTTTGGTGTTACAACGACTACTTCATGATTAGAACCTAACCATTTTGCAGCAAACGTAGCTGTCGTGTGTCCAGCCACACCACCGCCAAGTACTATTAATCTTGCCATATCTACTCCTTTTGATTGTCTATATATATTTAAAAATTATAATTAATATTTGTTTTAAATATTACAGCTCACTAGAGACTATTATAGTCAAAGTAATATTAAAAATTTATCATGATATTAATATTTATAATAGGAGAGAGTTTTTTGGGAGATATGTTAATTTATGTAACAGTTTGAAGGCTTTTAGCAGGGACTACTTAATATAGTCCACTACTTTAGCCCCTTCAGTGACCTCTTTTATCACATTTACGACTTCTAAATGCGCAGGATCTGTTGCGTATGTTGAAAGTGCTTTTTTATCGTTAAAAGTTGTTGTTAGTACTAAATCAAAAGAACGTTCACTCTTCATAAAGTCTAAACCCACTTCCATGCTTAAGAGACCTTCAATTTTAGAAGGAAGCCCTTCAAGTAACTCTTTCACCTTGTAAAGATTGTTTTTTCTGTTTTCTTCTTTAAATTTCAACATTACTATATGTATAATCATTATATTCCTTTTGTATACGCTTTAAAAATGGTATTATACTTACTTCTCAAGACTTAATATACAAGTATAACATCTCTATTAAAAACAGAGCTCGAATTTTTATCACATTTTGAAGCTTATTTTAAAAGTGTGATAAGTTTGAGATAGATAAAGGTTATAATTTATCACATTAAATAAGGAGAGTAAATGAAAGTAATAATACCTATATTTTTTTATCTACTAACACTTAGCGCAGACCCCATAACCCTACCTCATGCCTTAGAGATTTTAAAACAACAAAATCTTGAAATTAAGATAGCAGAGTATAACACTAAGTCTGCTGCGGAGTCTGAAGATATGGCTACAGCACAACATTATGGGCAGTTAAACTTTATTCAAAACATCTCACGTTCAGATGATGCAGGAAATGTTTTTGGTTTTAAACTCACCTCACGTGAAGCAAGTTTTAATGATTTTGGTTTTGCGGAATTTGGGCTTATTCCTATGGACCAACCTATACAAGGTCTAAATTACCCTGATACAAGAAACTTTTTTCAATCAAAGCTAAGGTATGAACTTCCTATCTACACAGGGAACAAAATCACAGCTTATCAAGAGATGGCAAAAGGCATGAAACAGATTTCAAGCCTAGATGAGAAAAAGCAACTTCAAGAAAAAATTTATGAACTTAGAAAAAGTTATTATAATATGGCACTTCTGGAAAAATCATTAAAAAACTTACATCTTATTTTAAATAATATGAAAAGACTAGAAAACACTACTCAAAATATGATTGATGAGGGGTATGCAAAAAAGGTTGATATTTTAGAGGTGAAATCTAAAGAAGCTAATGTTAAACGTATTATTACAGAACTTGAAGCTAATAAAGAGTTACTGTATCACTACTTATCATTCCTTCTTAATCAAGAGGTTAGTGAGATAACAACACCCTATACTAATCTTACTACACCAAATGTCTCAACCGAAGAAATTTTAAGTCAAAGCCTTGATATCCAAAAAGCACAAACAGCTCTAAATATTCATAAGAGTAAACTAATGGCTGAAGAGTCTCGTTACCTACCCACTATTGGAGCAATGGCTGAGATGCAAACCGCTGATAACACTTTTCTTGGTGATGCTAGTGATCATAAATCTTATACTATTGGGGTGCAACTTAAATGGAATATTTTTGGTGGAGGGGGAGATAGTGCTGCTATCGAGCAAGCTCAAATAGACAGACTTAAGGGGCAAACCCAAGTTGAATTAGCAAAAAGAGGAATCGCTTTACGTATAAAAGAAATTCAGACAAATATCAGACTTGCTGATTCACAAATACAAAACCTTAAAATTGAGTTGAATTTAGCTCAGGCAATTTACAAAAACTATGAAGGACGTTACAAAGAGCAGTTAATATCTATGAGTGATGTTATTATTAAACAAAGTATCTGGCTTGAAAATATTCTACAATTACTTAAAGCTAATAATGATCGTAACCAAGAGATTTTTGCCTTAGAAAAACTAGCACAATTAGGAGACACAAATGACTAAAATTTTCACATCACTACTACTTTTAACAGCAGTGGTATTTGCTGAAGCACTTACCCTTTCAGGGACTATAATCTCAGATAATGAGAAGATGATTACCTCTCGATTTATGGGTTTTGTTACACAGGTAAATGTTTCTGAAGGTGAAAAAGTAAAAAAAGGAACCGTCCTTTATACCATTGACTCACGTGAAGTTGACTCTGCAACACAACAGGCTGAACTCTCTTTACAGATGTATCAGAACCAATACACCAATGTAAAACTCAATCTTGAGCGTCATAAACGCCTTTTGAAAAAAGATATGGTTTCACGTTATGAGGTAGAGAATTTAGAACTTGCCGCAAAAAACTTAGAAGATATGATTTCAATCGCGAGTGCCAGACTTACAGAGTTTAAAAATCAATACAAATACCTAAGAGTTGAAGCACCCAATGATGGTGTTGTTATTGCAAAACGTATTAAAGTTGGTGAGATGGCAATGCCAGGAATGCCGGCTATTATTCTTTCTGATTTAAGTCAACTTAAAGTGGCTATTGAAGTTGCAGAAAGTGAATTAGGTCGTCTTTCACACGGTAAAAAAGTTGAAGTAAACATTCCATCAATGAACTTAAAACTTGCCGGAAGAGTTAATGCAATTATTCCTTCATCAAATCCTATGACCCATACCTTTAAGGTCAAAATCTCTATTCAAAAGGGCAATCATAGACTTTACCCAGGTATGTATGCAACGGTGATTATTAAATAATGTTTATCTACAATTACAACACAGGAAGATCTTATGTCAGATAACAAACCTTATGTCCCTACGGATTATGCAGGAAGGTTAGCTAAAACTTTTATACGTAGCCCACTTACCCCTTTATTAGGTATCTTTTTGCTAATTTTAGGTTACCTTTCATTGCAAATCATGCCCCGTGAAGAGAACCCTCAGATGGTTGTTTCTGGCTCAACAGTTATCGTGGCACTTCCAGGTGCTAATGCTAAAGAAGTTGAAAAAATCATTGTTCAACCTTTAGAGAGAAAACTTAAAGAGGTAAAAGGAATTGAGCATATCTATTCTATGGCAATGGATAATGTTGCTGTTGTAAATGCAGCCTTTTTTATTGGTGAAGAGAAAGAAGACTCAAATCTAAAAGTATATGATAAGGTTCTTCAAAATATGGACATCTTACCTAAGGGTGCGATGCAACCTATTATCAAACCTCTTGATATAGATGTTGATATTCCTATTGTTTCTGTTGCTTTTTATGCTAATAAAAAAGATATGCCTGCTTCAGAACTTTATGATAAGGTAAAGGCTATTCAACACCATATTAATGGTCTTGATAATGTTGCAGTAACAGATGTAAAAGGTGGGCACAAGCACCAATTCAACATCAAAGTTGATCTTTTTAAACTTTCAGGGTACAACCTCTCTATGGGGCAGATTCTTAAAGCTGTACAGGCCTTATCTTACTCCGTTCCTACCATTAAGAATGAGACTAAAGATAATGAAATTGTAATGCTTGGCATTAAAAATGCAATTGATAAGGCAGAAGATATTGGTAATATTATCGTCTCTTCTTATATGGGCTCACCCATCTATTTAAAACAAGTTGCCGAGGTTACAAAATCTTATGATATACAAAACTTCAAATCTGCTCAGATCTCTTTGCGAAATAAAGACGGGAAATTCACTCCCTTACAAGAGCAGGTAACACTTACCGTCTCAAAACTTCAAGGAACCAATGCTGTTCTTATTTCAGATGCAGTAAAAGAAGAACTTGAAAAATATAAAGAAGAGATTAACAAGGTGGGTATCTCTTATGTTATTACAAGGAATGATGGTCACAGAGCAGATGAGGCAGTAAATGAGCTTGTTTACCACTTAGTTTTATCTATTGTCATTATTGCTATTTTACTAGTTTTTGTTTTAGGATGGAGAGAGTCTTTAATTGTTACCTTTACTGTTCCTGCTATCTTAGCCGTTACCCTTTTTGTAGCGTATATTACAGGGCAAACCGTCAATAGGATTACACTTTTTGCCTTCTTATTAAGTTTAGGTCTGCTTGTGGATGCTGCTATTATTGTCATTGAAAACATTCATAGACACTTTCATTCAAAAGAGGCTCAAACTATGAATACAGATGAGCTAATGATAATGGCGACTGATGAAGTGGGTCCACCTACAAACATTGCCACCTTAGCGATTATTTTAACTATGGTACCGATGGCATTTGTTGGTCAGATGATGGGACAGTTTATGAAACCTATTCCTGCTAATGTCCCAGTAGCTCTTGTTGCATCTTTGTTTATTGCTTATATTTTCACCCCTTATTTAGCAACACGTTTACTTAAAAAACCTCATCATAAAGAGGAGGAGCACTAATGTTTAAAAAATTCGAAAATGCTGTTTATAATGGCTTAAATAGTAAAGGTAAAAAAACTTTTATTCTTTTAGGGACTCTTTTAGGTTTTATTTTATCATTAATGATGATTCCTTCTGAACTTGTTTTAGCAAAGATGCTTCCGGGTAAGAACAGCGATACTTTTAATATTTATATTGACCTTCCAACGGGTTCATCAATTGCTCAGACTCAAGTCGTTAGCAACTGTGTTGTTAATTATGTGCAACAAGAAAAAGATGTACGTGATACAGAGGTCTTTTTAGGAATGGGAAGCCCCTTAGACTTTGCTGGATTAATTAAAGGCTCTCAATTTAAAAACTCCGAAAATGTTGCAGAAATTGTCCTTAACTTAAGTCCAAAACACCATAGAAAAGAGCCTTCATACTTAATGGTTCAACGTATGCGTAATGTGATTCAAAAAGGCTGTGATATTAATGGTGCTAAAATATCTTTTGTTGAACCTCCTGCAGGGCCTCCTGTTATGGCAGCTATTGTTGCAGAAGTTTATGGTAATAATGCAGAAGGAATTCGTCACCTTGCTAAGAAAATTGAAAATGTTTTTTCACATACTAAAGGTCTTGTTGATATTGATATTATGCAAGATGACATTTATGATAAGTTTGAAGTAAAAGTTGACAGCATTAAGATTGCACGTTCAGGTCTAAATGTAAAACAAGTTAATGACATCTTATATCTCGCTTTTGAGGGCATGGAAATAGCCGTAAAAAATTCACCTATTTATGATGACCAGATTCCTATCTTTTTAACCCTTTCATCAAAAACAAAGGACTTTACGAACAAGAGTAAGATGGCAATTCAGTCAAAAATGGCATCTTTGAAACTAATGAATACACGGGGCATGATGGTTCCTATCACTGAAGTAGTTAGTATTTCTGCTGTTAAATCTAATCCAATGATTATGGCAAAAAACCTTCATCAGATGGTTAATGTTATGGCAGAAACAGATATGGTTTCTCAAGTTTATCCACTGATGGACGCACGTAATGAAATTATTAACACCTTTAGTGATGCGTATGAAATTTCGAAAATCGGTCTGTTTAATCTTGAACTTAAAGATAAAAAAACAGCAAAAGTGTACCAACTTATTTGGGATGGTGAGATGGAAGTCACTTTAGACACCTTTGTTGAATTAGGTGCTGCTTTTATTGCTGCACTCGTTTTAATATTTTTGCTAATGGTAGTGTATTACAAAAGTTTTAAACTCTCCGGTATTATTCTTATAGGAAGTTTTTTATCTATTATTGGCGTCATTGTAGGTCATTTTATTATGGATGTTTTTATTGAAGGAACCTTTTTCTTAACGGCAACCTCACTTATTGGTTTTATTGCTTTAATTGGGATTTCCTCACGTAATTCTCTTTTACTTATTGACTTTACAAAGTCTTTAATGATTGAGAAAGGAATGGGGCAAAAAGCGGCTATCGCCTTTGCTACGGCAACACGGGCTAAACCTATCTTCTTAACTGCTGTGGCTATTATCCTTGCGTCTACTCTACTCGCTTCTGATGCCGTATTTGGTGGTTTAGGGGTTTCTCTTATTTTTGGAACGATTGCAGCAGTAGTTGCCTCACTTATTGTTGTCCCAATTTTAATGGACAACAGTAATTTACAAGAAGAGTTTAATAAATAAACTCTTCTTCACATTTCATAAGACTATATTTATAAAGTTTATAAAATAATCTCTTCTGCAGCTGTTATTCTTTATTCCAATTTGAAAATCGTCTTCAGTTAAGGGGAAAATTACAGACTTCAAGTCTTATTCCTCTTGTATAACCTATACCTATTCAATTAGAAATTTTTAAAAACTGTAAATTATGCCTACAGTAGCCACATAAAGGGATTGATCATAAAAGTCAATATCTGAATCGCCCTTCGCTATAAAAGCATTTGCATTTAAAGACCAATGTTTCCAATTAAACACCTGTTTGTAGCTTACATTAATACCTAGATTTACTAAGTTAGTATCTTGTTTTTTTTGAAAAATAGGATTTTCTTTATTATAAAAAGCCTTTCCAAATGAGACTAAACTTGCTACTGTCCATTTTTGATTAATAAAGGCATAGCTAAGCTTCAAATCAGCCCTTGTATAATCTCGAGCCTCTCCATCTCTATTATCATCTGTAAATTTAATCGAAGGGATTAAAAAGTGTGACGGGTTTATATGCCAAGTATATAAACCTTCTATAGAGACCATATTCCCTTCACGTTCAAGAAGTGTTTGTTGTGCTGAAGTGATATACACTTCACCATTTGTACCTGCAGAAGTACCTGCATTAGCATTATCAATTAAAGATATTCCATTTCTATCCGTATCAAATTCAAACTTTCTTGCACGCACATCAACTTCAAAATTCGAATCCATTATGCTTTCCCACTTAAACCCAAACCCTTTTGAAGTTCTGTCTGTTGAAGTACGTTCGTTTCCTATTAAAAGAGGGTCTTCCCAGACCTGCGTTGGTGTGGTTGAAAATAAAAAACGTATACCTAAAATACCAACACCCTCAAACTGATGTCGTGCTCCCATTGCTAAACTCATATCAAATCGTAAAAAATCTTCTAAACTATTACCGGCAAAAAGTTCTGTTTTTTTATCCTCTAGGGTATATTGTACCGTACCTGTTAACATAGGAAGAAAACCTGATTCCGTCTTTGCGGAAGATCTATCTTGAATTGTTTTATGATCCAAATCAAGTATCTTAAGCCCTGAAATCTCAGAACTTTCATACGAAATTCCACCCCCACCCATAAGTGCAAATCCGCTCCAACCTGCCTCTTTTTTCATCGGTTCTAATGCCATTAAAGACGAAACTATTAATGACGTACTTAGTAATATTTTTACTATTTTCATCTTATTTCCTCATCCATTTATCTTAGCCTAAAATCTTTGAAACTATCTCATACACATTTTTAGACAGGTCTTTAGTATTAACAATCTTTTTTAACTCAATTTTCATTAATGCCTTCGCCTTATCATTAAGTTTTCCATAATCTTTAAACACACCCGAAAGCCCTGAAGCAATTTGAGGATTCAGTTTATCAAGCTCTAAGACCTTATCCGCAATAAAGGTATATCCACTTCCATCAAGTGCATGAAAATGTAAAGAGTTTCTTGCAAATGAACCAATCAGTGAACGTACAAGGTTAGGTACTTTGATATCAAAAACCTCATCTTCTAAAAGTTTTTTAACATTTTCAGGTGTCTCTTTAAGTTCAGATGAGGCGATTACAGCTAAGTACTTATTCATTACGAGCGTATTATTTTTATATTTATTATAAAAATCTGCCAATGCCTCTTTTTTCCCATCACCTCTTGAGTTTGATAAAACAGTTAAAGCAGAGAGTTTATCTGTCATATTATTAGCATTTTTATATTGCTCTATCGCAAGGGTCTCATCTTTAAGTGAACCAAGGTAAGATAAAAGGGTGTTTTTAAGTTTTCTTCTCGCAATTTCATCTGAATTGACTTCATACTCTTTATTAATATTTAATCGATCATACACCACACGTATATCAGCACCATATTCTCGAACTATCTCACGTTTTAAAAAGTTTCTTGCCATATAAATAGCTTCAATATCTAAAACCTTTCTTGTTTGCATTAACATTGTGACAGACGGCAGCGTTAGCATATCTGCTTTTAAAGAGTTATCAATACGCTTATCATTAAGTACAGCTATAAAAGCATTAGCATAACTTTCACTCCCTTTCATGGGAGCATTATATTCAAGTGCATTAATCAGTTTACTCAACACCATTGTTGCTAGGGTTTGAGAAGCTTCAAAACGGTTAAATTCATCAGAATCAAAAGCCATTAAAAACGCATATTCATCAAAAGAGTAAGGCGTATTTAACTTAATAGGTGCTGAAAAATTTTGATTTAAAGAGAGGATAGGTGCCTCTAGTATCTCCTGAAAAACAAATTTTTGTTTCTCTTGTGAAATCAGAATAATTCCCCTGTCTATTAAGGCTTGATTTTTATCTTTTAACTTTAAAGTCAGCTTTTTTCCTTTTGCATCTAAAATAGCTAGTTTAAAAGGGAAAAAGTATGGTTTTTGATTGGTCTGTGTAGGTGAAAAGAAGGATTGCGTTAAACTGAGTTCTAAACTTCTCTTGTCTTCATTATAAATAGTTTTAACATCAACCTCAGGCGTACCTGATTGAGAGTACCAAAGTTTAAAGTGTTCTAAATCAAATCCTGAGGCTTCTTGCATAGCCCAGAGGAAATCCTCTGTTCTTACGGCTTGTCCATCAAATGTTTTAAAATATAGATCCATTCCTTTTCTAAATGAGTTTTCACCAATTATCGTATGAATCATGCGAATAACCTCAGCACCTTTTTCATAAATGGTGGCTGTATAGAAGTTATTTATCTGCATATATGACTCCGGTTTAATAGGGTGTGATGTAGGGCTTGCATCTTCCACAAATTGACGTTCTTGCAGAGCTTTAACATCAGCAATTCTTTGTACCGAACGAGAGTTTAAATCTGCTGAAAATTATTGATCTCTAAAAACAGTAAGCCCTTCTTTAAGGGTTAATTGGAACCAATCTCTACAGGTGATTCGGTTTCCTGTCCAGTTATGAAAATATTCATGTCCTATCACGGACTCAATCCCCATAAAGTTTGAATCTGTTGCTGTGTCTGCTGAGGCTAAAACATAATGTGAGTTAAAAACATTAAGCCCCTTGTTTTCCATAGCCCCCATATTAAAGGAGTCTACAGCAACAATGTTATAGATTTCTAAATCATATTCACGTCCAAAACGATCTTCATCCCATTTCATTGAATTTTTTAATGACTCCATTGCAAAAGAGCATTTTTCTTCATTTCCTTTATCACAATAAATATTCAGTTCTATCTCCTTCTTATTCATCGTGATAAAAGAATCATTAACCTTGCCTAAGTCACCTGCTACTAAGGCATATAGATAAGAAGGTTTTGGAAAAGGGTCTTTCCAGAGTGCATAATGTTTGCCCTCTTGTAAACTCCCCTTTTCGACTAAGTTTCCATTTGATAAAAGTACAGGATATTTTTCTTTGTCGGCAATAATTTTTGTTGAATACACAGACATAATATCGGGTCTATCAATAAAATAAGTAATACGTCTAAACCCTTCTGGTTCATTTTGTGTACAAAATATTCCTGATGATTTATACAAACCATCTAATGCTGTATTTGCTTCGGGATTAATAACATTCGTTATTTCTAAAATAAAGTTTTCACTGAGTTTATGCAGTGTTAAGGAAAAATTATCAAGTTCATATTCACTCTTATGAAGTTCACGTCCATCCAATACCACCGACTGTAATTGAAGTTCTTCACCATTTAAGACTAAAGACTCATCTTCATTTCCATGACGTTCTATAACCATAGTGTTTTTCACAACCGTAACTGTATCATCTAAGTTAAATTCTAAATCAACTATTCTAATCTCAAAAGCGGGTTTTTTATAATCTTTTACATAGACTTTATTCATACTCATTTTATCTTCTCCAAAACTTCTTCTAAATTTCCATTAATTATTCTTGTTGACTCTGTAATCATTAGATTAAACATACCTTCAAAGTCTTCTATCATTAGACCCTTTCCATCTAACCAAACACCTTCTGTGTTTTTGCAATTTTCATCACAGGCTTTTGTCTTTTCAAGCATGCTTTCTCTTGAATCCACATACACATACACCGCTTTACCCAAGGCAACCCCATAACCTATTTCAAACACCGTTCCTGCATCAGGCTCCCCATGTCTAAAAGCATTTAGGTTAACACATAAGATATCACTTTGTTTAATAAGTTCAATATTAGCCTCATAAATAACGCGACGCAGTTTCTCTTTTGAAAGGCTGAAATCTATTTCATTATCTAAGGGGGCTAAACCTATAAAACCATACTTATCACAAAGTGCTTTTTTTTCATTTAAAATTTCTACTGCATTGGTATAAAAAACATCAAATCCAGCAAGGTATATTTTCTTCTTTTTCATACGCGATTGTAACGCATAAAGATATATTTTACTATAAAGTCTAATTTATGGACTAAACATTGCTTTTATAAGATGAAAACAGTAAGATAAACATAAAGAAACAGTATCTATTTATATAAAGAGGCATAATGTCTAACTTCTTATACATTGCAAAACAACCTATCTTTGATGTTGAGCAACACATTTTTGGATATGAACTTTATTATCGTAATGATGATAAAGAGATGACTCTTCCAGAGAAGCGTCTTGCAACTGCGTCCGTTCTTGTAAATGCACTTAACCAGATGGGTTTAAATTCACTTGTAGGAAATGCCCTTGCTTTTGTAAATATTGATGCAAAAATTTTACTCACAGATATTATTTATACTATTCCAAAAGAACGTTTTGTTTTAGAGTTAAATGAAGATATTGTAATTAATCAAAAAGAGTATGAGTGTATTAAGGCTCTACATAAAGAGGGTTATAAATTTGCCTTAGATAATCTTGAGTTTACCGAAGAACACCTTTCTAATATTCAAAGAATTCTTCCGCATGTAGATTATATTAAAATTGACACTATTACAACAAATTTTGAATTACTAAAAGAACAGATAGGGATTTTTGGTGGAAAACAACTTATAGCACAGAAAATTGAGTCTATTTTTGTTCATTCTGCTTATAAAGACATAGGATTTAATTACTTCCAAGGTTTTTATTTAGGTGAACCTGAATTGATTAAAAAGAATAGAATTGATCCTCATCATTTAGGTGTAATTCGTCTTTTCAACCTTCTTCAAGGGACTATCTCAATGCGAGACATTTGTACTGAATTTGAACAGCATAATGAGATTATGCTTCAGCTCCTTCAGTTTGTAAACTCAGGTGGTTTTGCCTTTGAAACTACCCCTAAAAGTATTTGTGATGTTTTAGACTTTATTGGTAAAAAACCTCTGATGCAGTGGTTAATGCTTATTGTTTATGCTAAAGCGGGTAGAACAGGTAACCAAGATTTAAATCCCTCTTCTATTCTTGTACAAAACCGTATTGATTTAATGTTAGGTATCTTACAACGTTTAGAAATCGACAGTGAAGAAAACATTATGCAAGCCCGTTTTATCTCTTTACTGTCTCTCTTAGAGACCATATTTGAAATGCCTCTAGCGGTTATTCTTGATGAATTAGATGTAGAAGATATTATTAAAAATGCCCTGCTTCATAAAGAGGGTGAGTTAGGAAAACTTTTTGCTCTTGTACTCGCTTTAGAAGAAGCTAATAAGGAGAGCGCAGAAAGACTTCTTTTAGCTTATGGCTTAAAGGCTGAAGACACCTGGCATATTATTGAAGAACACCTGGGTCATCCTGCACCAATAATACACTAAAGTAAAAAAAATCCAGCCTTCCCTTTATAGCACATCCTTATAAAAATTAAAGCTTTTTATATACTTTTTCTAAACTTTCATAAAGTTCATCTACCCCATATGCTGGATTTTTTGCCATTATGTCTTGCATAACAACATTATCTTCATTTCCATTCCATATCTTAATATAAGTTCCCTCTTTATAACCATGGTCTTGACGAAATCGGTTTAAAATATTTTTACCAATATAAAGCGAATAAAGTACCTCAAGATTAACACCACAATTCAGTGCCATTGTAAAAAAATCTGTAATAAACTGGTCTAAATTAAAACTAGATCTATCGGTCTGTGAAACAGAAGTTTCTTTAGTTAAATCGTCTGGTTTAAGTACGTCATACATCATATGCTCAACCATTTTAATAACTTCATACATGTTTTCATTATCTGTTTTTGCTTCAGAACTTGAAAAAGCCTTATACGCCTCTTTAGAAAAAATATATGAAGCTAAGTCCTCTAATGAGCCTAAATTTTGAAGTTTATACTCTTGGAGTAAAAGAGACAAGACAAAATGCCAAATATCAATAGTTTCAACCTTAATATTGTCCCAATCAGGCGCTTGATCAATAGCCTTCCAATGTTTCCATGCAAAAGAGTCAATGAGTTCTGCTGATTCCATATAAATACATCGCTTCCAATCAATTACTTTACCATTTTTCGTTAAACCCTTTTCCCAACCTCTTCCATTCGTTGAGTCATTAAGTTCTTGTTGAAGTTTTACCATCTCTAAAATTTGTTGCATATTTATCTCTTAATTTTTATTTTGTAAGCTATTATATTATAATGACGGTATGATTAGAATTAATTGTAAACAATGTGTTTTTTATTTTGTAACTTGGCAAGCTAATCAACCTCATGGATGTAAGGCATATGGTTTTAAATCCAAGCAGATTCCTTCTTTAGTAGTTAAAGGAAGTACGGGGCAAGCCTGTCAAAGTTTTCAAGCTAAGCATTAACTCTTTCCCAATACTCTTTTGTTCCAAAACCAAGCCTATTGTCTGTATATTTCAAGTGTAAAATTTTCATTTTCCAGACCTGCAACTTGGGCATTACACGCGCGTAAGGAAAGGCTTTTAAATATAATTTTTTATCTTCTTCATCGGCTTTCAAGACCTCAGCCTTGATTTGTAATCCACGTATTGTTCCGACTTCTTTTGTCTCAAAATGAATAGAAGCAGACACCATGTTTATCTTAGAAATATTTTGCATATGTTCTGTTTTTTCATCTGAGGCAAAAATAAGACTAAGTGTTTTTTCATTTAAAACATAAAAAACTGAACACGAAAAACTCTCTTTTTTTTCATTTACTGTAGCTAAAGATAAAACATGATGTTCAGAAATAAAATCTATTATTTTTAAAGAAGGTTTATTCATCTAATATTCCAAGATACTTTTCTATTCTATTTTTATTATTTAAGCCGTTTATCCACTCTTTAGGAATAGCTTCTATTCCATTATAAGCACCCAATATCATACCCGAGACCATACCTCTTGCAGCAGAGTCACCCCCTGCATATACATTTTGTTGCATAGCTTCTTTATAATCATCTTCATATTTTAAAATAAGATGCAAGGTTCCAGGGCAGCCCCCATTAACACTGCATGACTGTCCAAAAGAGTTAATTGCTTCAAGTGTATTATGCTCCACAGAAGCAAATGCCACCTTTATCCAATTTAAAATATTTTTATCTTCACTTTTAGCTTCAATTTCACTCATGGCAGCCCTTGGTGATTGACCTTGAAGAACACGATATAAAAGTTCTGTAAAAAACTGTGTTGCTAGAATTACCTTAAAGGAGTTGTGTGTTGTTTTCACTTGTAAAAGCGCATAACTAAGAAAGTCAGTATAATTATCACCATACACTAAAGCAAGAGGTGCTATTCGGGAAACAACACTTAAGTCTTGTGAAAAAGAGCCCGCTTCAAGAGGTGACTTTCCCTTCTCTAGATTTTTCAAGGTAGCTGATGAAGCTCCATCTATATAACCTTTGTACTCTTTCATATACTCTTTCCATCGTAATGAGTAACTCGATAAAGAGAATTCATGTTCAAGAGAAAGCGATTCCAAAAGCCATAAACTTTGATCACCATAATGGGTAAAATCACCTGCTTTTTTATTATTATGATACGCCGTTAAAGGATTATGAAAACCATTAAGACTAGCAAAGGCAAGTTTAATCTCATTTACATCATATACCCAATGTCCACCTAGAGCAAAAGCATCTGCTACAAGGCTTCCATAGACTGCACCAAGAATCTTTGAGTTCATTATCTATCCTTATTTTAGTGGATAGAGTATATCTAAAATCTTCCTACTTATGCACTAATACGTGTAAGATTTACATACCAATCATCGCGAATATAGGTTCTATCACGACGAAGAGTTAGATGAAGTTCTTCATGACATAAGTTAATGGCTTTAAGATACTCATATGGAATTTCAAGTTCTTCTGCACAAAAATTTTTACCATCATTTTCAGTTTTAATATCTGGCCATTGCCATGTATTTTCTAAGTCTTTAATTTTAAATCGGGTTAAAAACTGCATTTGAAAACCTTTTCTTGTTTTCATAAGAATACTTTTCATTTATAACACTTAGATTACGATTACAATTTTATTACTGAAGTTCTTTAATAATACCTAAGAGTTCATCCATAGCTTCACCTGCATTTTTTTGAATAAAATAAGAAAAATACTCATCTATATACTTAGCAAAAGAGCCAAGACAAGCCAAAGCGGTCTGTGAAGCAGGTATTTCTTCAGTAAAAGAGGTCACATATTCTTCTCGTTTAGGATTAATCAAAATAGAGTGTTTAAATGCTGAAGCAATAGGAACAATATCAATCACCTGTCCACTTGTTCCTATAGCAATAAAAATATTACAAGCATCTATAGCCTCATAAATTTTTTGATACATTGGTGCAGCTTCTCCAAACATCACTACATTATGACGAATATAATCACTTTGACAAGCAGGGCAAACATCATTTTCATTTTGGGCATCATAATCTACATTCCATACATGCCCACACGCTTCACAACGTAAGTCTGTTAATGTTCCATGAAGGTGTATAACCTCTTTACATCCTGCTTTTTCTAGTAAGTTGTCTACATTTTGAGTAAGATTATAGAGTTGATAACTTTTTTCTAATTCTGCGAGTGTATAATGGGCAGGATTGGGATTTTTGTCTTTTAAATCTTGTCGTCTTGCATTATAAAACTGCGTAACAAGTTCTCTGTCTGCCTCCCAACCCTGAGTCGAACAGACCTGCATTACATCATAATCTTCCCAAAGCCCATCATGGTCTCTAAATGTTCTAATACCACTTTCTGCACTTAATCCTGCTCCTGAGATAATCATTATCATCGTGAAAGCTTCTTATAAAGATAATCTTCTAAATCTTCAGGTCTTAAAATATCTCTTTTTTGAAGCATCATTTTTCCAATCTCATCCTCATCTAAAATATCAAAAACTTCAAAAGGAGAATTTTTATTATAAAAACTGCGTAAAAACTCAAGAAGTAATTTAAAGTTATCACTTTCTTCTCTATTTGCCATCTCTTTTTTATACTTCTTATACTCATCCCAATTAATCTTAGACATTTTAATTCCTATTTATTAATATCTTAAATATTAGCACAGTTTATGCCATGTGTTCATTAATCTTAAAAAAAGACGATATTATATACAAAGGAGAATATAATGGAAGCACTTATTAGACAGATACAAAAATCTCTCATCTCAGGTAAACCTGTAGATACCAAAACAGGAGAACTTGCATCAAGGGTTCTTGATACAATTAAAAAAAGAAAAAAAGAATCTCAAGCCTCTTAAAAGTATCGAGTCTTATAAGCGGAATGCAGTCTAGAAACAGCCTCTTGTACTGTAGAACGAGGTGTAGCAAGGTTAATTCGCATAAAACCTTGTCCCACTTCTCCAAACCCTATACCTGAAGAAAGACCTAACTTCGCATCCTTATAAAAAAACTTTTCTAAGGCATCTTGAGGAAGCCCAAGCCCTCTACAATCCAACCAAGCTAGATAAGTTCCCTCTGGTTTTGTCATTTTTATTAAGGGCATATACTCTTTTAAACAGAGGTCTAAATAATCAATATTTCCTTGTAAATGAGTAATCAAATCCCTTAACCAAAACTCACCCTGAGTATATGCCGCTTCAAATGCAATCTGCCCAAAAATTGTTCCATCTCCAAAATAAGTTGCTTCATAAGCTTTTTTAAATTTAACTCTTAACTCATCTGATGGAACACACACCGTGGAAGTTGCTAAACCTGCCATATTAAATGTTTTTCCTGGACCATAACAGCTAACTGTTCTTTTTTCTAATTCTTTTGAGATACTAGCAAGTGGAATATGCTTAAATCCCTTATATATCAAATCACTATGGACTTCATCGGCTACAATGATAATATCATGCTTAATACAAATTTCACCTAATCGTATTAGTTCATCCTTAGTCCATACACGCCCAACAGGATTATGAGGAGAACATAAAATTATCATCCTAGTTTTATTATCAATTTTAGCTTCTAAATCATCCAAATCCATACTAAAATAACCATCATTTTCTTTAAGAGGATTGTCTAAAACAACTCTCTCATTATTGCTTACACTGGTATAAAACTTGGGATATACAGGTGACTGAACAATGATTTTATCCCCTATTTCTGAAAAGGCTTTAATGGCAACATTAATGCTCCCCACCACCGAAGGCGACTGAAACATCCACTCCCTTTTCATCTCATAATCATCTTGTCTTTTAAACCAATTAATCTGGGCTTCAAACATCTTATCACTGGCTTCTTCATATCCTAAAATAGGATGTTGTACCCTGTCTTTAATTGCATCCATAATAAAAGAGGGTGTTTGTATGTCCATATCTGCCACCCACATAGGAAGCACATCTTCTGATCCAAATAGTTTTTCTGTGTAAACATATTTTTCAGCATTAGTACTTCTTCTATCAGGTGCCGTATTAAAGTCTATGTTCACTTCTTTTTCCACTACTTTTTTCTCCATACCGATAACTGTGCAATTGTATGTTGATACTTCCGTGGTGTTTCACGAATAACAAAAGCTAGATCTTCTGTATTTATTAATTCAAAGTTTTCTTCTAAAATATTTTTTAGCCCTTCTAAGGTAGAGACTTCATTTCCCTTTGCATCTTTATAGCCACCTAACCAAAACTCTTTTTTTGTATATTCTTCAAGCCATGTATAAGGAGAAGTAAGGATTAAATACCCTTTTTCATTAATACGTTCATGCACCTTAGCTAAAAAGAGTTTAGGCTCATACAGTCTGTCTATAAGGTTTGTTGCCATAATCAAATCATAGTTTTTAAAATGTGCCTTTAAATTACAAGCATCACCCTGCCAGAACTCAACCTTATTTACATCATTTTTAAAATCATAATCTTGTACATTAATTTCAAAACGCTGTTTTAAATCACCCTCACCTTTTTGAATATAGGCTACTTTTCCATGTTTTTGCAATTCTACACCCACTTGAATAAAACGTACAGAAAAATCAATTCCAGTTACCTTATCAAAGGTTTTAGCTAATTCAAAAGAGGTACGTCCTGTTGCACAGCCTAAATCAAGGGCTGAACCTTGATGAATATCTTTTGTATATTCAATTGCTTTTAAAGCACAGGCTTTTGCAAAATTTTCTACTGCAAAATTATTTTCACCATATTGAAAATCACAATACTGAGAAACTAACTCATCTGTTTCATATATATTTTCTTCTTTTTCCAATTCTTTTCCTATTACATATCTAAAACCCGCATGCTGATATAAGTGTCTTCTAAAAGCATAACGGGAGTGTTTCATTAAAGCATTACCATTAGTGGCCCATGAACCACCTTTCATTATATTATGCTTACCATCAAAGGTAGGGACTGAAAAATCATCATAGGCTGGATGGACTTTAAAACCATCTAAAGCATCCATATGTGATTCTGTCCACTGCCATACATTTCCCATTACATCATAAATATCACCAAAGGCAAAATGATTAACAGGGCAAGAAGATGCCCAATATCTAAAGTTTATATTTGCCTTTCTATCATCAAATTCAGGTACATCTTTTATGCCTGCTCTTTGATAAAGCCTGTACCATTCAGGCTCACTCAAGAGTCTGTAATTTTTGTTCTCTTTTTTTGACTTCCATAAACAAAAGGCCTTGGCTTCTAAATAATTAACATCTACCGGCCAAGACAATGGCATATTAATCTCTTCAAGCATAGCTCGATATTTAAAATCATTTTTATCTTTACGCCAAAAAGGGGGATATTTAATATTTCTACTTTCTAAAAACTCAAGACCTTCCTTATCCCAAAAATCTCTATTTTCATAACCACCCTCTTGTACAAAGTCTAAAAATTCTGCATTAGAGACTAAAAACTTAGATGCACTAAAACTTTGTACATCTATTTTTCTCTTGCCATACTCATTGTCCCATCCATATAGGCAATGCTTCTTATCCTTACCTAAATGAATCAAACCCCCTTCAATAAGAACCATTTCATTTTTTAAAACAGGGGCATCTTCACTACATCTTGGAAAAAAACCACAATCATTAAGTTTATCAAGAGGAAGTTGTCTGTGCAGAACAGAAGAGGTCTCAATATGAATTCTTTCATGCTCAATACCCATTAGAATTACCCACATAGGGTCTTCTTCTTTTATAGGAAGCGTTAAGGGAAGTTCCATAATTAAAGAGTCAACTTTCTTACGAAGTTCATCCCTATACTTTCTAACCTGAGCTACACTAGGCCAAGTATAATTACTGCTGTTCATATCATCCCAATTCATCTCATCTACACCCACAGCAAACATGGCTTCAAATTCTGGGTTCAATCGTTCATGAATTATATTTGAAACCATAAGTTTATTAATAAAAAAAGTTGCGGTATGCCCAAAATAAAAAATCATAGGATGACGTGTTGGTTCAGATTTTAGATAAAAAACATCATCATCTTTAAAACACTCAAACAGCTTTTCAAAAAAAGTATAGGTATGATGAAAATATTTTCTTATCTCTTCACGTTTTTTTTCTATACTTTCACCTTCTAGGGTCGGAGGTAAAATATGCAAAGTTTGCATAGAAGTTGCATCAATATTATGTGACATGGATTACCTCTTATTTTTTAAACTCTTTTAAACATCTTACTGTATTTAAAGAATTTAAATTTTTCTATTTTAACAAGTTTACTATTAAGGTATTTTACAAACCCTAAAATAAGATAAAATATTTTGTTTTTTGTCATTATTTGACACTATCACACTAATGAAAAACTAAAAAAAACAGATGAATCCTAGACTATTTTAATTTAATTTATTCATATTTTTTACTGTTATTAATTTGGGAATGGTGTAAAGATAGGTTACATATCCTTTCTTAAGACAATATTTTAGTTTGTCTATCATAGATTAAGTGTAGTTAAAAATGTTAAAATTAACAGATAATATACATTAAGTTTTTTTATACTTAAAATATACTAAAGGAGATTTCATGCAATCCACACCTCCCTTTTTAGCAGATGCTGTTATGCCTATTTATAAAGCAGCCCTTTTATTTGCCTTTATGTTAGGTATCGCTTCTGTTCTAACAGGCTTTGGATATTCTATTTTTACCTTTATTCAGACAGATATTTCAATAAGTGCTGCTATTTACAGTGGTTTCTTTGTTTTTCTAAAAGGTGCTGTACTCACCGCTTTTATTAGTTTTATCGGTTTTTTAGCGTTTTGGAAAAAACATCAAATCCAATATAACAACTGTAAAGCATCTCCTTCTGCGCGCTGTAATGAAATAGGATTTTTTAACTTCGCTTAATGAGAAGTATTCAGAGTCATCTTTTTAAATCTCAAGAAAATATACTGCACGCCTTTACTACCAAAAAAGGCGGTGTTTCTCAAGCACCTTATACAGGCAATAACCTCGCTTATCATGTTCAAGATAGAGTTCAAAATGTTCAAAAAAACCATTTTGAATTAGCCAAATTATTAAACTATCCCCTTTCTAAACTTGTACATATGAATCAGGTTCATGGAAACACTATTATCAATATCACTAAAGAGTATAATCCTCAGAACAGACCTTATTGTGATGCACTTATCACCAACCAAAAAAACCTTCCCCTTATGGTTATGGTAGCGGACTGTATCCCTATTCTTCTTTATGATCCTATTAAAAAAGTTATTGCTGTCGTACATGCAGGAAGGGCTGGAATTTTTAATAAGATATTGCCTAAAACCATACAAAAAATGCAAAAAGATTATCTTTGTAATTCTAAAAATATTTTAATTACTTTAGGACCTTCTATTCATTCATGTTGTTATGAGGTAGGAGAAGAGATAAAAAAAGAAGCAGAGACTTTAGCCTATAGTTTTGCCATTAAAAAAAATAAAGATAATTATTTTTTGGATCTCATATCTATTGCAAAACAACAACTACTTGAAGTAGATATTGCACAAGAAAATCTAGAAATCTCACCTTATTGTACTTCATGTAATACTCAACTTTTTTACTCTTTTAGAGCAGAAAAACAGTGCGGACGTTTTGCTGGTCTTATAATGCTAAAATAATTTAGCATAATATCACCCTATTTATACTTTTTTAACTTTATATAAGTAAAATAAACATTCAAGGACAAGAATGCATAGAATTTTCTTATTACTACTGTTAACAATGGCTTTAGATGCTGCTAATTTTGATAATAAACTCAGCTTTGGTCTTAAAACAACTGCTTATAACTATACAGAAAGAGATGATAAAGATCAAATACTTGATACCGAAGATGCAAATATTTTTGAAGTCAATGGTTTTTATGGAAGTTTTGAGTATAAATTACAAGAGTATTCTGCCATTTCGTACTATATTAACTTATATACCAGTATTAGCTATGGTGACACCGATTACACCGGATCCTTATTAGGGCCAGGAGCAAGTTATGGCTCATACTCTTCTAAAACATCAAATGCGTTTTATGAGTTTCAAGTCAATTTAAAACGTAAAGTTCAGTATACTAAAAGCTCCACATATAGCATGATAGGGATAGCATACAAACGGTGGCAAAGAGACCTTTCAAGTAATCAAAAAGAGCGTTATTATTATTATTTTTTACAAGTAGTTCTAGGAGGAGAGACTAATATCTATAAAGATTGGTCTCTTGTACTCGATTTAACAGGGCAACTTGCTTTTAATCCAAAAATGGATGCAGACTTTAAATCATCAACAGGACAGGTGCTAAATGAAACATTTAAACTAGGAACTGTTTATACCTACAAAATCGCAACACCTTTAGTTATTCCTATTAACGAGCAACTTAATTTTAATACAAAACTTGAGTATGAATTTACTAGTTATGGAAAATCTAATACCATTTATGTACCAAATTTTCCCAATACAGGAGACACAAGTAGTTACTTAGAGCCCAAAAGCCAACAAAAAAACTGGCACTTATACGCAGGTTTTGAATTAATCTTTTAAAAAACTTTTATATATGTTATTAAACCTAGAGGGATACTCCCAAATAACAAAATGGTGAGCATCATCTATCTGAACAAACTCTGCTTGAGTCATTTTTTTCACCACACTCTTCTTATCATTAAAAATTTCATAATCAAACTCAGAACCAATCATAAGTGTTTTAACATTAACCTTATCAATACACTCAAGAACGTTCCAATTTTCTAAGGCATCAATAACCCTCACATAAGATTTACGATTAATAAAAGGAACTATTTTCATGAATTAAATACGCAAGGAGGGGTTGTTAGGGAAAAGCTTTAAAGCCATGAAATAAGCAATCCATGACAAAGCTAAGGTACGAGAAACAATTTTACGTAGTAGGTAAAGAAAACGCATTTTAAAGCTTTTTAACTTTAAAGAAGCCGAAGCATTGACGCAACATAAGGTACTTAAATAAGTACTATATCTAAGCGCAAATTCAAAGGCTATCATTCTCCCTAAAGAAAATCCACAAAGATGAACTTTTTTTATCCCGAGTAAATCTAATAAAACAGCCATATCATCTGCACATAAGGCTAAAGTAAACTCCACAGTACCTAAAGAACTCAAGCCATGCCCACGAAGATCAGGAATAATCAATCTATACTCTTCCCTAAAAACCTCCACCTGATACTCCCAAGAAGCCGCATTAGATCCAAGCCCATGTAAAAAAAGTATAACCTCCTCCCCTTCCCCAATATCATCATAATAAAGTTCAATACCATTTACATATTTACTCTTCATATCACTATTATATCAAAGATAAACAAGCACAAGTAAGCCAGCATGATTAGTCAAGATTAAAGAGCAGATCAAGAGCAAGTTATCCACAGATTAAACAGATTAAGCCGATTAAAGAGCAAAGTAAAGAAGAATTCATTAAATCTACTTAATCTGTGGACAAAGAAAAAAAACAGTAATTATTTAAATAAAGCAATTAAACA
>JAJRQV010000073.1 GCA_024280035.1 Campylobacterales bacterium
ATAAGATAAAAAGGATACCTCACAAAGAATTATCCTAAAGGATGATTGTTTTTGAGTAAAATAAGATAAAAAGGATACCTCACAAAGAATTATCCTAAAGGATGATTGTTTTTGAGTAAAATAAGATAAAAAGGATACCTCTATGGAAATGGAATTTGTAGCAACAAAAAATGCACCCGCAGCAATTGGACCTTACTCTCAAGCGGTTAAAGTAAACGGTATGATTTATACCTCAGGGCAGATTGCCTTAACAGCTGAGGGTGAAATGTTAGGAGATGATATTGTTCTTCAAACTAAACAGGTTTTTGCAAACTTAAAAGCTGTTCTTGAAGAAGCTGGTTCTTCTTTAGACAAGGTTGTTAAAGTAATGGCATTTGTAGCAGATATTAATGACTTTGCTGTTGTTAATGAGATTTATGCGCAGGCCTTTGGTGAGCATAAACCTGCACGTTCATTAGTAGCGGCTAAGACTTTGCCTAAGAATGCTTTGGTTGAGATTGAAGTGATTGCTTTGTGTTGTGATGATTATTCTTACTAGATTTCTTTTTAGTTTCTATAGTTAACAGTACTCTATATTAAGATACGTACTTTTCTCTTAATGTCTCTTGTTCTTTTTCTAAAACCTACTATGCTTGTGTGGAGAAAAGGATGTAATACATTAATAAAGTTTATCCAATAGATGAGTTTTAATGAATAAAGTTAGATTAATAGTTTACCTCTTACTATGTTTCTAATCCTCTAAAGAACAAAATAGTAAGAATTAATCTAAACTTAAATAAAGTTTGAGTATAATTCGCGAACTTTAACTCAGGGCATCACGAGTGTCCTGTCAAAGACTAAAAGAGTGATTTATGACTCTTGGTGTCGGAGAGGGTGAAACTCCTTCTCTTTACTGGCATAGGCCTGATTATCACAACTGTTGAATCTTTATAACTTTCTTTAGAATATTTATAGAGTTTTCTGAAAAGAAATTACTTATGTGATTTTGTGATGATAGGTTTTGCCTAACACTAAGCGTTTTTTGAGAACTCTAAATAAAACAAGGAAAATTAATGTACGCAATTATCAAAAACGGTGGTAAACAGTACAAGGTTCAAGAAGGTGATATTCTTTTACTAGACAAAATGTCTTTAGAACCTAAAGATACTATTGAAATCAAAGAAGTTCTTGCAGTTAACGCTGGTGAACTTAAATTTGGTACTCCATACTTAGACGGTGCTGTTGTTACTGCTGAAGTTATCAATGAAGGCCGTGATAAAAAAGTTATCACATTCAAAAAACGTCGTCGTAAAGATTCTAAAGTTAAACGTGGTTTCCGTCGTGATTTCACAAGAGTTAGAATTACAAAAATTTCTGCATAAGCATTAACTAAATAAAGGACAAACTATGGCACACAAAAAAGGTCAGGGTAGTACACAGAATAATAGAGATTCTGCGGGACGTCGTTTAGGCGTTAAGAAATATGGTGGTGAAACAGTTAGAGCGGGTAATATTATTATTCGTCAACGTGGAACTAAAGTTCACCCAGGTAAAAACATGGGAATGGGTAAAGATCATACTCTATATGCACTTGTTGATGGTGTTGTAGTATTTGAACGTTACGATAAAAAACGTAAACAAGTTTCAATTATCCCTGCATAATTAATTCTACTCGCATCGGCGAGAAAATTCTTTAGAAGTTTACTTCTGAAGAATTTCTCGCTTGGGCGAGAATTTCTCCAAGTAAAAACATTCTCTAAACATTCAATATTTAATAGTATAATTCTAGCCATAAATAGACTATAGTTTTAAGTATTTACGCTTTAGTAAATTAAAATTGCACAATTAAGGACCACCATGTTTATAGATAGAATTGAGATGACCGTAGCTTCAGGAAAAGGTGGACCCGGTGTTGCATCGTTTCGTAGAGAGAAATTTGTAACTCAAGGTGGACCTGATGGTGGAGATGGTGGGAAAGGTGGTGATATCATTTTTAAATGTGATAACAATACGCATACACTTTCACATTTTCGTGGACGTCATCATGTAAAAGCAGATAATGGTGCCCCAGGTGGAACACGTCGTTGTACAGGTAAGTCAGCAAGTGCAACTACAATTATTGTTCCTCCAGGGACGCAGATAATTGATGCCCAAACCGGTGATATTATAGTTGATATGATTAAGCATGGAGATGAGTTCACATATTTAGTAGGTGGAAAAGGTGGTCTTGGAAACTTTCACTTTAAATCTTCTACCAACCAGACACCTACTTATGCACAACCTGGTCTTCAAGGGGAGAGCAAAGATATCATCTTAGATCTTAAGCTAATGGCTGATGTGGGTCTTGTAGGTTTTCCTAATGTTGGAAAGTCAACTTTGATTTCTACTGTTTCTAATGCTCGTCCTGAGATTGCAAATTATGAGTTTACAACCTTAACGCCCAAATTAGGTCAAGTTAATATTGGTGATTATGACTCATTTGTTATGGCAGATATTACGGGTATTATTGGTGGGGCTTCTGAGGGCAAAGGTTTAGGACTACAGTTCTTACAACATATTGAAAGAACAAAAACCCTTCTTTTTACGATTGATTTAGCTTCATATCATGAGATGGAGTATCAGTATGATACTTTAAAAGTTGAATTAGAAAATTTTTCTCAAGTACTTTCAACACGTTCATATGCTATTGCCATGACGCGTTCAGATGTTATGACACCAGAAGAAGCTAGTAAGAAAGCTTCTGCTTTTATTAAAATGCTTGGACTAAAAGAGACATCAAAGTCTAAGTATGGTTTTGATGAGGATATTCCTTTTTATGAACAAGTTGCTGATGTTGCTGGCTTGTTTGATAAAGAGCTTCCTTTTGTGGTTGCACCGATATCATCAGTTACGCATAAAAACACAAAAGCACTTTCAGAAGCCTTATTTGAGTTGGTAGTTCAACAACGATGAAACGCTTAGTAATTAAGGTGGGTTCTGCTGTTTTAACAGAGCAAAACCGTATCGCGCGTGAGCGTATGCAAAACCTTGTTAATTTTATTTCTGATCTACGTGGAAAGTATGAGGTTATTTTAGTCTCATCAGGTGCGGTAGCTGCGGGATATACTGAGCTGAAATTAGATAAAAAAATACTTGCAAATAAACAAGCTCTTGCTGCCATTGGACAACCTCTCTTACTTCATCGTTATAAAAAGAAATTTGAAGCCTTTGGTATTTTACCCTCACAAATTTTAGTGACAGCATCAAACTTTAACTCACCAGCTCAGGTAGAAGTCGCAAAAAATGCAATTAATACGCTTCTTTCAAATAATGTCTTGCCGATAATTAATGAAAATGATGCCACGGCTATTGATGAGTTAGTTCTTGGAGATAATGACCAGCTTTCTGCTTATGCTACTTATTATTTTGATGCAGATTTATTAGTGATTCTTTCAGATATTGATGCTTATTATGATAAAGACCCACGAAGGCATGATGATGCAGTTGTTTTAAAAGATGTCTCAAGTATTTCAAAAGAAGCTTTAAATGCTGAAACAACCGCACATACCTCTTTTGCTACAGGGGGTATTGTCACCAAGTTAAAAGCGGCAGATTTTTTATTGCAAAGAGATAAAAAAATGTTCTTAGCCTCGGGTTTTGATTTGAGTGATATTCGCTCGTATTTACTTGAGGATACGCATACAGGGGGAACACTTTTCAAATGATTAATATTGTTTATATGGGTACGCCCGATTATGCTTCTAATATTTTACAAGCTTTACTTAGTGATAAAGAGATTAATGTTATGTCGGTTTATACCCAGCCAGATAAACCGGTAGGACGTAAAAAAGTCTTAACGGCACCCATTACTAAAACAGTAGCCTTAGAAAATAATATTAAAGTTTTTCAACCCCTTAATCTTCGTATGCCTGAAACTGAAGAAGAGATTAAAGCCTGTAAACCTGATTATATTGTTGTGGCAGCTTATGGACAGATCCTTCCTAAAAATATTTTAGATATTGCTCCATGTATTAACCTTCATGCTTCAATTTTACCTCAGTACAGAGGGGCAAGTCCTATTCAGCAGTCTCTGCTTAATGGGGATAAAGAGACAGGTGTAACAGCCATGCTTATGGATGTAGGTCTGGATACGGGTGATATTTTAAAAATCTCTAAAATGCAGATACCTGAAACAATGTTAGTAGAAGAGCTTTTTAAGGCACTGACTAATATCGCATCAGAATTAACAATAGAGGTACTTAAAAACTTTAAAAGTTATTCTCCTATTCAACAAGATGATACAAAATCAACACATTGCTCAAAAATTTCTAAAGAGAATGGTTTAGTGATTTTTGATGATGCTTTAAGTCTTTATAATAAGTATAGAGCCTTTACACCTTGGCCTAGTGTTTATTTAGAAAGTGGTCTTAAACTTAAAGAAATGAGTTTAGAATCAAATACAGGAGAGCATAAAGCGGGTGAAGTGTTAGAAGTAAATAAAAGGTTTATTGTTATTGGTTGTAAACAGGGTTCTTTACGCCTTACCCGTCTCCAGCCTCCTTCAAAAAAAGAGATGGATGTTGCTTCTTATCTTAATGGGAAAAGATTAGAACGTGCAGATACTTTGGTTTGATTCTCTCCCTTCAACACAAACTTATCTAAAAGAAAAACTTAAAAATTCTGAATTAAAAGCACCTATTGCTGTTGTAGCCGACTTGCAAACGGATGGAATTGGAAGTCGTGGAAATTTATGGATGGGTTTAGAAGGAAATCTTTTCTTTTCGTTTGCAATTTCACGTCATAATCTTCCAAATGATCTCTTGTTGGAATCTGCTTCTATTTATTTTGCTTATATCTTAAAAGAGGTTTTAGAAGAAGAGAATTCTACGCTTTGGATTAAGTGGCCTAATGATTTTTATCTAAGAAAGAGTAAAATTGGGGGTGTAATAACATTTATGAGAGAAAATGACCTGATTTGTGGAATGGGATTAAACCTTTTAGCTTCTCCTGATGGCTTTGATCATTTAGACATAAAGATAGATAAAAAAGAGTTATTAGATAAATTTTTTAAAAAGATTGAAAATAAGCCATCATGGAAGCAAATATTTAGCAAGTTCAAGGTAGAATTTGTCAAAAGTAAGCAACATGATACGACAGTTGCAAATAAGAAGATATCACTAGATGAAGCAGAACTCAATAGCGATGGCTCATTGAGTATAAATGGGGAAAGGATTTATAGTCTACGATGAGTGAAGTAATTTCAATAGCAAATCAAAAAGGTGGGGTTGGTAAAACAACCACTGCTGTAAACCTTGCCGCCTCTTTAGCTGTTGCTGAAAAAAAAGTGCTGCTTATTGATGCTGATCCCCAAGCTAATGCTACAACCTCTTTAGGTTACCATAGAAATGATTATGAGTACAATATTTATCATGTTCTAATTGGTACAAAAAAGCTTGATGATATTATCTTAAAAACAAATATACCCACCCTCTCTCTTGCTCCTTCTAATATCGGTCTTGTTGGTGTAGAAAAAGAGTTTTATGATGCCAAAAACTCTAAGGGTCGTGAGTTGATTTTGAAACGTGCTATTGATAAGGTAGTTAAAGAGTTTGATTATATTATCATTGATTCACCACCCGCTCTTGGTCCCATGACAATTAATGCGCTTTCGGCTTCAAACTCTGTAATTATTCCTATTCAGTGTGAGTTCTTTGCACTTGAAGGTTTGGCACAGCTTTTAAATACGGTACGTCTGATTCGCAAAACAATTAACCCGAAACTTTCGATTAAGGGTTTTTTACCAACAATGTTTACTGCACAGAATAATCTTTCTAAGCAGGTTTTTTCTGATTTGACACAACATTTTGAAAATAAGTTATTTAGAGACATAGAAAAAGATGATTATATAGTTATTCCTAGAAATGTAAAACTAGCAGAGTCTCCCTCTTTTGGTAAACCTGCAATTTTATATGATGTAAAATCTTCTGGTTCAGTTGCTTATCAAAACCTAGCCTCGGCTATTTTAGCGGCAGGTTAATTATGAGTGGTAAGACACAAGCCTTAGGCAGAGGTCTAGGGGAGCTTTTAGGAGAGATAGAAGAAGCTTACGATAACGAGATTTCTCCTTCTAAAGATCTTTTAGAAATTCCTCTTACTCATATTAAAGTTAATCCTTTTCAACCGCGTAAGCATTTTGATGAAAAAGCCTTAAGTGAGCTTTCTGAGTCAATTAAAAGGCATGGTCTTTTACAGCCTATTGTAGTTGTTGAAGAGATGGACGGATATGTCATAATTGCGGGGGAACGTCGTTTTAGAGCTTCGAAAATGGCAAAGACAAAGACGATTAAAGCCGTTGTTGTTTCAGCTACAGCAGAAGAGATGCGCGAACTTGCGTTGATTGAAAATATTCAACGTGAAGAGTTAAATGCTATTGAATTAGCAAAGTCATATGCTGAACTTATTGAAGTTCATAAAATTACTCAAGAAGAGTTATCGGGTTTAATCCATAAGTCGCGTTCATCAATTACGAATACCTTACGTCTACTTCTACTTTCACCAAAGGCTCAAAAAGCAGTAATAGATAAGAGTATTTCTGCGGGTCATGCAAAAGTAATGGTTGGGCTTTCAAGTAAAGACCAAAATATATTGGTTGACTCTATAATAGGTCAAAAACTTTCTGTACGTGAAGTTGAAAAGATGGTGAAACAGTATAAAGGTTTACCTACACCTAAAACAGAAAAAGTAACAACAAAACCTTCTTTAAATATGGAAAAACTGAAGTTAGTCTTAGATAATCAACTTATAAACTATGAGATTAAAGAGAATAAAATCTCTTTTTCTTTTTCAAACGAAGAAGAAATAGCAACATTTTCAAAATTCTTTTCATGAAACCCCTTCACTTTAACTAGCCTTCAATTAATAAACTGTATAATCACACAAAATTTTAAGTATTTTGGCTGAGAATTTTGAGGTTTATTGGGCATATTAATGCCTAGTAAACTGTATAAATACTCAGTGTTTTAACTTGGGAGGTAAGATGTTAGATATCAATCCGTCACTACTAGGATTAACACTAGTCGTTTTCTTGGTTCTTATCGCACTTCTGAACTCTTGGCTTTATAACCCTCTACTTGGGTATATGCAAAAGCGTGATGATGACATTAAAAAAGACCTTAATGAGGTTGGAAGTAATGATGATGAAATCACAAATTTACATCAACAAGCAGATAAAATTATTTCTGATGCAAAAGCGGAAGCAATGGCATTAAGAGATAAGGTAGTTAATGAAGCGAAAGAGCTATCAGAGAGCAAAATTGAAGCTAAAAAAGCTGAACTCGCAAAGAAATTTGCAGCGTTTACTGATTCGCTAAACTCTGAAAAGGAGAACCTAAACAATGCTTTATTGTCAGAAGTTCCTCTTTTCAAAGAAGCAATCAAAGCTAAATTTAGCAAGATATAAGGATCTGAGCGTATGAAACACATATTTTTAATGGCTTTAATTGCAGGGGTTACCTTTGCATCAGAGCATGGTGAGGCTGCAGGAGTGGAAACGGACATTGTTCAGCGTACGGTCAACTTCTTGATCTTCGCTGGTATTGTTTATTACCTTATTGCTGAACCTGTAAAAGCATTTTTTATAGGAAGATAGAAAGGAATTGCAGGAGAACTAAATAAGGTTCAAGAGCGTCTTAAAGAGTCTAAAGCAGCAAAAGCAGCAGCGAATGCAAAAATCGAAGAGGCAAAAATACTTGCTGAAGAGATTATGAGTAGCTGTAAAAAAGAGAATGTGGTTATTAATGAGAAAATGGCTTCACAGCTTGAATTTGATTTAATAAACCTTGAAAAACAACAATCTGACCTAATGGATCTTGAACAGAGACAAATGGTTAGAACTGTTGTTGAAGAAGTTTTAGCAGATGCTCTTAATCAAGACAATTCTGGTCTTGACAAAGATGCATTTGCTGAAATCATCATGAAGAAGGTGGCATAATGGCAGCATTAGTAGCAAAGCGTTATGTTAAAGCTCTTCTAGATGGGGAAGATGCAAAAAATATGACAGCAATCTCTGCTGTTTTTAATGCATTAGCTTCTCAGTTTGATAATGAGTCATTTGTTGACTTTTTCACAGCACCTGATGTTGCTTCTTCTGTTAAAGAAGAGATTCTTTTAGCGGCAGTTGAAAAAGCGAAGTCGGATAAGATTAATAATTTTATTAAACTTCTTGCAGAGAAGAATCGTTTCGAATTAATTCCAGAAATCGCTAAGCAAGTTTCAAAAGAAATTGCTGTAGTAAATAATGCTTATGAAGGTAAAATCTTTTCTGATACAGATATAGATGCTGCAACGATTAAGTCATTAGGCGAAGGTCTTGGTAAAAAAGTTGATGCCAATATTACCTTAGAATTTATTAAAACTGATTTTGATGGAATTAAGGTAGAAGTTGAAGATCTTGGTGTTGAAATTAATTTCTCGAAAGAGCGTATTAATTCAACATTAATTGATCATATTTTAAAAGCAATCTAAGAAAGGAGAACATAGTGGTAGCAAAAATACAAGCAGACGAAATTTCTTCGATTATCAAAGAGCGTATTGATAATTTCGAATTAAACGTTGATATTAATGAAACGGGTAAAATCATCTCATATGCAGATGGTGTTGCAAAAATTCACGGTCTTAAAAATGTAATGGCTGGTGAAATGGTTGAGTTCGAAAATGGAGCTCAAGGTCTAGCAATGAACTTAGAGGAGGCAGCAGTAGGTGTTGTAATTCTCGGTACAGGTGAAGGTCTAAGAGAAGGTACAACAGCAAAACGTATGGGTAAACTTTTACGTGTTCCTGTTGGAGATGCTCTTCTTGGACGTGTTGTAAATGCACTGGGTGAGCCAATTGATGGCAAGGGTCCAATCGAAACTACTGAAACACGTTTCGTAGAAGAGAAAGCCCCTGGAATCATGGATCGTAAATCGGTACATGAGCCTATGGCTACTGGTATTAAAGCAATTGATGCTTTAGTGCCAATTGGTCGTGGTCAACGTGAGCTTATCATTGGTGACAGACAAACGGGTAAAACAACCGTTGCTCTTGATACAATCATTAACCAAAAAGGTAATGGTGTTGTATGTATTTACGTTGCGATTGGTCAAAAACAGTCTACTGTTGCACAAATCGTTCGTAAACTAGAAGATCATGGAGCTATGGAATATACAATTATTGTATCTGCTACTGCTGCTGAATCTGCTGCAATGCAATTCCTTGCACCATACACTGGTGTAACTATGGGTGAGTACTTCCGTGACTCTGCACGCCATGGTCTAATCGTATATGATGATCTTTCTAAGCATGCTGTTGCATACCGTGAAATGTCTCTTATCCTTCGTCGTCCTCCGGGTCGTGAAGCATACCCAGGTGATGTTTTTTATCTACACTCTCGTCTTCTTGAGCGTGCTGCGAAAGTTAATGATGAATTAGGTGGTGGTTCTTTAACTGCTCTCCCAATCATTGAGACTCAAGCAGGTGATGTTGCGGCGTATATCCCAACAAACGTTATCTCTATTACTGATGGTCAGATCTTCTTAGAAACTGACCTTTTCAACTCAGGTATTCGTCCCGCAATTAATGTTGGTCTTTCGGTATCTCGTGTTGGTGGTGCCGCTCAGATTAAAGCAACTAAACAAGTTGCGGGTACTTTACGTCTTGATCTTGCTCAGTACCGTGAACTTCAGGCATTTGCTCAGTTCGCATCTGATCTTGATGAGCTAAGCCGAAACCAACTTGAGCGTGGTCAAAGAATGGTAGAGGTGCTTAAGCAACCTGCATTCTCTCCACTTCCAGCTGAAAAACAAGCTCTTATTATCTTCGCAGGTAATGAAGGTTTCTTAGATGACTTTGATGCATCTAACGTGGTTCGTTTTGAATCTGAGCTTTACCCATTTGTTGAAGCAACTTATCCACAAATCTTTGAGAACATCCGTTCTGCTAAGAAAATTGATGATGAGACTAACGCACTTATGAAAAAAGCATTGGAAGAGTTTAAATCAACTTTTTCAGCTAACTAAGGATTCTTTAGATGGCAAACTTAAAAGAAATTCAAAGAAAGATAAAAAGTGTCAGTAACACGCAGAAAACTACGCGTGCTATGAAACTTGTATCTACTGCGAAGCTTAGACGAGCTAAAGAGCTTGCTGAGCGTTCTAAAGTTTTTGCATCGAAATTGAATGAAGTTATCGAAGAGATCTCAACACGTATTCAGTGCCAGAAAATTGGTGGTATTGAAAACCGTGCATGTGCATCTATTGATAATCCTCAGATGGTTGATGTTATTTTTGTTACAGCAGACAAAGGTCTGTGTGGTGGATTTAACTTTCAAACTATTAAAGCGGTTAAAAAAATCATGGCAGAGTACAAAGACAAAAAAGTCAAAGTACGTCTTCGTGGTGTAGGTAAAAAAGGTGTTGAATTCTTTAACTATAATGAAGTAGAAATGCTTGATGAAGTAAAAGATCTTTCAGCATCACCTGATATGGACCGTGCAGCTGAGTTTATTCGATCTTCTATGCAAGACTATATGGAAGGTAAGATTGATGGCGTAACTGTTATTTATAACGGTTTTAAGAATGCATTAGTGCAGGAATTACACGTTCAACATGTCTTACCAATTTCTGTATCATGTACAGAAGAAGCATTACCTTCTTCAGTACTAGAGATTGAAGCAGAAGATAATGAAAAGATGTTAAATTCACTGATTGCAAAATATGTTGAATATAACATGTATTATGCGTTAATCGATTCTGTTGCTGCTGAGCATTCTGCTCGTATGCAGGCAATGGATGCGGCAACAAATAATGCAAAAGAGTTAGTTAAAACACTCAATGTTCAGTTTAATAAAGCCCGTCAAGGTGCAATTACTACTGAACTAATTGAAATTATCAGCGGCGTGGAGTCGATGAAATAATGGAGGCTAAAATGGCAGGTAAAGTTATACAGATTACTGGTCCGGTTGTAGATGTTGATTTTGATGGCACTCTTCCGGCAATTAACGAAGCACTAGAAGTTAACTATAGTGTAGAGGGCAATGACGTTCGTCTTGTTCTTGAAGTTGCAGCACATATTGGTGATGGTAGCGTTCGTACTATTGCTATGGATATGTCTGAAGGTCTTGTACGTGGAATGGAAGTAATCGCTACTGGTGCTCCAATCAACGTTCCTGTTGGAGACGCGGTTCTTGGTCGTATCTTTAACGTAATTGGTGAGACAATTGATGGTGGTGATCAAGTTGCTGAGGGAACTCCAACATGGTCAATTCACCGCGATCCTCCAGTTCTAGTAGATCAGTCTACTAAAACTGAGATGTTCGAAACAGGTATTAAAGTAGTTGATTTATTAGCTCCTTATGCTAAGGGTGGTAAAGTTGGTTTATTTGGTGGTGCTGGTGTTGGTAAAACAGTTATCATCATGGAGCTTATTCACAATGTTGCACACGGTCACGACGGTTTATCTGTTTTTGCTGGTGTTGGTGAAAGAACTCGTGAAGGAAATGACCTTTACTACGAGATGAAAGACTCTAACGTACTGGACAAAGTTGCACTGTGTTACGGGCAAATGTCAGAGCCTCCAGGAGCACGTAACCGTATCGCGCTTACGGGTCTTACTATGGCTGAGTACTTCCGTGATGAAAAAGGACTTGATGTACTTATGTTCATTGATAATATTTTCCGTTTTGCTCAATCAGGTTCAGAAATGTCTGCACTTCTTGGACGTATCCCTTCAGCAGTTGGTTACCAACCAACACTTGCTCGTGAAATGGGTGCTTTACAAGATCGTATTACTTCTACGAACAAGGGTTCAATTACTTCTGTTCAAGCGGTTTACGTACCTGCAGATGATTTAACTGATCCAGCTCCTGCTTCTGTTTTTGCTCACCTTGATGCAACAACAGTACTTAACCGTAAAATTGCAGAAAAAGGTATTTATCCAGCGGTTGATCCACTGGATTCTACTTCTCGTCTTCTTGACGCTGCTATTATCGGTGATGAGCATTATGGTGTTGCTCGTGGCGTTCAGCAAACACTTCAAAAATATAAAGACCTTCAAGATATCATTGCGATTCTTGGTATGGATGAGCTTTCTGAAGATGACAAAAATGTTGTTGAACGTGCTCGTAAGATTGAGAAATTCCTTTCTCAGCCTTTCTTTGTTGCCGAAGTATTTACAGGAGCTCCTGGAAAATACGTTAAGCTTGAAGATACTATTAAAGGTTTCCAAGGAATCCTTGCTGGTGATTACGATTACATGTCTGAAAACTCTTTCTATATGGTTGGAAGCATGGACGAAGCTATCGCTAAACACGAGAAAAACAAATAGGAGATTCTATGAATACTCTTTTATTAGAAATCGTTACACCTAATGGTCCTATCTTTAATGGTCAAGTAGCCGAAGTTACTTTACCAGGTGAAGAGGGTGAGTTTGGTGTTCTTCCTGAGCATGCATCACTAACAACACTTTTAAGTGCAGGTGTGATTGATTTTGTTAAAGAAGATAAAGTTACTGAATCTGTAGTCATCAACTGGGGCCATGTTCAAGTTGATGAAACTAAGGTAATTGTTCTTGCGGATGGTGCTGTAGCTATTCGTGGAGATAAAGAGAGTGATATCGCTAAGGCACTGTCTGATGCTAAAGATCTTGTTGCTGCGGCTTCAGATAATGCGTCTCTTATCGCTTCTGTTTCTGCTAGACTTGAAACAGCTGCACAAAATTTAATTTAGTGGTTTAGTTCTTTGTTGAACTTTATAATAGATTCACATCCAGTTACACTGCTTGTTCTTGGTGTGTTATCTGTATACTTTGTATCTATTACATGGGTATTTGTATACCGCTTTTTCTCTCTTCAATCATGGGTAACTCAAGAGCAAGAATCTCTTGAGTCTTTACTCATGGGTTCTTCAACTGTATCTTCAAGTTCATATATTGATCCTTTTATTAAACGCTCAACACATTTTAGTAAAGAGATATTAGACTTATGTCAATATGCGGCGACAAAAGATGCTACAAAAGGGCTTAGTGGTCTTTCAATTGTAGCTTCAACATCTCCGTTTATTGGTCTGTTTGGTACGGTTGTGTCTATCTTAGATACCTTTAAAGATATTGGTCAAGCCTCTTCTTCAATGAATCTCATTGCAGGCGGTGTATCTGATGCTTTAATTGCTACAGCAGCGGGTATCTTTGTGGCTATTTTTGCTTATACTTTCCACCAACTTCTTAAGCGTAAGGCTTATGAGCTTTCAGGCTTAATTCGTATGCAATCAGATTCGCTGATTGCAAAATCGAAGGAATATTAGATTATGTACGATTGGGATGAAAACCCCGAACTTAACATTACTCCCTTAGTGGATGTCATGTTAGTTTTATTAGCTATTTTAATGGTAATCGCACCGACTATCGTATACGAAGAGCTAATAAAGCTTCCAACAGGTTCTGAAAAAAAAGCACTGAGTAAAAAACCACCTGTTAATATTGTAATCAATAAAAACAGAGAGATTCTTTTAAATGGTGAGAAGTTTCAGTTTAAAGGTTTTGAAGATAATTTTTATCTTTATGCTCAAGATAAACTTGACCTAAAATCAGCCGTAATGATTTCAGCAGACAAACGTTTAGCTTATGGAGAGGTTATGATGATTCTTGGCTCAATTAAACGTTCTGGCTTCACTGAAGTCTCTTTGGCAACAAACTAAGGTTTCGCTTGCTGTTACGCAATAATAATTACTACTTTTATCTTGGTGGTATTGTCTCTTTATCTACTTTTACAATATTTTTAATTCTTTTTGTACTGTTTATAACGCAGCAAAGTAGAATTAAGCATATTCAAACGGCTTCGGCTGAGTATATCTCAGTAAATTTAAACACCGTGCCTATAGCAAAACCTAAAAAAGTAGTAAAGTCTAAACAAACTAAGGCTATAAAACCTAAAGAAGAACCCTTAGAGACTCTTGCTGAGCCTAAAAAAGTTAATACAGATATTTCTTCACTTTTTGGTGAAGTTAAAACAAAAAAACTGGTTAAACGCAACAAGACTAAAAAAGCCACTGTAGATGAAAAGTTTTTAAAGAAAATTAAAAAACGTATTAAAATAAAAGATACAAAAGTAATAAAATCTGAAGAAGCAAGCTCTTTAGTAAAAAATTTAAAGCTTTCTAAGCAACATATCAAGGTTGTTGGTGATTCTACGGGAGTAGTTGATGAATATTTAGCTAAAATACATGCTGAGATTTACAGTAAATTTTTCCCTCCAGCTGAGTCTGTTGGTAAATCTGCTAAAGTTCGTCTAGAAATTGATGAAAATGGGGTGTTGATTTCCTTTAGAGTGCTAATATACTCTGGAGATGGGCTTTTTGATGAGTCAGTGGATTTATGTCTTAATTCACTTCATCAGTTTCCAATTCATCCTGACCATAAAGCTATGAGTCTGGAACTTATATTAACCGCTAAGGAATAACCTTGTACAAACTACTTTTACCGCTACTATTAGTTTTTAACCTTTTTGCAGCTGATGCAACCATTGAAGTGATTAAAAAGGTTGATAAACTCCCTTCTATATCTGTAGAAGATGCTTCTATTAATTATCAAGACCGACTTTCTAAAAAGTTTTTTAAAGTACTTGTAAGTGATTTAAATGTACTTTCTATCTTTAATGTTTATGATAATTATGCGCTTAATGATTATGACGCAGATGATGTAACAACAGAAAACACAAAACGTGATTATGTACTTCGTTACCGTCTTCGTCAAGATGATGATGGAAATCTAAATTGTGATTATAAACTTCTATCAGCAGCTGATTCACAAGTGATTAGACAAAAAAACTTTCGCATTAAAAAAGAGAATTTATATGTATTTTTAATTCATAATCTTGCGGTAGATATAAACGATTTTATTGGTGCTGAACCGGTTGAATGGATGAAGTCTTATGTCCTTATTTCACGTCTGACTAGTCCTAATAATAGTGAAATTGTGATTTCTGATTATACACTAACGTATCAGCATGTTATAGTTAAAGGGGGACTAAATGTTTTTCCTCAATGGGTAGATAAAAAACAGACGTCTTTCTATTATTCAGTATTAGATGGACAAGAACCGACCTTATATAGAATGGATAGACGTACTGGTAAGAGTGAAAAAATTCTTTCTAGTGATGGAATGATGGTTTGTTCAGATGTGAGTACAGATGGATCTAGAATTTTAGTAACTATGGCACCTGAAGGTCAACCTGATGTTTATCAGTATGATTTAAATACGAAAGAGTTATTGCAATTAACACATTACTCTGGAATTGATGTTGGTGCTCAGTTTTTAGAAGATGATACAGAAATTGCCTTTGTCTCAAACCGTCTGGGTTATCCTAATGTATTTTCAAAAAATATTGGTGGACGAGGTGTTCAACAGATGGTGTATTATGGAAAATCTAATGTGGCACTTGCAGCACATAGGAATTATATTGTTTATAAATCACGTGAGAGTTCAAATGAGTTCTCTCGTAACACATTTAACTTACATCTTATTAGTACTCGCTCTGACTTTATTCGTCGTTTAACAGCGACAGGGGTGAATGAATTTCCTCGTTTTTCTAATAATGGAGATTCTATAATCTTCATTAAAAATTATAAATCTGAGTCTTCTGTGGGTATAATTCGCCTAAAACAGAACAAAAGCTTTCTATTTCCTTTGAAAATAGGTAAGATACAGTCTATAGATTGGTAGGAGTTTAGCCTTTATGAATAAAACAAATTTACGTGTACTTGCAGTTGATGACGATATGATTAACAGAAAACTTATAAAAACAATGCTGATGAAACAAGATAATGTTGCAGAAGTGATTGAAGCGGTGAATGGTATGGAAGCCTTAGATATCTTAAAAAAAGATACGGCTATTGATATCGTTTTATTAGATATTATTATGCCAATAATGGGTGGAATTGACTTTTTAAAAGTAGCTCGTACAGATGACTTAATGAAAGCAATCCCTGTTATTGTGCTGACTACAGATGAAACAATTCGTGCTGAAGCTCTTGATGTTGGAGCCAATGATTTTTTAACGAAACCTATTCGTGAAAATGATATTGTTACAAAAATATCTAAACTGATTCTTTAAGAGTGTATTGCTCTTAAAGCCCTTAAAACAGCACTTCTTAAACTACAAAATTACACAAAAAATTTTATAAAAAACAAAATTTTCTTATAATTCTTGCTATAAATTGATATTTTTTAGCTACACTAATAGATATACTAATTTTAGGATTAACTATGGACTTTGATAATATTCTTACTACAATAACTAAAACACTTTCAAGCATTGGCTCCGCTGTGCCTTCTCAAATTGCAGGCATAGATAGTTTGTATATTGGTTTAGGTATTGTTGGAATAATTATTTTACTTTGGGGTGTTTCTAAAGCACGTAATTCAAAACCTAAACGCGAACTTGCAGATTTGATGCCTGAGGGAATTGATGAACAGAAGCTAGAATCATCAGAAAAACAAGATGAAGATAAGAGTAATGAAGAAGATGGTTTTATGCCTTCAAGTCTCAAAAGTGAACCAGAACAAGAGTTGAGATTAGCAAAAACTCCTGCACCTGCTGTTGAAGAAGTAAGCCAACCTAAGGTTGCTGAAGTTAAAAGTAAGGCGTCAGAAGTTAAAACAGCAGCAGTTCAGAGGAAGAAACGCCCATCACAAAGAGAGGGCAGAAAAATTGTTAAGGGTGATTTTTCAGACTTTAGTGGTCAACGCCTCTTAATTGCGGAAGATAATATCATTAATCAAAAAGTTATTAATGGTGTTTTAAATGAGTCTGGAATTGATGTTGTAATGGCAGATGATGGGCAATATGTTTTAGATATTTTAGAAAAAGATTCTGATTTTGAAATCATTTTAATGGATGCGCATATGCCACGTATTGATGGTTTTGAAGCAACACGTGAAATTCGTAAAAATCCTGCTTATGATCACATCGCAGTAGTAGCCCTAAGTGGCGATACGGCTTCTGATGATATCCGTCATATGCGCGAAGCTGGAATGGAAGAACATTTAGAAAAACCTCTGAAAATGGATGCTTTATATGATGTTATGAGTATGTATTACTCTATTAATGAGGCAGAAGCAGTTGAAGGGGAAGAGGAACAGCCAGAATTAGAAATCTCTATTGATGTTAATGATCTTGCGAGCTTAGATTATGACGCAGGTTTAGAGATTTGTGGTAATGATGAGGCAATGTATAAAGAGCTTTTAAAAGAGTTTTTTGTGACGTATAAAGACTCATCAAAGAGAATGCATGCAGCCTTAGTAGCTAAAGATTATAATGAGGCTAAAAATATTTTAATTGATGTTAAAGGCACCTCGTCTAATATGGGAGCAAAACAGTTTATTTATACTGTGGACGCTTTTTTAGTAGCCCTTTCAAAAGATAATAAAAAAGTATATGGTTCTTTGTTTAAAGACTATCAAGCCCATTTACTTGCTTTATTAAAAAGCATTCAAGTCGCTTTTAAATCATAAGAAGAGATTTTTTCTCCTCTATTTCTTCTTTTTTAGTATAATTCCCTAAAAACATCGAGCAAATTAATGACAAGAATAAAAGCACAAACAGCAGATGCTCAAGCAGCAGAGCTCCTAGTTAATGAACTTCAACACTATTTTGTAAATGCTTTAGATAAACTCTCAAGTGAAATTGGAAATACTCAAAAATTTAAAAAAGTTGAGTGGTTTCGCAAGGGTGGAAAGTTTGGTGGTGGTGTACGTTATGTTGCTACTGATGATAAGCTTTTTAATCGTGCAAGTGTCAATATCTCTCAGGTTCAGTACGAAAACGATTTAAGTAAAGCCTTAGCCTCAGCAACCGCTATGTCTACAATTATACATCCTACAAACCCTTTCGCTCCCTCTATTCATATGCATGTCTCTTGGACTGAAATGAAAGATGGACAAGGTTATTGGAGAATGATGGCAGACTTAAATCCTTCAATTTTTAATGAAGAAGATAAAAAGGCCTTTGATGAAGTTTTACAAAAGAGTTCGGGTAAGTTTTATAAAGAAGCATCTGTGCAAGGGGATAAGTATTTTAATATTCCTGTTTTAAATCGTCATCGTGGTGTTTCTCATTTTTACCTTGAGAACTTTAAGACAGGTGATAAGTCAAATGATTTAAACATGGCAAGAAAACTGGTTGAAAATGTTATTGACATTTATGTTAAAATAATTAAAAAGCAAAGACTAAAGCATTCCACGCTTACAGATGAAGATAGAGATAAACAACTCTCTTACCATACCCTCTACCTTTTTCAAGTACTGACCCTAGACCGAGGCACTACTTCAGGGCTTTTAGTACATAATGAAAATGATATCGGAATCTTAGGTTCTATTCCCTCCCATGTAAATAAAAATTTGCTTTTATCATGGAAAGAGAAGATGCCGCAAGGACAAGAAGCCTTACTTCAAGTGATAGCGGATTGTTTACAAGACAGTGGTGAGGTCAATGAAAAAGAAAAAGTTTCATTAGCACAGGCAGTAAGATCTTTTTATCAGAAAAACCCTGAATCTTTAAAAATGCAAGCTTCGGGGAATGTAGCTGTTCCTACGGTGCAAAATCATAAGTAAAGAATTTCGGGAAAAATGTTATACCTGTTTTAGACCACAAAGTTCATGTATGTGTGCGTATATTCAAGTAATTAAAACAAAAACAAAATTTGTGATTTTAATGCACACACATGAGTTTAAAAAGATTAAAAATGGAACAGGACATTTCACCCATCTCTCTTTAGAAAACTCGGAGATTTATGTTGGAAGTGAGTTTGCAAACCATAATGCTGTTAATGCGCTTATTGATGATAAAAACAATAACTGTTATGTGCTTTATCCAAGTTATGAAAGTCTTGTTTTAAATGACACTCCCTTTCCTTCTAATGGAAAACAGAATGTAGTCTTTTTAATAGACTCTACTTGGCATAATGCTACTAAACTTTTACGAGATAGCCCTAATGTTCAGGCTTTACCTAAGATAAGTTTCACCCATACTAAAAACTCAGAATTTAAAATCAAAGAACAGCCTATGGACTTATGCTTGTCTACTATTGAATCAACCTTATGTGTTTTGGAGTTGTTGACTTTGAATGGGGATGAAGATTTAAGTGCTTCTGTATTGGATGGATTTTTGCAGCCTTTTAGGAAGATGATAGAATATCAGGTCAAATGTACCAGGTTAGAGAATAAATCTCCTCGGTTTCGGGTTTAAAGGAATTATAATGTTGATAACACAAGATGTAAAGAATCCAATTCAAATAAAAATTGAAATGTATGAAAAAATTATTTAATCATATCATCGTTCACTTAGTATTGAAGGTATCTGGCTATTTTTGGCAACATTAGGATGTTGGAGTGTAATAAACCCTGTTGTACAGATTTTAGCGTTAGTAATAGCTATTGTACTATTTGTATTTCGTGTTCAGTATCAAAGAAAGGATAAACGCTCTTTTCCAAAAATAGAAAAAGAAATTCGTATTATGATGAAGGACCATTATAATAAAAAAGAAAGTGAATATTTAGCAAGAGTAAAGAGAGAAAAACTATCAATATCACATACTTTTTCTGCTTATGGACTAGTATTTAGTATATGTGTTCTGTTTTGGGGAATTTCACTTTATTGCTTATCTGTAAATAACTCTTCTAAATTAAATAATAGAGTACTCTCAAGCCAAGTAAAAGAAAAAAACTAAGCCCTTTGATCCTGCCGCTTATTCCGAGAAGACTTAATCCTAACGTTAATAGAAACATCATCTTTAGCAAAAGGCTTTAAAAACTTAGGAATAATTCGTCCTTGAATCTTCATCAAATCTTTTAACATCAACTCTGCAACATCTTCTTCTTTATGTTCTAAAACTTCTGTTAAGTACTGAAAATAGAGTTTAGAGAGTCTATCTAAGGAGATTTTCCATGTAGAATCTGTTAGTTCATACATCCATAAAGAAAAAGCATAAAAACCATCAAACACTTTTTCCTCATTAAAAAGAAGATGAAAAGAGTTTTGGAAGTTTCCACTATTGTAGGTCAAGTCCCAAAACCGTGAAAAACGTTTCATTTTTTGAATCTCTTTAAAAGAGAGTAAATCATTACGTAAGATGTCATAATGGGGAATATCAGAGTACTGCATACCAAATTTTATATCATGGCGGTCTAGGGTAGTGCCTGAGAGTTTTTTTAAGATGCCAATTTGTATCTCTGAAGAGCTTAATGCACATAATTCATCCAGGTTTTTTCCAAAACTCTCTAAGGACTCACCGGGTAGCCCTACAATAAGGTCTAGATGGATATGTGCCTTGGTCTGTGTTTCTAGGAATCTTATATTCTCTTTTATCTTTTCAAGTTTTAAAGGACGGTTGATATTATTGGCTATTTCTAGGCTTAGGGTTTGTATGCCTATTTCTAACTGCATAGCCCCTTCAGGGAAAAGGGCAATTTTATCTTTAATACTTTGGGGAAAATGATCAGGGATAACTTCAAAATGAGCAAAATAGGGGGGCTCTTTTTTAAGAAAAAAATCTAAGATAGTGTTCGCAAATCTCATGTTGATATTAAAGGTTCTGTCGATGAACTTGAAGTTTCTTACTCCTTTTTGCCAGAGGGTTTCAAATTCTTGGATTAATACTTCTAAGTCAAAATTTCTTACCTTTTCATCTATGGAAGAGAGACAAAATTCACAAGAAAAGGGACATCCTCTTGAAGCTTCTACATAAATGTAACGATTATCTATATCGGCTTGGGTGTAGTATTCATAAGGAAGTTTGATTTGACTCAGGTCTGCCATAACCGGCTTAATAATTTTCTCTTTTGGAGCAGTGTCAGAAATAATTTCACAACAGAGTTTATAAAAGGCAGTATCTCCCTCGCCTAGAATAATATAATCAACTTGTGAATAATCCACACGAAAAGGTTCATACGAAACCTCGGGACCCCCTAAGATTATCTTTGTTGCAGGACTCACTTTTTTAAGGACTTCTATAAGTTCTTGAATAGGTGAGGCATTCCATATATAAACCCCTAAACCAATGATATCAGGTTCTTTATCTAAAATCTTTTCAGCAATACTTTGGATAGCATGATTAATACTAAATTCTAAAACCTGTGTTTGGGGTAAAAGCTCTTGCATATTGGCATAGAGGTAACGCAGACCAATTGAGCTGTGGGAATAACGAGAATTTAAAGTGCTAAGAATTATATTCATGTGAAATTGTACATAAAGATAACTGTTTATTTGATATAATCATCTTATTAATAAGTGCAAGGAAAAAGTATGAAAAAATGTAATTCATTAGACGAGGTTAGAGAAGAGATTGATCAACTTGATGACCAAATAGTAGAACTTTTAGCAAAACGTAATGCTTATATTCATCAAGCAGTTAATTTTAAACAGAGTGTGGAAGAAGTTAAGGCTGAAAAACGTGTTCAAGAAGTCATTCAAAGAGTGCGTCAAAAAGCCATAGAGCTAGATATGTCTCCAAATATGATTACTGAATTGTATACTACCTTGATAGATGCTATGGTTGAAGCAGAAATTGCAGAATTTCGTGATCGTGGAAGTTTATAAAATTACTAAATAAATTCTTATTTACTCTTTATTACTTATAAAATAATATTATGGTCCTAAGAATACTTTTTTCTCAAAGGACCTGATATGTCTCTCCCCGATTTCATGATGATTTTTACCTCTTCTGCTGGGCTTTCTCTTTTAGTCTGGTTAATAATTAGTGTTGTTCTCTTATATATGGCACGAAAACCCGCACATAAAGCAATTTTTTCAGTTTCAAAAATTTTATTTTATGCCTTGCGACTTTTTTCTTCTTCTGTTCTTTTAGCCGAAAAACGACTAAAACATAGAAATAAAGAGGTTCTTTTAAGTGCAGGTAAGGAAGCAAAAGAACGAATTATAGAACGAGAATTTGAACGAATTGATGCGTTTGTTAAAAAAGATCTTTCACGTTTCCCAACCCTTCAAAGAGAAGTTATGGATTCTGTTACTAAACTGGATGAAGATTACCAAAAAAGTACAGAAATTCCACCTGCACCTCCGGGATGGACAAAAGCGATTGAACCTATAGCGGCAATTCCTCCTTCTGAAGACTCCATGGTGGCTGAAATCTTAAAAAGTATTAAAGAAGCCTTAGATAAAGGTCAAGAAAAAGCCTTAGAAGCATATAGAAAAAGTTCAGAAAATAGACATAAATATCTGAAAAATATGGTGCCTACCTTACGTCATATTAATAAGTCTGTAGATGATTTAGATAAAAATGTACAAGTTTTATTAGAGCGATCTTCAACAGTTGATAGACATATGGATGAGTATAAAGAGATAAATAATAAAACAGACAGAGCTGCACAGATGCTCTCATCTTCTTCTATGACGCAGTTTTTTATTGCAGGTTTTGTCTTAGCCATTGCTATTGGAGGGGCTTTTATTAACTTTAACCTTATCTCAAGACCAATGCAAGAGATGGTGGGTGGTTCTGTTTATATGATGGGCTTTAAGGTCGCTGATATTGCAGCGCTTGTAATTATTTTAGTTGAGGTCTCAATGGGACTATTTTTAATGGAGTCTGTACGTATTACGCGACTGTTTCCTATTATTGGTGCCTTAGATGATAAGATACGTGTGCGTATGATGATTACCTCATTTGTATTTCTTTTTCTTTTAGCCAGTGTAGAAGCAGGGCTTGCTTATATGCGTGAACTCCTTTCTGCTGATGATGCTGCCTTGGTAGCAGGATTACTTGGTGGTGTAGCAACGGAGAATGTGGATGCTTCGGCACGATGGATTACGACGGCTGCTCAGATGGGCATGGGGTTCATCTTACCTTTTGCCTTAACTTTTATCGCCATTCCTTTAGAATCATTCATCCATTCCACTCGTACTGTTTTTGGGGTTATTGCTGTTGCTTTTTTACGTATTTTTGCTCTGGGTTTACGTTTTATCGGAAACCTTAGTCGTTATTCTGGAAAGAGTTTAGTAAATATATATGATTTGATTATCTTCTTTCCTTTATGGGTGGAGTCACTGGTATCGGGTGAAAAAACTTCAAAAGTACAAAATATTAAATTACATGAACTTAAGGTTGTACAAGAAGAGGTAGGTGATGCGGTAGTGAAAAAAAGAGCAACACGAAAAACTGTGGCAAAAAAAGTTGTGAATAAAAAAGAAGAAAAAATTGAAGAAAAGGATAATGTATGAAGTCTTATATCTTAGCTTTCTTACTTATTGTAGGTTTTTCTGCTTGTTCAACGGGTCCCCATAAGGCACATAACCGTGGTGTGTATATGTTGATTGACACCTCAGGAACATATACCAAAGAGTTAGATAAGGCACAACAGATTATTAACTATACGCTTTCTCAACTTCAATCAGGTGATAGTTTTGTTGTTGCTAGTATTGATACGGGAAGCTTTAGTGAGAAAGATATTATTGCTAAGGTGAGTTTTTCAGATAGACCTTCTCAGGCAAATCAGCAAAAGCGTGCTTTTCAGCAAAAAGTAAAACAGTATATTAAAGGTGTAAAATCGAGTGCTTATACAGATATTACGGGGGGAATCCTTCTTGCAACAGAATATCTTAATGAGAGAGACACTAGAAAAAAGACCATTATGATTTTTTCTGATATGAAACAAGAGTTAAAAAAAGGGTATATAAGAGATATTCCTTTGAAGTTAGAAGGTTTTGAAGCGATTGCTTTAAATGTAACTAAACTTAGAAGTGATAACATCGATCCAAGAGAATATATGGACAGAATTAAACTTTGGAAGGGAAAAGTTGAAAAAGGTGAGGGCAAATGGGAAGTTATAAATGACTTAGAACGTTTAGATCAAATCATAAAAGAGTGAAGTATTTACACTTTATTAATAAATTATGCTTATAATGGCGTACATAATAGATGAATTTGCATAGGGTATCTACAATTTAAGATAATCTTTGTTAAAATCGGTCTAATTTTTTACAAGGAAACCAAACATGAAAAAACTTCTTGCTCTTAGCACAATTGCTGCTTTATTATTATTCTCTGGGTGTTCTCAAAAAGATCCAGCTGTAGATGCAACTAATGAAGGTCAGAAATTCAACAATGTTACAACAACAGATGTAAGTGATCCAAGTGCAACTACTTCAGGTATGGATGATGCTGCAATTGACCAATCTGGTACTGCTGATAACAACGAGATAAGCCTTAGTGGTTTAGAAGCACAGCTTAACAGTGTTACTTTTGATTTTGACAAGTTCGAAATCAGAGCAGATATGCAAGATAAACTTAAAACAAATGCAATGTTAGCCAATGCTGCTGCATCTATTTATAATGTTAAACTTGAAGGTAATTGTGATGAATGGGGTTCTGATGAGTATAACTACGCATTAGGTCTTAAACGTGCAAAAGCAGCAAAAGATGCAATGGTATCTGAAGGTGTTGATGCCGCTCGTATCACAATGGTAAGTTTTGGTGAATCTAACCCAACTTGTACTGAGCAGACACAAGCGTGTTGGGCTGAAAACCGTAGAGTAGACTTTAAACTTCTTCCATAATGAAAAGACTCTTATTAATAAGTTCTTTTCTTCTTCCATTCTCTCTTTATGCAGAACGTTCTGCATTTGGAGCGGGTGACCTCGATAGCCCTAACCCTTATGGTTTAACAAAAGCCGAAAAAAAATACTTGAAAACAAAAAAACCTTAGCTAATGTTAAAGGTACTTCACGTAAGAACAAATCACGTGTTGATTCACTTGAAGAGTCTCTTTCTGGTGTTAAAAGTATTGTTGAGGGTATGAGTGAGAGTAGCAGAGAAGATAGACAAGAACTACAAACATTAAAATCTGATATGAATGCTATGAAAATTTCTTCAACTGAAATGAATGAAAAACTTGATGGTATTATCATAACTAATGAAGAAAATATTAATCAACTCAAGCTGGTTATGAGTGAACTAAGTTCGCTCATTGATACTATAAATACGAGTTATGTAAGTAAAGAAGAGTATAATAAACTAGCTCAAGAGATTAATAGCTTTAAACGTGATGTTGCTAAACAACTTAAAAAAATTGCAGCGGCTGGGAACAGTGTCTGGGATAATAAAAGTTCAGCGAATGTTGCAAATGAGGCTAAAAAACTTTTTGAAAAGAAAAAATATGCAGATGCGATTGATGCGTATGAACATCTTATTAAAAAGAAGTATAAACCTGCAGCAGCGCACTATTATATTGGAGAGAGCTATTTTCAGTTAAATGAATATACTAATGCAGTGGCTTATTTTAAAGAGTCAGCAAAACGCTATTCTAAGGCTAAATACATGCCTTTATTAATGCTACATACAGGAATATCTTTACAAAAGACAAATGATGAAGAGGGTGCACAACAGTTTTTTCAAGCAGTTATTGCAAAATACCCAAGCTCATCAGAAGCAAAAAAAGCAAAAAAATTTCTAAAATAAGGAATTGCTTTTTTTTGACTTTAATACATCAATATATCTTGATGTATTACAGTATAATACTTTTAATAAAAAGGTTAGATGATGAATAAAAAAGTAAATTTAATGGCAAATGGAGTTAATATCTCTTTTTCTGGAAATGTAAAAAAACAGAACATTGTAACTATGGTAGAGAACTGTCAAACAGGTCAGTGTGAATGCATGAGTGATGCGACAAAGAAAAAGATTGAAGGTATGGAAGTTACAGGGAAAGATGGTGAAGTTTCACTTGCTCTAAGTGGTAATATCTCAAAAGAAGAGATTGAAGTAGCCTTAGCTAAGTCTAAAGTTATAAATTCATAAGACAAGAATAAGACTCTTATGTTAAAATCACGAAAATTTAAATGCTTAATAATTAAGCACTCATAGGAAATTAAAATGGCAATTGCAGCAAATCAAATTGTATCAATCGAATACGAAGTAAAAAGTAATGGTGAAGTAGTAGACTCTAATGTAGGTGGAGAACTTCTTACCTTTATGATTGGTAAAGAACAAGTTATTCCCGGTCTTGAAGAAAAAATTACTGAAATGAGCATGGGCGAGGCGGGTGAGATTACTGTACCTGCAGAAAAAGCTTATGGTGAGTATAATGATGAGGCACTTCAAGAAGTTCCAAAAGAGCAGTTTGCTGGTATTGAACTGACTGAGGGTATGGCTTTATATGGTCAAAGTGAAGATGGTGGAACCGTTCAGGTTCAAGTAAAAGAGATTAAGGATGAGACGGTTCTTATTGATTATAATCACCCTCTTGCTGGGCAAACACTTCTTTTTGCAGTAACAATTTCAAATGTTCGTGATGCAACTGCTGATGAATTAATGACAGGTATTCCTGCTGAAAATGCACATTCTCATGATGGTGGCGGGTGTTGTTCTTCTGAGGGTGACTCTGCTGGTAGTGGCCACGGTTGTGGATGTAACTAATTTTATAGCTACATCGCCTTCATCTTTGGAGGCACTAAAAACGGCAAACCTTCTTAAGGGTCTGCCTATTAATGCTTTTATTTTTGGTCTGAGTGGAACAGGTAAAAAAAGTTTAGCAAAATATATTCTTTCTAATGCTCCTGTTGTTGATGCAACGCAATACAATGATCTTGAAGGTGCGTTAAGTTCAAATAAAACACTTATCATTTCTAATTTCGATAAAATACCTAATTTTGATAACTTTAAGATACTTCTTGATAGATATGAAGTGCGTATTATTGCCTTAGCCTCGTCTGTTTTTAATGCTGAAGTGATTGAACAGTTTTTTGGTATTAAGGTCTATTTACCACCTTTAAGTGAACGTTTAGAAGATGTTAAAACCTTAACGCAACATTTTTTACAAGAGGCACGTACACTTTTTAGTGTGGATGAGCATATTAAAATTAATGAGAAGCAGATTGATTTAAGTACCAATGCCCATGCTATTCGTCGTTATGTTTATATGCGTGTTCAGCTTCAAGGTATTAATGAAGTAGAGTTGATGGATTTAATGGAAGAGTTCTTAAAAGAGAGATTAGGTGGAAATAGTGATTATAGAAACTATCTTTATCTGTATGAAGCTCCTTTGATTAATGCAGGTTTAGCCAAGTTTAAAACACAGTTACAACTTTCTGATAAGTTGGGGCTTAATAGAAATACATTACGTAAAAAAATAGCTGAAAATAAGGAATATTTAAAAGATGAGTAATCAAAAAGTAGCATTTATTTTCCCTGGTCAGGGAAGTCAAACGGTGGGAATGGGTAAAAGTTTTGTAGAAGGTTCACCAATTGCAAAAGAGATGATGCAAAAGGCTTCTGAAGCAATAGGTCTTAATTTTGAAAAACTTCTGTTTGAAGAGAATGAAGAGATTAATCAAACTGAAAATACTCAGCCCGCAATTCTTTTAGTATCTTTGATGGCACATGCGGTATTTACTTCTAAGTCAGATATTAAACCAACACTTCTTTTAGGGCACTCTTTAGGCGAGTTTTCTGCGGTATCTGCTGCAGGTGCTTTAGATCCTATAGAAGCAGTTAAACTGGTAAATGCTCGTGGTAAATTAATGCAAGGCGCTTGTGATGAAATTGAAGCATCTATGATGGTTGTACTTGGGCTTAAAGATGAGCAAGTAGAAGAGATTTGTACTCAAGCACAAGCTGAAGGCAAAAAAGTGTGGCCAGCAAATTATAATCAAGACGGTCAACTGGTTGTTGCCGGTATGAAATCTGACTTGGCTTCTATGGAAGCGGTGTTTAAAGAAGCAGGTGCGAAAAGAGCAATGCTTCTTAATATGTCTGTAGCCTCACACTGTCGAATCTTAGAGCCTGCTCAAACGCCTCTTAAAGAGAAAATGCAGGCTGTTTTAACAGACTCTTTTATTGCTCCAATTGTTTCAAATGTAACGACTGAAAAATACGTAACAAAGTCAGAAGCTTTAGAACTTCTAACTGAGCAGTTAACACAGCCTGTAAAATACAAACAGAGTATTCAAGCCATTGCTAATGACGTAGATATTGCTATTGAGTTTGGAAATGGTAAGGTACTTGCGGGAATGAATAAACGTATTAATAAAGAGATGAAAACATATAATGTATTTGATATGGACTCTTTAGAAGCTGTTTTAGCAGAGCTTTCATAATTATGAAAGTTGCTTTAGCTCAGGTTTCACCTAAACTTAACAGAACTAATGTTGAAATGCACTTACAAGAGATTAAATCTTGTAAAGCAGATGTTATTGTTTTTCCTGAGTTATCGCTAAGTGGTTATCTGCTTCAAGATAAGGTATATGAAGATGCTTTCTGTTTATAAGAACTTGACTCTTTTGTTCAAGCAAGTTATAGAATAGATATTATTTTAGGATGTGCTTTAAGAGAAGAACATAGAATTTTTAATGCGGGTATCTACTTTTCAAAGGGTGAAATAAAACATATTCACCATAAGGTGCATTTACCTAATTATGGAATGTTTGAAGAGGCACGTTATTATTTTAAAGGTGAATCCATAGAGTTTTTTGAACCACTGTATGGAAATACCGCTGTTGTTGTATGCGAAGACTTGTGGAGAGGTGAAAGTATTGCAGAACTCTCTGCTGCTAAACCTGATATTATTTATGTATTAGCTAACTCACCTGCACGTGATTTTACAGACAAGGGGCTTTTAATTAAGGATCAATGGTCTTCAATTTTAAAAACAACAGCACTACTGTGTGGCTCGTATGTGGTTTTTGTAAACCGTGTTGGTTTTGAAGATGGACTTGGATTTTGGGGCTCTTCAATGATAATTACCCCTAGTGGTGAGACTGAAGCCTCTTTGGATGAGTTTAAAAAAGAGACTAAAAGCTTTGAATTAAACAGAAGTTTACATTCGGCTCAAAAGCAGATTATCAAAAATGATATATAGATGTTAGTCCACAGATTAAGCAGATTACACAGATTTTCAATCCATTAAATCTACTTAATCTGTGGACCTTACACTCTTAACAAGGTGATTTGTCAAGCTCTAACTCTCTACAGAATTTAGTGTAGATATTAGAGCTTCTTTAAAGTAACTTTCCTTTTTTGGGAATCGTTTTGGCTGGTTTTGCTGTGATGGTGTATGTAAATAATGAAGGGTTTCCTTCATTTTATGAAATAAAATTAAGGAAGAAGTATGAATATAGCTATTATGGGTGCTATGCCTGAAGAGATTGCTCCACTTTTAGAAAAGGTTGGTGCTTATAAGACCGAAGAGTTTGCTGGAAATAAGTATTATACAGCGACGTATGCAGGGCATGATTTAGTTATTGCCTATTCTAAAATTGGAAAAGTATTTTCGACCTTAACAGCGACCACAATGCTACAACATTTTGGAGCAGAGGTACTTCTGTTTTCTGGTGTTGCTGGTGCTATTAATCCTAATCTTAAAATTGGAAACCTTATTGCCGCGACTAAATTAGCTCAGCATGACTTAGATATTACTGCATTTGGTCATCCTTATGGTTTTGTTCCGGAGGGAAAGGTTTTTGTTGAGGCAGATGCTAATCTTATTTCTAAGGCTAAAGAAGTGGCTTCACAGATGGGATTAGAGCTTATGGAAGGTATTATTGCAACAGGCGATCAGTTTGTTGCTGATAAGGCTAGAAATGAGTGGATTGGTAAAACTTTTGGAGCTGACGCCTTAGAGATGGAAGGTGCTTCTGTTGCTTGTGTGTGTGATGCGATGAATGTTCCATTTTTTATCTTACGTGCTATTTCAGATGCCGCAGATATGGACGCGAGTTTCTCTTTTGATGAGTTTTTAGAAAGTTCGGCGATTGAGTCAGCAAACTTTATTATTAAAATGGTAGAAAAACTTGGCTAAGCAGAAGTCTTTGACTCCCTCAAAAAAAATTATGTCACAACTGGGTAAAACTAATGCGGCATTTGACCTTATCCAAGAGGGTGATAAAATTCTTGTTGGTTTTTCAGGTGGAAAAGACTCTTTAACACTTATTCATGCTATGCGAGAACAACAGCGACGTGCCCCTTTTAATTTTGAATTTATTGCTGTTACTGTGGGATACGGTATGGGTGAAAATTTTGATTATTTAAGTAATCATTGTGCTGAGTATGGAATAAAACATATTGTTCATGACACTAATATATATGAAACAGCTCAAGATAAAATTAGAAAAAACTCCTCTTTTTGTTCATTCTTTTCTCGAATGAGACGAGGATCTTTATATTCGGTTGCGCAAGAATTAGGCTGTAATAAACTTGCCCTTGGGCATCATTTAGATGATGCGGCAGAGAGTTATTTTATGAATATGATTTATAATGGACAGATGCGAGCACTCTCTCCAAAATATAAAGCAGGCAATGGGCTCATAGTTATTCGTCCCTTGATTCAGATGCGAGAACGTCAACTCAGTGCCTTTGCACAGGACAATAACTTAGAAGCTATTGGTGATGAAGCCTGTCCTGCTATGCGTATAGATATTAAAGCACCGCATGCACGTGCAGCAATGAAAGAGATGTTAGCCGAGATGGAAAAAAAGTATCCAAGTATATTTGTCTCTATAAACTCAGCATTTGGAAATATTTCAGATGAAAGTTTTTTTGACTCAAAAAGATTTTCTTTGTAAAATTATTTTTTATATAGAGTTTTCTTTAACTTTCTTTTAGATAAGAAAAGGTATTCTATTTACACTAAGAGTTTAGGGGGCTATAAACTTGTTGAAATTTCTAACACAGATACGAAAAGACTCCTTAACATATAATACAGATCTTATTAATCTTTTTTTATCCGTAAGCTATAAATCAAGTGTTGCTTATGTTGCAGCACTGGTAGTTTTTACCTTTGTTTTTTTTGAGTATATTCCTTCAACAATATTTATGCTTCTTCTGGGTGTTCACATCTTTTACCAATGTATTCGTATCTACTATCTTCAAATATACAGAAACAAGGTTCTTTCTCAAGAAGATAAACTCATTTTTTTAGAAAAACATACTGTTTTAATGTTTGTTGGAAGTATAGTTTGGGGAATATCTGCTGTTGCTGCGATTCATTATTCTCCTCCTAATTATGAATACATGATGCTTTTTTTAATTATTAGTATTGCTTCAGGAAGTATTTCAACCTTAAGTGCAGTGTATAGAACCTATGTTTCATTTAATCTTCCTATGATAATTATGCTTGTGGTGGCTTTTATATTTGATGATGGAGAGTTCCATTATTATATAGCCTTAGTTTTACCTATATTTACCTATGTTCTTATGTCAGCATCTTGGGAGATGCATAAAAGCTTAAAACGTACAATGGAGTTAAAAGATTTATACAGTGAAGCAAAAGAGGCGTTAAAAGTTATTAACTCCTCTTTAGAAGCACGGGTAAAAGAGGCAGTTGAGGTAAATCGCCAAAAAGATCAACAGATGTTGGCACAGTCTCGTCTTGCACAGATGGGTGAGATGTTATCTATGATTGCACATCAATGGAAACAACCTCTCTCCTCAATTACGGCGACAACAGGAGCGATGAGCCTTCATATGCAGTTAGATGAGTGGGATGAAAAGCTTTTAGAAGAAAAAATTGAACATATTAATACCTATACGCAGTATCTCTCTTCAACAATTAATGATTTTCGTGATTTTTTCAAACCCGACAAAGATAAAAAAGATACTAACTTAAATACTATTGTTCATGCGTCTTTACAAATTATTGGTAGCTCTTTAAAAGCTGATGGGGTAAAAGTCTCACGTGATTTAAACTCTGTCAACACAATACACAGTTATCCTAATGAGCTCCAGCAAGTTCTTTTGAATTTTCTTAAAAATGCTAAAGATGCTTATATCCAAAAAGGTATTCATAATGCTGATATTGAAATTAAAACTTATGATGATGGAGATAAGGTTATATTAGAAGTATGTGATAGTGCAGGAGGAATAGATGCCAAAGATATGCCACATATTTTTACTCCCTATTATACAACAAAAGAAGACCATGACGGGACAGGTTTAGGTCTGTATATGTCGAAGTTAATTATAGAAGAACATTGTAATGGAGTTTTAAGTGCTAAAAACCGAGAAAGAGGGGCATGTTTCTCTTTTACCCTTTCAAAGAGTTTATAAGAGACTATTACTGTGTTAGCTAAGTTTTATCTTTAGGGAGTTTTGGTATAATTCGCAAAATTATTTACATGGGGCAATTATGAATGTATATCCAGATAAAGAGATGTTAGAAAACTCTGAAATGAAAGTTGTTGATATCCGTACTCCTTCTGAGTGGCAACAAACAGGAATCGTACCGGGTTCTTTTACCATTATGTTTTTTGATCAGATGGGGAATTATGATGCAGAAGCATTTTTAAAAGAGATTGATGCCTTAGGTGGAAAAGATGTTGAAATTGGTCTATTATGTCGTACTGGTGCACGTACTTCACAGGTAACAAGTTTTTTAGCTCAACAAGGTTATAACGTTAAGAACCTTGCCGGTGGTATTATGAAACTTATGGGTGAAGGCTATAACCTAGACAGTTATAAGGCTTAATTAAAGAAGGAGGTATACCTTCTTTTTAGTGAGTTTGAATATAACCTTGTTCTTGGGAACTTGGTAAGGTGTTATTCTGCTCAACATAAGCTTGAGACTCCTCTTGCGAACATGCAGTAAATAAAATTGCAAATAAACTACTTAAGTAAATCTTACGCATCATTTGAATACTCCTTTTTTAACCGATTTAAAAATTCAATCATTCTAATTTGGTAAGTTGAGGTATCTTCATCAACACAACACTCTACAATAGGCATTAACAATGAGGTGTCAATTTTAGAAGCATAACGTGGAATCTGACGAACCTCTTTAAGTAAATCTTCAACCAGACCATCTATATTTAAACTATTTTGACTGTGAACTTTTTTAACATACTCTTTAGTATTAATAACAAGCATCTTAACACGCTCTTCATCTTTATATATCTGCATTCCTGCTGTAAAGACTAGATTATATTCACACTCATTTGGATGTGGATTTGCTGCAATAATAAGGGCAAAAAGTTTGGCTCTAAATTCTAAAGAGTTATGATGATAAACCAAAACTTCTCTGAGACCAGAATAGAGGTAATGTTTTAAGTTGAAGAAAATTTTCATATGGCAATTATATCACGTTATATAAAATAAATAGGCTTTATATTTAAGAAGTGTTTATATTAAATAAGGTTATTTTATAGTTATGAAGTTCTTTTTTTTAAGTTGTTTTATTTTTATTAACCTACTTTATGCCAATGAAGGTGATGTTCCTTGGTATAACCCTTACTCTTTTACCCATTAAAATGTTTTGGCTGAACATAATAATTCAAAGCAAAATTATATTGATGCTGTTCAAGATGTTATCAGTGGTAAGGTACATGAATGGAGTGTAGACGTAGATAATGCTATCTTAGATACCTATACCTTTTTTGGAGATGAAAACAGGAGTAAGCAGGAGATTACACTGCCAAAAGATAAACATGACTATAATCTAAGCAAAAAACTGGAGCAAAAACCAAAACGCGAGATCGTAGATGATCTTTTTCTTACAGGAAGAATGTTAGAAGAACGTGATCGATCTTATGTTCGCGTTAGTTTTGTACAAAGATATAACTCCTTAGAAGATAAATACAGTAGGTTTAATATACGCGCACGTCTTAAACTTGGTCGAAGTCAAGATCGTTTTAAACTTTTTATTGAAGACTTTAATGATGAAAGTGCTAAAAATATTGGACGAGCTGATGAAGCAAATTCTCCTTCTATTGGAGTTGAAAGAAAATCTAAAAAAATATTTGGAATTCGACCAAGGTATTCGATAGGATTTAGGGGAATATATCCTTTTGTTCGTGCGCGTTTTAATTATGATACAAGTTTTGGAATATGGAATTTTGAGCCTGTTCAGACCTTTAATTACTCAACAAAGTATGAGTTTTCGGAACAAACAGATTTTTATTTAGATACACCTATAAGTGAAAAGACACTCTTACGTTTTGTTATAGATAGGGGCACACAATCTCATGTTGATGGTATGCGATATGATGCTTTTGTACAATGGTTTTATTCACCAAGAAAACATAGAGGGCTTAGTTGTAATTTAGGTTTTAATGGTCAGACACAATACCAAGAACTTGTAGGGAATATAGACTCTTACACACAAGAGAGTACAAACAAGGTTTTTAATTACCTTTTTTTAATGCGTTGGAGAGAAAACATCTTTAGAAAATGGTTCTTTTATGAGATTGGACCAGGGGTTAATTATCATAGAATACATGATTATAGACCAAATTATAATATTTATTTTGGAATAGATCTCTTTTTTGGACATGTTTAAACCAATAATGCTAATGCCTTATAATCAGCTGTTGAAAGTGCCAGTGTCTCTAAGTCTTTTAAACTGAACCACTCACAATCATCAATATATTTGGTATGTAAAGAGACTTGTGCCTGAAGTTTAAAATGGGAATAACTGTGCGATATTTTTCCTAATTTATGGCTAGTTGGGATATTTTCATCTTGTGGGTATTCACAAAATCCCCATAAACCATTTAAAAACTTAGTTTCTCTTTTTCTTAGTGCATATTTTCCTTCAAAATGGTGAATAACAATATGTCGTTTACGAACAGGAATAGTTTTTTTTTGCCTTTTTTTGAGGATAAGAAAGAGGATTTTTTTTCCCTTCACACAGAGACTCAAAAGGGCATTTTTGGCATAAGGCTTCTTTTCCTTTACAAATACTTGAACCTAAGTCCATTAATGCTTGATTAAAATCATAACTTCGTTTTTTATCTAAAAAGAGGTAAGACTTTTCCCATAACTCTTTTTCTGAGCATTTTATAATAGCAAAAAGACGATAAAGAATGCGTTTGACATTAGCATCTAAAATAGGAAGTTTTGCCTTATAAGCGAAAGAAGCAATGGCATGGGCGGTACTTTTACCAATTCCGGGAAGTTTAATAAGTTCTTCTTCTGTTAGGGGAAGTTTTGTTTGGCAGATAATTGCTGTTTTATGTAGGTTTCTTGCTCTTGTGTAATAGCCTAAGCCTTCCCATTTTTTAAGGACTTCGTCCTCTGTTGCACTTGCAAGAGTTTCAAGTCTTGGGAACTTCTCAAGGAATGGAAAATAGAACCTTTCTAAGACTGTTTTAACCTGTGTTTGTTGAAGCATAATTTCGCTTACCCAAATTCTATAGGCATCATCTATACCTCTCCATGGAAGTTCATGTCGTCCATTGACTTTGTACCATTGATGTAGCTTATCGTGCGCTTTTTTAAACATATGAAAGTCTACACTATTTTGCTACACTTTCATTATGAAATTTATCAAATCCCATGTGAGTCATACCTTAGAGATAAAACAGTCTAAGTTTATTGCTCATCTTATTCCTTATGTTTTATATGAAGAGACCTTAGCCTATTTAAAAGATAAACATCCAAAAGCAAGACATTTTGTTGTGGCATGGCGTTATATAAATAGTTTTGACCAAATCGTTGAACACTGTTCAGATGATGGTGAACCTAAGGGGACTTCAGGAAAACCCACCTTAGCTGTACTGGCAGGAAATGAACTGATTAATTCAGCCGTTATTATTGTGCGATATTTTGGAGGAACTAAACTGGGAACAGGAGGTTTAGTCCGTGCCTACTCACAAGCGTGTAATTTAGTGATACAAGAGGCTGAACTCTTTTCTTATGTAAAGTTAGAAAGTTTTTATTTTTCAGTGGTTTATAGTGATGTAAGTTTAATAGAACATCGCTTAACTCAATTAGAGGTCTCTTATGTTGAGAAAGAATTTGATGAAAAAGGTGCAGCATTTAAAATACAGTGTGAAAAAAGTATTTGGAAACTATTTTTTGAAGAGAATGAAGACTATTTAAAAAATGTAAGTGAGGCTTAGTGAAGGTGAAAGGGTTTATTATAAGCGTGAATTCAAGAAGTAGCTCTTAGGTTTTACTATTTTTTAAGTAAAGCTTAACTATAATTGCGAACTTAAAAAAATGAAGGACACTAATTATGAAACGTACTTACCAACCTCATAATACACCTCGTAAACGTACTCACGGTTTCCGTACACGTATGGCTACAAAAAATGGTCGTAAACTTATTAATAGACGCCGTGCTAAAGGCCGTAAGAGCTTATCAGTATAAATCGATTTGAAAGATTGAAACTCCCTAAAGAGTTTCAGTTAGTTTACAAAAGAGGTAAGGCAGCTCATGCTAAATCCTCAGTACTGTTTTACCTTAAGGGTAAAGAGTATAAAAAAGGCTTTACCGCCAGCAAGAAAGTCGGCAATGCGGTTTATAGAAATCGTGCTAAACGTCGTCTTCGTGCACTCTTCCAAGAATTCTAATTAGAAATGAACTCCGGTACTTATATTTTTGTTGCAAAAGAAGCGATTCGAGAAACCTCTGCGGATGCATTAAAAAAAGATGTTTTAAAAGCTCTTAAACGAGTAGGTGGCTTAAAAACATGATTCGTAAGTTTTTACTCTCTCTTCTTAGTATTTATCAAAAATTCTTTACATTAATTGGTTACGGTTCATGTCGATATTACCCGACATGTTCAGAATATGCTAAATGGCAGTTTGAAAAAAACCCACTTCATACGGCATTCTTTCAAACATTGTTACGAATTCTACGTTGTAATCAACTATTTCCAGGCGGAATTGACTATCCTTTAACAAAAAAACTAAATTGTAAGATTAAAAAAGATAAAATGTCTCCAATAAAATATTGGTATGTGCCAAAAGGTAAAAACCAATATTATTTAATTAAAAATTTCTCTAAAGGCAAATCGTGTTAGATAAAATGACTCCAAATCAGAGATTGATATTAGCTCTTGTCATCTCTTTCTTTTTCTTAATGGCATATTCCGCTGTTTTTCCACCTGAAGAACAGGTAGGAACTGAACAAAATACAACCGTACAAAAGAGTGAAGTTTCTTCAACTTCATATAATGGTATCAGCAGTGTTGATCTGGGGCATGATACACAAGCAACAACACAGGCAAGAAGTTCAGATGCAATTTTGGCAACACTTAAAGGGGCTAATTACACATTAACCATTGATACCTTAGGTAGAATTGATCAAAAAGAGATGTTAGAAGAGAAGTTTAAAAGTAAAGACGGGGTGGATGCTAAATTAGTTTCTGAAACAGGAGCTAAACCACTGTATATCCGTTTTACAGATAAGGCTTTAAATGATGAGGCTATCTCAACACCTTATACTTCGAATGTAAAAGAAGCCAATTTAGTTGATGGGCATGTTTCTATTACCCTTACCCAAAAACTTTCATCTCTGACGGTAACAAAGAATCTTACTTTTTATAGTGATGGGCATTATGATGTAAAAATTAATATGAGTAAAGATGTTCGTTATTATGTTTACTTAGGCATGCACCCCACTTTTCCTGACAAGCAGATGATGGCAGTTGAAGGTGTAATGGTTTACTCTTCAAATGACATTAGTACAATTATTACCGATGGTGATGCTGAAAGTATGACCTCTTATGTAGATACCGTTCTTGTTTCTTCTTTTTCACAATATTTTGCTTCGATTTTTTATAATGTTGGAAGAGATACTACGATAAAGGTTGATCGTGATAGAGATGACAATCCTGTTGTTTTTATGGAAGGGAAAAAAGACTTTAGCTTTAATGGTTATATTGTACCAAAAGATTATAAAATTTTAAATTCTATTAAGCCTGAACTTACGAATGCTATTGAGTATGGTTGGTTCACTTTTGTAGCCGCACCTCTGTTTCAATTTTTAATGTTTTTACATGATTATGTAGGTAACTGGGGTTGGGCAATTGTAATTTTAACACTTGTTATTCGTATTTTACTCTTTCCTTTGACATTTAAAGGGATGCTTTCAATGGCAAAACTTAAAGAAGTGTCACCAAAAGTAAAAGAACTTCAAGCGAAGTTCAAAGGTGATCCACAACGTATGAATGCCGCTGTTATGGAACTTTACAAGAAAGAGGGTGCTAATCCATTAGGCGGATGTTTACCACTTTTATTGCAAATCCCTGTGTTTTTTGCAATATATAGGGTATTATTAAATGCTGTAGAATTAAAAGGTGCAGAGTGGATTTTTTGGATTACAGATTTGGCACATATGGATCCAACATTTGTTTTACCAATTATTATGGGTGCAACGATGTTTTATCAACAACATATTACGCCAAGTAATTTTACTGATCCAATGCAAGAAAAAATATTTAAATTTTTACCACTTATATTTACATTTTTCTTTATCACGTTCCCAGCAGGACTTGTTCTGTACTGGGCAGTAAATAATATATTCTCAATAGCGCAACAAGCAGTAGTAAATAAAAAATTTGCAGCCCATAAGAAGGCTAAATTAGAGGAATAATCTATGCTCAAAATAGAAGCACAGACACTTGAGAGTGCCTACTCTCAAGCAGCACAAGAGCTTTCATGCTCGATAACACAATTAAATATAGAAATTATACAGGCGCCAACAAATGGTTTTTTAGGTTTTTTTAGAAAACAGGCAATAATTGTAGTTATGCGTAAGCCTGAGGAAGAACATGCTTCGTTAAAAACACCTGAAAAGACAGCTTCTCCTGTTAAAGAAGAGAAAACAAAAAACCCTGTAAAAGAAGAGAAGAAGAGCGAAGTAAAAGTAGAATCTAAAGCAGAAGTCAGACCTAAAAAGAGCAAGGCTCCTATTAAAAAAGCTAAAAAAGAGAAAGTTTTACATAATGACATTATCTTACCTGCTTCTTTTGTAACTGATCAAGAAGAAGATGATTATGATGGTTCAGAGCTATATGCAGATGATGAAGAGATTTATGTAGGTGAAGAGACTGAAATCTGTAATACATCTCATGATGAAATTCATAAACAGTTAGCAGGCATTAAGAGTACACGTATTAAAGAAAATAGTGCCGTGGATAATTTTTTTCAAGAAAAAAATTATGAAGATAAGTGCATGCCAAGTGAAGTAGCACACGAAATTAAAGCAGAAGTTGATGCCCTTTTTAAACATGCCTGTTTTGAGATTGATGAGATAAATGTAAAAGAACATGATGAAAAAACTATTTTAGTAGAGTTTACAGGTAAGGATGCTGCCTTACTTATTGGTAAAGAAGGTTACCGTTATAAGGCACTTTCTTATATGCTTTATAACTGGATTAATGCTAAGTATCAACTTCAGCTTCGTCTTGAAATTGCAGAATTTTTGAAAAATCAAGAAGAGATGATTAATAAATATCTTGAGGGTGTTTATACAAATATTAATCGTGATGGAAAAGCACAAACAAAAATCCTTGATGGGGTACTGGTTCAGATTGCTTTACGTGAATTACGTACAACTTATCCAGATAAATATGTAGCTATCCGTTCAACACGAGATGGTGCAAAATTTATTATTATTAACTCATTTAATAATTCTAACGATAATAAAAACTATTAGGAGATAAAGTGAACGATACAATTGCGGCAGTTGCTACAGCCCACGGTATCGGCTCTATTTCTATTATCCGTCTTAGCGGTAACAACTCTCTGGAAATTGCCAAAATACTTTCGAAAAAACAGGGCTTTAAAGCCCGTAATGCAAGATTAACAACACTTTTTAATAAAGATGATGAGCTTATTGATGAGGCTATTGTTATCTACTTTCAAAACCCTCACTCTTTTACGGCTGAAGACATTGTTGAGTTTCAGTGTCATGGTGGAAAAATTGTTGCAGAGCAGGTCTTAAATGCAGTCTTAGATGCAGGGGCTAGACTTGCACAACCGGGTGAGTTTTCAAAACGTGCTTTTTTAAATGGACGTATTGACCTTACCGAAGCCGAAGCAATTTCACAACTCATTGAAGCTAAGAGTGAAGATGCTGCAAAAATTCTAGCAAAACAGATGAAGGGTGAACTAAAGACCTATGTTGAGACAGTAAGAGATGACCTTTTACATGCCTTGGCGTATTCTGAAGTAACAATTGATTATGCAGAAGAAGATCTTCCTCAAGACTTGATAAACCAGATTTTAGAGCGTCTTGAAAATTTATATCTAGGGCTTTGTGATACCTTACAAGCGAGTCAGAGTCGAGCAGGTTTAATGCAAGGTTTTAAAGTTGCAATTATTGGTAAACCTAATGTAGGGAAAAGTTCTCTTTTAAATGTACTTCTAAATTATAAACGTGCAATTGTTTCAGAAATTGCAGGAACAACACGTGATACCATTGAAGAAGAGGTTAAAATAGGTACACATCTTATTCGTATGGTTGACACAGCAGGAATTCGTGCGGCTACAGATGAGATAGAACGTATTGGAATTGAAAGAAGTATAGAGGCTATTGAGCAGAGTGATATTGTTATTGCTCTATTTGATAACTCTCGCATTTTTGATGATGAAGATAGAAAAATTGTTGAACTTATAGAGCAGTACAAAGGTGAAAAGTCGTTTATCTCTTTAATCAATAAAACAGACTTAGAAACTAAATTTGAGCTGAGTGCTATTGAAATGTATAGACCTATTTCCTTAAGTTGTAAAGAAAATGCAAGAGAGTTAATTAAGGTCCTACATGAAATTATGGATACTCAAAATGTATCTGATGAAATTATGCTTATCTCAACACGTCAAATTAATGCAGTAAAAAATGCCTTAGTAGAGATTAAGGAAGCAAAACAGCCTTTACAAGATCAAGATCTTGAAATTATCTCTTTTCATATGAACAGAGCGATTACAGAAATTTCATCCATTACACGCCCTTACGAGCACTCACAGATGCTAGATAAGATGTTTGGTGATTTCTGCCTTGGTAAATAGTTACTTGTAACTATGAGGTAAAGAGGTGATGTGTAGATGGGGAAAAGAGGAGATAATTCATGAAGATTATTGCAATTGATTTAGGGCTTAAAAGAATAGGTTTAGCATACTCAGCTGACCCTAATTTTGTGACCCCTCTTACTGCCATTGCACGAAAAAATAGAAACCAAGCCTCTTCTGATGTTAAAGAAGTAGTTAAAGAATGGTCTGCTGAAGCTATCGTTATTGGCATTCCTTTAGGTGGAAGCTCTGAAGATGAAATGCGTCGTCGAGTGGCTCATTTTATGAATTTAGTGGACTTTGATGGTCCTGTGTATTATCAAGATGAATCACACTCTTCGATTGAAGCACAAGACTCTATGAAGGGTTTTGTAAAACAGAAAAAAGATGGTCGTATTGATTCTCTGGCGGCAAAGATTATTATTGAAAGATGGCTTCAAGGTGAGGGCAAGATCTTAGCTTAATAAACAAAAAGCTCCTTACCTGAAGGCTCTTGATGGGTACAGTTAATAATAGCATCTTTTTCTTGAGAACTTAACTCTTTAATACTCGTTAAAAGTCTATATTTTCCACTGATTTTTGTCTCATTAAAAATAGAATTTAATTTTTGTATAATCCCTTTTGTTTCAGCTTGAGTAATGTGTTTAAGAAGAACAATAAACTCTTTATTTCCCCACTTCGCAATAATATCATCTTCTCGTAATGATTTTTTAAGTAGGCTTGCGACCTTAATTAAAGCCGTATCATTAGTTTGAATGTCTTCATAAACACTGATTATACTAATGCTTATAATGGAAAAAACCCTATCTGATTTTCTTTTATATTTGATGATATTACATAATTTCTCTTGAAAATAGATACGCGAATGGAGTTGGGTTAATTTATCTATATTTTTAATCTTATTAAACTCTTTTAAATTTCGCTCTTGTATAGACTTTTTCATACGATAATTATCCGAAATAATGAAACCTTCAGTTACACCAAAAAGCCCATCATTCACACTAAAGTCAAAATAACGAACGGCACCTTCTTCATAAAGCTCAATATATTGTTTAAACAGGGTAGGTACTACGGTTCCTAAATCTTTTAAATATCTTTTTAAGACAATAAACCCTTCTTTATAAGAGAGGTGTTTAAAGAGTTTATCAAACTCTTCTTGATTCTTTTTTGACATAATATAAGGCTGTTTTGCTGTCATCATCTTAGTTTCACAGGCAAAATGATGGGTATAAAAATAGACCAGTGCTGCAACAGCTTGTTGAGGGGTATCTGCATTAATCGTTACCACACCATAGGTGTACTGAATATGGGGATTGTGAGCGAGATAAACAGTCACTGCCTGCCATAAACTATCAAAGGCACGTGAACCCCAATACTTAGGTTGTATAAACGAACGCCCCAGTTCTACTGAGTTTCCACAGTAGTCTTTAAAGAGCGCATTAAAATGACAAAGGTTAGAGGTGTATAAACCTTCTTGACCTCTATCTTCAATAATTTTTTTACATTCACCAATTCTATACGCACCAACAATTTCAAGATCATTATCATCCCAAAGGATAAGATGTTTATAATGGTTATCAAAGGCATCATTGTCACGTGCAGTTCCTGTTCCACCACCAATGGCTCTAAATGAAATTTCTCTAACCCTACCTAACTCACTAATGAGAAAAGGGGAGTGTCCAGCCTCAGCTAGGATTATCTTTTTCCCAGTATTAGTATAACCAAGGAATTCCGCTTTTTTTACCTCTTCTTTTAACTGTTTTCTATTTTTTGGTTTACCAATAGTTATCTAAGTTTTTAAAACTTTTTGTTTGTCCGTGCCTATATTATAAAGATGGGCATAAAACATATCTATATACTCATAATTATCTATGTTTTTATTTGAAAATGATTCTAAGGGTATAACCTTTCCAATATTAAGATGAAGGGCTTCTCTTTTGCCAGCTAAGGCAAACTCTCTAGGTAAAAGTAAGCCTGCCATCTTAGTGGGTAACAGTGCTACTAATTGATAAAACAATAAACTGTTTCTTCCCTCAATACGAATAGGTAAAATAGGTGTATTTGAGCGGCGTGCAATTTTTAAGAAACTTGCCTTCCATGTACTGTCTTTAAGCCCGTGAATAGACAAACGGTTCACCACCCCTGTAGGAAAGATAATAATAACTTCATCATTTTCAAGTAAGCGGTCAACTTCTTGAAGGCTTTTTTTAGTGATAGCACCATTAATGTTATCAACAGGTACCATAATAGGTGCAATCTGTTCTATTCCCATCAACATACCATTAACAAGAAGTTTAACCTTTCTGTTTTCTCTTCTACTGGCAATGACTTGGGTTAAAGACAAGGCATCAGAAGCCCCTGTTACATGATTGGCAATAACTAAGAGTTTTCCTGTTGCTGGAATATTTTGGAGTTCATGGGGTTTAACTGTGTAAGAGATACGTAGGTTCTTAAGCATACTATCAACAAAATCTAAGCCTGAAAGATGATGATTGTTTTTGTAAATATCTGGGAAAGTTTTTTCATGAAGAACTTTTTTTAGTATTTTGACAAAGAGGTTAAAAAATGGTTTAGGTAGTTTTTTCTTTAAATTAGGCAGACTCTTATTAACAGCAACATCAACATTAAACATAATTTTCCTCCTTCTGTTATTTCAATCCTATGAGTGTATAGGAATATAACTAATACTCAAGAAAATTTTAGAGGAAAATGGTATCTTTTTCTAATCTGTTACTATAAGTAGGTCTTATTTATTGTTAGTTAAAAAACTCTTATCTTTCCCATCATATCTACTTAATACTGCGGGTAACATAATTAAATCAACAACAACAGCAATAACCAATGCTATCGCTGTTACAATGCCGAAATTGACATTTGGAACAAATTGAGAGAAACTAAAAATAGTAAATGAGATACTTAAAATAATGGTGGTAAAGATAATGGCTGACCCTGCATACTGCATAATATAAGTCAAAGAATCTTGAAAATTATAGCCTTTTTGTCTTGCCTCTTTATATTTTACTAAAAAGTGAATAGTGTCATCTACAGCAACCCCAATAATAATAGCTCCTGAAATAGCAACGCCAATATCAACTGTCATTCCTAACCATCCCATAACGCCTACTACGAGCACAATAGGTAAAATATTAGGAATGACAAAGAGAGGTACCATACGAATACTTTTAAAGATAAAAAACATCATAATTGAGACCACGCTAATGGCGAGTACGATAGATTGAATAAGGGTGTTAGTGACATCATGTTGCATATGGGCGAACATAACCGTTTGCCCATTGATCTTAGCTGTATAAGGTGTTTTTTCCCACCAATCTTCAGCCCACTTTATCATCTCTAAGTCTAAAGAAGTATCAACAATATTAACAGCAGCGGAGAGTCTTAAAAACTGCTCATCTACATCCATTTTATCGTTAATTTCCATACCCTGAGGAAGAGATAAAGAATATAAAAGAAGGTATTGGGCAATGAGCTCTTGGCTATGGGGAATCTCTTTTACCCCTGTCATTACTTCAGAAAACTTCTTTACCACATCAACTAAAGATGACATATGTCTAATATCGGGGTACTTTGCCTTATATTCAGCAGAAAACTTTTCTACTTCTTTCATAAATTCAGGTGCTTTAATCCCATCTTTTACCTTTGAATCAAGAACAATTTCATACGCCATTGGTCCAGTAAGTTGTGCCTCAATAAAAGTGGCTGTTTGTCTAAAAGCAACATCTTTTGTAAAATACCTGACCGTATTTGAATCAACTTTTACCTTAGTCAATCCTAATCCAATAGCACCAAAAATAATTACAGAAGCAACAATGATTTTGACATCATGTTTAATAATAAACCTTGCATAGTCTTGAGCGAAATGGCTTTTTCTTTCTTTAACTTTTTTAAGTTCTTTTTCTTTAATTTTAGGATTAATGATAGAAAGAAGAGCAGGTACATATAAAATGGTTAAAACAAAGGCTAAAAGTGCAGCATTTGCGGTGGCAATACCTAAGGTTTTAATAGGAATAATGGCTGAAATCCCTAAAGAAGCAAAACCTACTGCGGTAGTGACAGAAGTCAGAAAGATAGGTAAAAAGTTTTTCTTAACGCTGTAATGAATAGCCTCATAATTATCTAAACCCTTACGCCGACCAATAAGATAAATCCAATACAGGTGCATGGCATCAGCAATACCAATGGCAATTACAAACACAGGCATATTAGCAGTGAAGTTATTAAGTTTATAACCCAATAAGACTTGAATAGACAAAACAATTAAAAAAGTAAAAATAACCACAGCAATGCTTAAAAGCATCCCTGAAGGGCGTCTAAAAATAAACCATAACAGTGTCATAACAATGAGAATAATAATAGGTGTAAAGGTTGTCATATCGTGTTGACCCAGGGTTGCAAACGCGGTAGTTAAAACAGGTCCACCTGCAAGATGGAAGGTATACCCACTGATTTTTGACTCATCTTCAACATATTTCTCTACAATAGAGTTTAAGACAATTTTTGCACCCTTTGTCTCACCAACCTTAGGGGTGAGTCGCCCAACAATCATTGTCGTTTTACCATCAGCACTAATAATCTTATTGACCAACATATCTTCTTGTAAAGCAATATGCTCTTTTTCTTTAAGTTGCTCGGGTGTTAGGGTATCTATCTCTTCAATAAAGTTTTCAATTAAAATATCATCAGGGTCTTGTTCACTCGCATGTACATATTGGTAGTTAGTTAAGGAATCAACTCTGGCAATATATTTTGTTTCCCATAGTTTATCTGTTAATCTTTGAACAACAGCCAAAGCCTTTGGGTTCATTACCCCATTTTCATCATGAAAAATAATACTAATCGCATCATCATTCCCAAATCTTGCTCTAAAATGGTCATAATCAATAATAGACTGTGAATCTTCTGCAAACCAAATTCTATATGAACCATCAAATTCTAAATGTTTAAGTTGGCTACTAAGTGCTATGGTAAGAAGTGGAATTAAGATGGCAATCGCCCATCTAAATTTTATAGTTAAGTCAATAAATTTTGTCATTAGAAGTAATATCCTAGGTTTGCACTAATACGTTGATGTCTGCCCATTTTTGCAAATGCGGTACTCTCTTTAGAAGAGGGGTCAATAAATCTATAATCAAGTTTGAGTTTAAAAGTATCTGCAATACGTGATTCATACTCTATATAATAGACCTCTTCATTATAATCCAAGTCTAAAATTGCACCCGAAACAATACTGGCATCATTTCCTTCATTAAAGCTATATCTAAAGCCTAAGAAGATGTCATTTTGAAAGACTTCAAAAAGGTCTAAGTCATCACGTTTTCCACTTTGAAAGGTGTCATATCTATAATACTCAGCAAGTAAACCTAAGTCAGCATCATTATAAAACTGAGATAAGGTATGTTCTATACCCAGACCAAGGTGATAATAATCACCTACTTCTTTAGGGTTTTGTGTTGGATTGTTGACATTAATAGCATTATCATCAAGCACCTTACCATCCATTACATTTGCATACACCGCTTCAACTTTAACGAGAGTAGAACCAACAACTAAGGTGTTGTATGTCATGAGTTTATTAACTAAATAAGCATTTTCACTAATCACACCGCTTGTATTTACAGTGTAATAACGTTGTGAATCATAACCATTTTCAAAAATGATGGCATAATCAAGGGGATACTCACTATCGGTTGAACCTGAATATTTTAAATAAACACTGGGACGGGTATTAGACTCTTGTGTTCGGATGTTCTCATTATAAGGAACATCTACTGGACCAAAAGGGTAGTACACATAAGGAAAGGCGGATAGTTTTCTATCTTCTTCATAGAGTTTAACAATAACAGAGATCTCACCTGTTTCAGTGTAATGGGTATAGGCTGCATTCCATGCGCCTAGTTTATCTGTTTTAAAAGGGTCTGATCTAAGGTCTTGGTTATTAAAACCATCTGTAATATTACGTACCTCTAAGGCACCCCAAAATCGAATATTTTTACCAAACATGATTTGGTCATTTTCAAAGTCATTACTTCCATAAAGCTCATCTAAACGAAGAAAACTTCGTTTATTATGCTCAGATGAACCTTTTGTATCATAATAATCTCCTTGTGCATGTACTTTTGCATAAGCAGAGAATTCGTCTTTTTTAAAGTCAATAGCAAGGTCACCTGATAGGGTGAGATTAGCCTTATGTTTTCCTTCAAGACGAGTAGGGTACGATTGTGTAATTAAATCGATATGCCCCTGAACACCAATCTCACTCTCATAAATAAAATATTGAATTTTAAGTTTAGTTGGAATATCTTCATATCCGTGATAATCAGCATCCTCATCTGTTACTAAGAAAGCGTCGTTTTTAGTTTCTGAAAAACCTGTTTTTGTCAGTTCTTCTTGTCTCTGTTTTGATTTTATAGTTTCTTGATTTTTGTTGTTTTGAGAATTTAAAACAAAAGGTTCTTCTTTTGTTACTTGAGTAGGTTGAGTAAGAAATCTTGCTCTTTTAAAACGAACTTTACTTGTTCTAACAATAATTGGACCGGTATACTTTTTTCTTAAAGCTAAGAGATTTTCTTTTGCCTCTTCTTTTGTTGCATAACAGCCACAACGTACTGCTTTTGTATTACCAAAAGAGAGACGTTTACACTCTTTTGGATACTGTATGGAGTTAATATAATGTTCATTTTTTTGAAGATATGAAGCCAGTTGAATGGAGTAACAGCTCTCTTTTTGTGTTGCAAAAAGAGTAGAGGTGAAAATTAATGCAAATAAAATAAGACCTTTAATCATCTTTTTAGAACTCTCTTATGAAAACTTTTTTCTTTAAGTCCATTTTTAATTGTCTCATTTTTCCACACTAAGATAGTACTCTTATCATTTTGATGATTTATCATTACCATTTTACCAATACGCCATACCCCAGAGATTTTTTTGTAATCTTCAAAGCTTGCTGTTTTTAGAAGTTCATGTTTACGGTCATAATATTCAACCTTTAAGGTTAAAAATGTTTTTGCATCTGTCCATGATATCTGTTTTGTATACCCTGAATTTTTAGTAATGGGTGTTCTTTCTCCAACATACATTTTTTTACCATCAATTGTAGTTAGTTTTGCCTCACCTTCATAAGAGTACTTATCAACATCAAAAGAGCCTAAGTCTTCATAAGAGAATTCAGAACCCATAAATGAACCTGATTTATTTTTAGATGCAATACGTTTAATACGTTTAAGTGCGGGAAGATATAACCACTGGTCATCATCTTTTTTAATATGTGAATAAGATAAAAATTTAGTCCCTTTTACATCAGCAGGTGAAAGAAATTCCATTAATGATTTATCTCCACCATTTTTTTCTAGAACTAACATTGTCATTTTACGTTCACGTTTTTGCCCATTGGCATTAATAAGTGTCATTGTCATATCTGATTTTGAATCTTTAAATCCGTGCATAGTATCGTCACTCTTTTGTGCAACTTCATAATTACTCATTGCCCATAGGCTTGCTGTTAATAAACTAAGAATAAGAAATTTCTTCATTGTTTTACCTCTTATATAAAATTAATGATGCATCCTAGCATAAAGTTTATGTAAACAGTGTTAACATTTAAAAAAATTATGTTAAAATGTTTTTATGAGTATTAATGAAGCAAAAAATAAAAGTTATCATCATGGTAATTTAAAGCAGAGTCTTATTGAAGCAACCTTAGAAATGATTCATCATGATGACATTGATAAGGTGACTTTAAGTGCCTTAGGAAAACGTTTAGGTACATCTCGTTCTGCTATTTATCGGCATTTTAAGAATAAAGAAGAGTTAATGAAAGCCGTATTGCTCTCAGCAATGGATGAACTTGATAAGTTAATTGAACCTGTTTTTTCAGATACAAACTCTAGTTTACTGGAACGTTTTCATGCAATGGGGCAGGGATATGTTAGTTTTGCTATGAGCAACCCTCATCTGTACCGTTTAATATTTGGTCCAAAGATGTTAAAAGAAAGAGCAGAGGTTATTGAACAAGATAGACAAGAGTTTCATAAACTTTTGCATGGGGACAGTTCTGAAGAGGTTATGAATTCTAATCAAAATAATGGTTTTCATAAATTAGTAGCAATTATTATACAGGCGCAAAAAGAGAATATTTTTAAAGAAGGTGACCCTGTTCTTATTGCAACTGCTATTTGGGGTTTACTGCATGGGTTGTCGTCTTTGGCAATTGATGGGCACTTAAGTGTGAGTGATAATATTCAAGCTGTGTATGAAATAAACTATAAGATGCTTTTAGAAGGTCTTGCTACTTAAAAGAATTTTCATTATAATTAAAAGTATAAAAGGGGTGTTTATGGGTATATTCGATGGTGTTAAACGACAGTTACGTTCTGTTATTGAGTGGGAAAACCCTGCTGGAGATGAACTCTTTTACCGTTGGAGTGATAATGGTGATGAAATCAAGAATGCTTCAAAACTTATTGTTGGTCCAGGGCAAGGCTGTATCTTTGTGTATGAAGGTAAGGTAATTTCTGTGATTGAAGAAGAAGGAATGGTCTCTTTATTAACTGATAATATCCCTTTTTGGACAACCTTAACAAAGGTGATGCAATCTTTTGAAAGTGAGCATAAGGTTGGTTTGTATTTTTTCAAAAAGACCCGCATTTTAGATCAAAAATGGGGAACACGTTCATCCATACGATATGATGACCCTAAATATAAATTTCCTGTCTCTTTAATGGCTTTTGGAAATTATAGTTTTAAAATCTCTGATGCGAAACTCTTTTTTGTTAATATATTAGGCACAAAAGATTCGTATCTAGTCAGTGACTTTAGAGAGATGATGGTTTCACGAATTAACCAACCTATTGCAGACTTTTTAGCAACAGCAAAATACTCTTATGCTCAAATTGATGCCCAACAAGAAGAGATTTCTGCAGCCTTAAGTGAAAACCTGTCTAAAATATTTTTAAAATTAGGTTTTATTTTAACAGACTTTCGTATTGAAGGTACAGATTTTGATGAAGATACAAGAGAAAGAATTAATAAAATTGCAGATATCACAGCTGACACTCATGGAGCAGGTATTGCTGGTGTAAGTTATGCAGAGTTACAACGTTTAGAAGCGATGAAAGATGCAGCAAATAACCAAGTTGGTGCAGCAGGGCTTATGATGGGTATGGGTGTTGCCGGTGGGCTTGCTGGTGATGTAGTAAATCCTACAAAAAGTGAAACAAAAGGTGTAAAACAAAGACTTGAAGAGTTAAAAGAGTTGTTTGATGCTGAACTGATTTCTAAGACCGATTATGATGCGAAAAAGACTGTAATCCTTGGCGACTTGTAAACACTGTTCTGCACCCCTTCCACATAAGAGTATTATTTGTGAGTATTGTGGTGTCCGAAATGATATTGAACTTAAGAAAAAAAAAATGGCACAAATTTACCCAAGAGTAAACGTACCTGCCCTGATTGTATGGTTTTTTTAGACAGTATTGATATTGGAAAAAACTCTCGTTTTATTGTTGAAAAATGTGAACGCTGTTTTGGGCTCTTTTTTGATAATCATGAGCTAGAAAGATTACTTGAAGAGAGCGTCTCTAAATCTTATTTTATAGACCATCATAAGTTGCATTCACTTCTACAATACCCTTTGCACAAAGATATTCTTCAATACAGAAAATGCCCTGTATGTTCTAAGATTATGCAGAGAAAAAACCACTTGGGTCGCTCGGGTGTTATTACAGATGTATGCTATGAGCATGGGGTTTGGTTAGATGCAGGTGAACTCAAGCAGATTCAAGAGTGGACAGCCTTAGGGGGTAAAAAAAATGCCCTTAAAGATAAACTTGATGAAAAACATAGACATACGCGAGCTCTACATAGAAAACGGGCAAGACAATCTTCATACAAATATCATAAAGAAAAAAATTCAAAACACTATTTTGATGATATTTTTGATACCGTATCTAGTATTTTTGGGCTAGCTCGGCATTGGTAAATGTCTGAAAAGTATCAAATTCTTTTGATATAGTGTTTTTTATTTATTGATAATACTTATTAAGCTTTTTGTTTAAAATTGATAGATATAATGCCGCAATGAGATATTTTTTTATATTATTTTTTATGATTTTTTCTGTTTTTGCAGAAGAAAATATTATATTACAGTTAAAATGGGAACATCAATTTCAGTTTGCTGGTTATTATGCTGCTTTAGACCAAGGTTACTACAAAGAAGTCAACTTAGATGTTGAAATTAGAGACCGTAACTTAAAGCATTTTGTAAATATTACGGATGAGGTACTTTCACAGACTGCTGTTTATGGTGTAGGTTCAAGCTCTTTATTGGCTGACATTTCAGATAATAAGCCCATCATTTTACTCTCTGCTATGTTTGAGCATTCTCCTTTAGTCCTTGTTTGTCGTAAACGTGCAAATATTAGAAATGTACACGACCTAAATGGAAAAACATTGATGCTTGCAGATGAAGAAGAGAAGTCTTTGCAATTTTCTAGTATGCTTAAGATTGAAGGTGTTAAGTATACAAAAATTCCTTATAACTTTGAAGCATTTTTAAAAGGAGAGGGGGATGCTTTTTCTGCTTACCTAGGGAATGAACCTTTTGCACTTCAACAAGAGGGGCTAGAATACACTATTATTGATCCTGCTAATTATGGGGTTGACTCTTATTCTGACTTTTTGTTTACCTCTTTAAAAGAGTATGAAGAACACCCTGAACGTGTACAAAATTTTATTATGGCTTCAATTAAAGGCTGGCGGTATGCCCTCTCTCACCCAGCAGAGATTGCGCAACTTATTCATAATAAATATCAGCCTTCTCGTAGTTTAGAAGCCCTACAGTTTGAAGCAAAAATGATAACACGTCATGCCATTGTTGATATCGAAAAATTAGGTCGAATTGAATTAGCAAAACTTTCGCATATGCTATTAATGATGAAAGAGGCAGGTTTATTAAAAAATAATGTAGACATTACCAAACATATCTGTCCTCGTAAACTTTCACAAATTAATCTTAGCCCTAAAGAACGTCATTGGATATCAACGCATCCTGTAGTCAGATATTCAAACCTTCGTTGGCTGCCTTTAAATGCTGATGCATCCAGAAAAGAGATTGTTGAACGTTATTTAAACCTGATTACCTTAAAAAGCGGTCTTAATTTTAAGTATCTGCAAAAAGAGCCTTATACCTACGCGTATGAAGAGCTGGAACGGGGGAACTTAGACCTTTATGTTGGGACACAGAAAAAAGAGAAGAGTTTACTCTCAAAAGCAATACGTTCTTATCCTTTAGTGATTGTGACAAGAAATGATGTTGATTATATTGCCAATACAGACAGCTTAAATATTAAGACGATTGCTTTGGTTAAAGGAAGTGTCTCTGCAGAATATATAGAAAAAAATTATCCTGATATTAAAAAAATATATGTGAATGATATTCAAGAGGCATTAGAACTTGTCTCTTCTTCAGATGCTTATGCAACAGTAGAAATTCTTCCTTTAGTAACAATACATATTAAAGCCTTAAATATGGCAAATATTAAAATTTCAGGGGAGTTTCCTTATACATACGAGTTAAAGGCTATGGCAAGACCCAGTTCAACTGAATTAATATCTATATTAAATAAATCTATTGATGCTATCTCTTCTGATGAACATAATATGATTAATGATAAATGGAAAGTTATAGAGATAGAAAAAGAGAGTGATTATACTCTGGTTTTAACAGCGATTTTAATTACCAGTATTTTAGTTAGTATTCTTATTTATTCAAATTGGCGTCTTCGTTTGGAAGTGGGTCGACGTGAGGCATTACAGACGGAACTAAAACGTATGTTTAATGTGGTTAACCAAAATGTTTATCTCTCTATGACAGATAAAGCGGGTGACATTACATATGTAAGTGATGCTTTTTGCCGTTTTACGGGTTACACAAGAGAGCAGTTACTTGGTCAAAACCACAGGTTATTTAGAAGCCCAAATATAAGTCATGAGTTTTATACAAAAATGTGGAATACCATATCATCAGGAAGAGTTTTTAGGGGAGAAATAGAAAATAGATCGCGTTCTGGTAAGCCGTATTGGGTAGATGCAAGCATTACCCCTATTTTTAATGAAGAGGGTGAAATCGAGACCTATATGGCAATACGAAAAGATATTACTTCTGAGAAAAAGGTAGAAAAACTGGCGATTACGGATGCCTTATCTGACCTGTACAATCGTCGTTATTTTAATATGGTTTTTGAAAAAGAGATTAAGCGTCTTAAACGTGAAGGTGGAAAACTCTGCTTTATTATGTTAGATATCGACCACTTTAAACTTTATAATGATAAATATGGGCATCTTAAAGGTGATGAGGTTATTATCTCTGTGGCAAACACGCTCAAAGAGGTGTGTAAACGCTCAACCGATCAAGTCTTTCGTTTAGGCGGAGAAGAGTTTGGTATTGTACTAATTAACCCTAAGACAGAACAAATTGAGAAGTTTTCAAAGAAACTTATTCATGCTATTGAAAACTTACATATTCAACATGAAGACAATAGCCCTTTCACTTGGGCTACTGCCTCTTTGGGTGCGGTTGTTTGTAGTTTAAATAAAAATTCAAAACTAGATGCTAAAGATATTTACCAAATTGCAGATGATGCTATGTATAACTCGAAACAAAAGGGAAGAAACACAATAAGCATCTTAGAGCTCTAAAGTCCTAAGGTTATTTAACTTTAAAAAACTCTATTGCCTCTTCTTGATCCTCATCTAACATATCTTCACTGTAGTCTGAATCATTAGTCAGTTTATCTTTAATTACTTCTTGACAATACTTAAACAGAATTTCTCTGGCTTGAGGAAGATTATTAAAATAACCTAAACCGCTAAATTGATAAGGTTCTTCTTGTTCATAACAAAGCAGTGTTACATCTGCTCTGTCTTCTAACATCTCAACAAGGGTACGGTAGTTAACATCAAAGTCAGTAATCTTCCAACCCATATCTTCCATCTCTTGATCTTTAAACACATCAATACCATCACCTGTTGTATCATCATAATGACAGTTTGCAGTGTTGTAGTTAATGATGTCTTGCCAAGCAGAAGCTGCTTTAATTAAGATACGTTCACCATCTTCAACAACTTGGTAGTCTTTGCCTAAAAGCTCTTGTTTTAAAAGAGGTTTTGGAATACTTAGTCCTGTTGTTGTTTCAGGGGTAATTCTACCCTTATAAATAAACATATCTGTTGTTTCAAAAGGAGCATACTTGATTTCACCTTTTACAGTAATTGCAAACTCTTTGTTTGAGCTAAGTGCTTGAGTGAGTTCTGTATTAGATGCAACAATGATTTCAGTGATAAGATTAATTTTCTTCATAAATATCTCTTTTTTTATTGAATTGTAGCTAATACAAATTCTTCTATGCTTAAGTATGAAATTTATATAAAATTTTAAAAAAAATTATACAAAAAATTGCTACAATAATAGACCAAAATAAACGAAGGTATTAATTGATGATTAATGAAGCAATTTTAAGACAACTAGACTATACACCTAATGAGGCATTAAAAGAACAGATGGGACGTATTATTGAAAATACAAGAGCCTTTCCTAAGATTGAAAAACATCTAATGGAACTACATAAACAGCTAAAAGTTGATGGTTCATACATTGCAATGTCTAATTCAGAAGATTATTTTAAAATTAAAATTGAAGCAATTAGTTCAGCATTAACAGATGAAGCACATGAAAAAATTAAACATTAGTCTGAAAAATATAAAACTGAAGTGTCACGTGTTCAAGGTAAAGATACTTATTATATTAAGGGTTTTATCCACTAAATGGACATTGAACCACTAACACAAGAGGGATATGACAAACTTATTGAAGAATTTAAATACCTTAAAGACGTTGAAAAACCTCGCGTTAATGTTGAAAAACAAGAAGCTGCAGCCCAAGGTGATCGAAGCGAAAATGCTGAATATCATGCGGCTAAAGAGAAGCTTCGTTTTATAGATAAACGCCTCTTCTTTTTAAATAACCATATACAAAAATCAAAAATCATTGATCCCTCTATTCTTAGTAATGATAGGATTCATTTTGGTTCAACGGTAACCCTTTTAAATCTAGATACAGATGAAAAAGAGGTGTACACTATTTGTGGGGTTTTAGAGTCAGAACCTGAGATTGGTCTTATCTCTATTCATGCACCCTTATCAAAACTGATGATGGGCAAAGCTGTTGAAGATGAGTTTTATATTAATTTACCTAAGGGTAAAAAAGAGTATGAAATTGAGAAAATAGAGTATATTCCCATCTTCTCTTTGAAACAAAAGATTAGAGGCTTAAACGAATACTCTATAAAATAAGTTTTTCTACCTTAATAAAATCCTAGCAATAATTACTTGTTTTAAGATATTAAGTTATTTTGAAATTAGATTAGATAAACTTCTGAAAACCTAGATTTAACCAAAGTATAAAACTCCTTATGAAGTTGAAATAGATGATTTAGTTAATTAAAAAGAAGGAAAGTTTTTATGAGTTATGTAGATAAATTTAGAACTAATGTAGATAAACTTATGGCTGAGCGTAATGCCTTTGATGAGATGAAAAAAGCAGAAGACAAAAAAGCAAAAGAAGCTAAAAAAGCAAAAGCAGGAAAATAAGAAGTACTGCTCTTCATCCGTCCCAAATAGGGGACAGATCCACTCCATTCTAAACAGACAATTTTTCTTAAATATGATTAAAAACACCAAAAAGAAGCTGAGCTTTCTTTGATATTTTGTTATATTTTTTAATTAATTATGATTTTCTAAAAGTGACGATGGACTTAATATCTTTATATACCTCTTCGAATTAAACCAGTTTGCAAGCCATTTACTCACTTGTTGGGTGACACGTTCACTGCTAGGCTTTATTGGTATTTAGCCTTTTAACAATTTTTGTAACAGTATCTCTTCCACATTTTGCCTTGAATCTAATATTGCCATTATGAATACTGTGTTATTTCCAATTTTATAGATAATACGCCAAGGAGATGTTATTACTTCTCTATATAGAGTGATACCTTCTTTGCGAAGTTCAGGTACAACTCGACCTTTTAAAGGAAAAAAGTTACTTGATTTAGCTTTAGTTCTAATTTTTAAATAAATATCATTTGCCTTGCGAGGACTATCTTGTTTAATGTATCCAACAATATTTAAAAGATCATCTTTTGCATTTGTTGTCCATTGAAGTTTATAGGTTTTGCTCATTTTTTAAGTAGCTCTTCTACCGAACTAAAGACATCTTCTTCATCATGCAGGTTTCCATTTTTAATATCTTCTTCGGCAAAAGAAAGAAGCTTTAAAATAGAAATTGCATTTTTCATATCTTCATAGCTTTTTGGGTCTTGAATTACAGCTTTAGCTTCACCATTTTGAGTAATAATCATTGGTCTATGAGTCTCATTGATATGCTTTAACACATCAGCTGCTCTATTTTTTAAATATGTAACGGGTTTTATATCATTAACTAATTGCATAAAATATCCTTCAGTCTTTTAATGGTACCATATTAAGACCGAATCTGCAAGTGTGATACTAACAAATGGTGGGTAGCACGTTCAGTACGCAGCAACTCTTTATAGGAGGGAATTTTATATCAAATAAGCTTAAATATTATAATTAGTGGACATATATTATATTTTGCTATTTATACTTATCGATGATAGTAGACATTCTGTCTTGTGTAGTTGAGGTGGGTGATGAAGAAAAAGTTATTAGATTTAGTTCGTGATAAAATACGATTTAAACATTACCGTATAAAAATGGAAAAGAGTTATACTGCTTAATCATAAGCGACACCACGTGAAATGGGTAAGAATGAGATTGAACGCTTTCTTATACCTTTAGCTGTTAACAAAAAGGTTTCTCCTTGGATTTTGACTAAAAAATCTGTTCTTATTAACGCTTAAATGTATGCTTAAGATTCACTGTCCATATCTTCTTTGTCCATAGTCATTGCAATGGCAATTATGCCTGCTAGAAAAACAACAATTATTGCTATGTAAACATATGCCATTAGGTATCCTTTTTGTAAGATGTTACGCTATTTTTTACAAGGTTTGAAAACCTATCACTCTCTTTGTCATTAGCAAAAGCAGATTTTGGAATAAAAAGAAAACTTGTTCCATGGTAAAGTAAATAAGCCTTGTCAAGTGAGATGACTTCGGTAATGTCATTCCAGCTTATCATGGTAGAATCTACTTGTATTCCCTCTTTAGTAGCTGTCATCTTAAAGGTGTGATTTTTACTTTGTGAGGACGCAAAGCTTCTAGTAATCATAAAACGTCTAATTGGCCAGCGAAAAAGATACCAGTAAATAACTAAAATAGAAGAAATTAATAGTAATCCATAAGCATCTTTTTTAAGTGCTGCAACCACACCAAATTGAGAAAGCCCGATAAAGAACCAACCTAAAAATCTTTTAGGCGAGTGTTTTAATTCAAATTCATAGGTGGCTTGGGATGCAGAAACAAAAACTTCTTGAGACCAGGTGTAGTTTATTAATATAGGTTTAGATGTGTTCATCACTCTCACTTATCATTAAATCTTCTTTTTTTATAATACCGTCTTCTTCTAACTCTTTTAAAAGCTTTAAAGTTTGTATGTACGTTTCTTGAAAGATAGCATTGTTTTTATCATATACCTTACTCTGTTTTCTTGCATAAAGCCAAGCAAATAGAACAGTAGATGCAAAAAGACCATATATCCACCATTGCCATGCTTTTAAATTCAGTAAAATTATAAAATACTGAACAGAAAACAGAACAAAAAATTCAATTGAAAAGATGATAACAAGCGTAGCACTTTGTTCAAAATCAAGTGTATATTTTTCTAAGGTTTTTAACTTTTTAAAATTAGCATTGATTTGTTGTGCTTTTTGTTTGTGTTCATCTTTTAAATTATCTATTGGTATGTCTTTTAAATGAATATTACTTAAATTATATTCAACATTTGTTTGCATGTAATCTTCTAAGATTTGGGGGGTCTTAGACATGGTTTCTTTGATTTCATCTTCATTTACTCTGTTTTTACCAGCGTCTTTTTGAACATCTTGTAAAACTAAATCATAAAGCCCAACGGTCTTTATCTCATAAGCAACTCTATCTAAATTAATCAATATATTTCCTAAGTCTATTTTTTGAAGAAGATGGGCCATTGCCCATCAAATAAAATTACATGTCTTCTGGATCTAATACATATGAAGCAGTTTTGTCTTTTGCAGGTAAGAAAATACCAATAAGACCTTTTAAACCGACAGACATGATAATGTTGAAAAGGAAAAGTGCCCAAGCTACAAGTAACATCGTACCAAAGCCTGCTGCCATTAACATATCAAAATGAAATTCACCATTAACATAAAGGTGACGACGAAGCATACCATCAAGCCCAGCCATACCCATAAATGCACCCATACCGATACCACCAATTAGGTGCATCCAAAAGTGCGTATTAGCAAGTTTGCTTGAGTAGAGTTTAGTGTTATTGGTAACGAGTGGCCATAAAACAAAAAGAGCAGAATAAAGTGTCATATAAAGACCAACAATAAGAGCAATATGAACGTGTGCACCAATAATCCACTGTGTATTGTGTAGAACACGGTTCATACCCATATCTGCTTGAATAATTGCCGCAGGAACAGCAAGACCAAAACCAGATAAACCACCTAATAGGTATTTAAGTTCCATAGTCATTTTTAATGGACGAGCTTTCCATAAAGTAACAAGAGTAATAAAAAGTGCAAGACCTTGAGTAAGAAGTTCAAATGCTGTAACCATCTCACCCGAGATTAGTTTCATCATTTCAGGTTGACCTTGATCACCTAACAAGTGATGAGACCAAACCATCCATGAAACTAAAAGCTCAAGCATAAGTGCAGCACGAGCAACATTTTCCATAAAAAGCTTTTGCCCTGTGATTAAAGTGGCTAATAAATACCATGAACCTGCAACATAAATTAATACAAGACCATCAGCAACTAAGTCAAGCCCCCACCAGAAAAGGTTTTTATATAAGAGTGCATCAATTGCAGTAACATCTAACTGAATACCACCTAAGTCAGCTACAAGATAGACAAGAACTAAGATACCTGCACCTAAGATGACAATTGCATCTAAGAATGTATCAACCGTACCACGGAAGATTGCAACAACAGGAAGTGCTAATGCTGGCTCTTTTGTATAAGGTTCTTTTCCTCTTAGTTTATTGATAAGATTTAACATACCATCAATACCAAATCCAGAGATGAGAAGCTCTTTAGTTGTTTTATTTTTATGTACACCAACACGAGCAAAAATAGTTGCATATATGTTATAAATAAATCCAAAAGTACCGACCATAATAAGTGCAATACCGATGATGAAAACAATACCACCAATGGTACTAAACTGGGTTGTATCCGCAGGTAGTGGCCAGTAAAGTGTATAAAGTGGGGCATACTGCCATACAAAAGCAGCTATCCAAGCGAAAGCTGTCCCAATAGTGATATTTAACCAAACAAAGTTTGCTAATTTAACACTATAAAGAGGTTTTTTAGTTAGGTAAGGAACAAGAAACATAAATGCAGCAAAAACTAACTGGTATGTTGAACCAAAAATACCTACAATAGGGTGAACTGTCATAATAGAAAAGAAATGATCTGGATGGAAAAACTGCTCTGGCATAATTGCTTTTGCTTGAGGTCCTACTTCAACCATTCGCATAATCATACCTTCTATTGCCACTAAACCATAAAATAAAAATGCCATTACAACAGCACGAAGAGTTACTTTTTGAAGAGCATTTAAACCTTCATGATTAAAGTCAGTACCATGTATTAATGTCTTAGCAAAACTCATTATTTAGCTCCTTTTTCACAGCCAACGACTTCTAAGAAGCGTTTAACTCTCATTAAATTTTCACCAGTATGTTTATCATACATAGCTGGACCAGAATATTCCGTTGAATCTAAATCAAAGACAGCATTATGATGAAATGTCCAAAGAATATCATTTGGTGTACCAGGATTAACTTGCATCTGCATAGCCATAGAACCATCTTGACGGAAAAGACCAAAACCATAAATAAGGTCTTTACTCTCAACATCAAAGTTAATGGTTTCTCCACATTGAACGGTAATTTTCTTTGCAGGGAGTGTCCATTTATGTTTTTCAATAATAAACTTATATGTTGCATCATTGCTAAGTTCGTGTCTTCCAATATCTTGAGAAACCCATGGAATAGCATTATAAGTAAAAATGTGATGCCCAACACCACCAGCAACTAAAAATGCCATATACCAGTAAAATGGTATACGAACCACTGATTTTGCTTTTTCTCTCGTTAGGTTATATCCAAACCATGCAATTACTGATAAAATCATCGCTGCATATAGTGTATAAGCTACCCAGTGAAAAGCTAATAACTCTAGGGAGTTTGTAAAAATCATCTTTTATACCTCTTGTATTTTTCTAAACTATATTCAATACGACTTGTCTATAGATATATAGTAATTAAAATAATGACATAGTTATCATATTTTATGTTCAGTTAAGTGATTAAAATTTAGCCAATTTTTGATTAGGCTTTTTTAAACCTATGTGAAGCCCCTAAAACAGGATGGTTAAACTGTTTTATTGATCTTGGTCAAGATGAGTAAAATAGGTACATTCATAAGAGCTTAAAAGCAGGATGATTAAAAAAGAGACATTAAAGTGTTAAAAATATCTATTTTTTAATTTGAAACTTAAGTAAAAATAGCTTTTCTTTTTTAGATAGTCCACAGATTAAGCAAATTAAATTGATTATAATAGACAATCTGTTAAATCAGTTTAATCTGTGGACAACTTGCTCTTCGTATTTTTAAACTAATGTGAGTCCATAAGACTTGGGTCAAGTTTATCAAGTGTTGTTGTGTTTAACATTTTCTCTAAAGCTTGTTTTGGGAGGGTGTAACTTTCGTGTAAAGAGCAGGGTTTTGCCTCATCACACTCTGTTTCTCCAAGGGCACAGTTAGAACAGTTGTTTTCATCTATAGCATTTAAAATATCTACAAGAAAAATTTCATCTGTACCTTTGTTAAGTAAAAAACCACCATTTCTTCCGCGGGAAGCTTTTAAAATATTAGCTTTGGCTAATTTGGTTAATAACATAGTAAGGTATTTGTACGGTATTTCCGTCTCTTCGTGGATATGAGTCGCCGAAAAAAGCTCTTCGGGATCTTTGGACATAAATATTAAAATTCTAAATGTATATTGTGCTGTTTTACTGAACATGAGTTTTCTCTTATTCCCTTAAATTTTAGGGATTTTAGCGTAAAGTATTTAGAGCTATACCTAGGTTCTTGTGCTAAGTTTTTAATTATAGTTTATTTAAAGGTTCATATAAACAATTTTTTAGTACTTTATGAGTATAATCGCGTCTTAAAAGACTTTTTAGAAAATTGACATGAATGTTGATTCTTTAAAAAGTCCATAAATAACACTAAGGAAGCCCCTTGTATAAAGTAGAAAACATAGAACAAGCATGTAAAGATCATAAAATATCTCCTGAAGAGTACCAAAATATATTAACGATTTTAGGACGTGAGCCAAACATGGTTGAGCTTCGAATTTTCTCAGCAATGTGGTCTGAACACTGTTCTTATAAATCTTCGAAAGTTCACTTAAGTGGTTTTCCAACTAAGGCACCTTGGGTTATTCAAGGTCCCGGTGAAAACGCAGGTGTTATTGATATTGGTGATGGTTATGCCGCAGTATTTAAGATGGAATCTCACAATCACCCTTCATTTATTGAACCTTACCAAGGTGCAGCAACAGGTGTTGGTGGCATTATGCGTGATGTTTTTACCATGGGTGCAAGACCAGTTGCTTCTCTTAACTCTTTACGTTTTGGAAATGTTCTTAATGATGATAAAACTTCGTCTCACCAACGTTTTTTAGTACGTGGGGTAACTGAAGGCATTGGTGGTTATGGAAACTGTATGGGTGTTCCAACTATTGGTGGCGAAGTTAGTTTTGATGAGTGTTATAATGGAAACATCCTTGTCAATGCGTTTAATCTCGGTATCGCAAAATCAGATGAAATTTTTTATGGAAAAGCAGAAGGTATTGGAAATCCTGTAATGTACGTAGGTTCAAAAACAGGTAGAGATGGTCTTGGTGGAGCAGTAATGTCTTCAGACTCTTTTACTGAAGAGTCAAAATCTTTACGTCCAACGGTTCAAGTGGGTGATCCCTTCACTGAAAAGCTTCTTCTAGAGGCTTGTATGGAACTTTTTAAAACTGATTATGTTGTTGGTATCCAAGATATGGGTGCTGCTGGGCTTACTTCTTCCTCTTTTGAGATGGCAGGACGATCGGGTTCTGGAATGATAATGCACCTGGATAAGGTACCCGCTAGAGAAGAAAATATGACACCTTATGATTTTATGCTTTCAGAATCTCAAGAGCGTATGCTTATTTGTGCTAAAAAAGGTTCAGAACAAGCAATTATTGAAATTTTTGAAAAATGGGACCTTGCCGTTGCGGTAATTGGTGAAGTCACGGCTACGGGGACAATGGAACTTTTCTGGAATGGCGAAAAATGTGCAGATGTTCCTGTTGATCCTGTTTCAGAAGAAGCACCAGTACTTAACCGTCCAATGACAAAACCTGCTTACTTAAAAGACCTTGATAAGGTAGAAATCACAGATTTTGACGCGGTATCTAACCAAGAAGCTTTTAGTAAGTTAATGTCTTCGATGGAAGTTGTAGATAAGGCATGGATTTATGAGCAGTATGATTCAATGGTTCAGACTAATACCATTAAAAAGGGTGGTTCTCTTGATGCTTCGGTAATCCGTGTAAAAGAGAATGGTAAAGCACTTGCCATGAGTTCAGATTGTAATGTTCGCCACTGTTACATTGACCCTAAAGGTGGGGCAGCAGCAGCAGTCATTGAGTCAGGAAGAAATGTTGCCATGACGGGGGCTCAACCCTTAGCCATTACAGATTGTCTAAATTATGGTAATCCTGAAAACCCTGAAGTTATGTGGCAGTTTGGTGAAGGTTGTTTAGGCATTAAAGAAGCCTGTGCTGAACTTAATACGCCTGTCATTGGTGGAAATGTTTCGCTTTATAACGAAACTAATGGTATTTCAGTTTTTCCAACACCGTCAATTGCAACCGTGGGTGTAAATGATGATGAGAACAAGGTTCTTTTTAATTCATTTCAAAAAGAGGGAAATAGTCTTTATCTTTTAGGTGATACAAAATCTGAATTTGGAGGTTCTTTATACATGAAAGAGCTCCACGGAAAAGTAGCAGGAAAGCTTCCTGAGATTGATTACGAAAAAGAGTTAATCCTTTGGAACACCGTAATTAATGCGAATAAAAAAGGCCTTTTAGCTTCGGCAAAAGATTGTTCATCAGGGGGTATGGCTGTGGTTATCGGAAAGATGGCAGCAGTAAGTAATATGGGTACAAATGTTTCTGTAACGGTAGAAAATGAAAATGATATTTTCTCAGAAACATTTTCAAGAGCAGTAATCGAAGTAAGCCCTGAAAATGCACAAGCTTTTGAAGCGATGGTAGATGGCTTAGCCTGTGAAAAGATAGGAATTGTTGGTGGTAATAAGGTTGTTATTAATGATATTTCTATGGAAATAGCTGAGTTAAAAGGATTGTATTTTGATACCTTTAAGAAGGTTATTGAACAAGATATTTAAGCTTCCTTTATGATAAGAATATAGAATCGCTAATTAGTTAAACTATTTTTATGCAGCTTTTATACTGCCCATTTTAACTCCGTGTCTGACAGTATTCAAAAATTTTAGGCATAAAGATCTCTTTTCTTCTAATATTTAACACTATAACTAATTTTGGATTTTTTTGACTTTATAGAATTTTTCGAGATTAATAACGTTTATCGTGAGCGATATTTTCCACGAAGGGGAAAATATTCGCTCCTCGTTTTTGTTATATCTTTTAACTAACTTGGCTTATTATGATTGAAAATATTTAAAATTTCTATTGTGTTTTTTTCTAAATTAACTTCATAGTTTATAGTATGCTTTTTGTATGTTAAATCTCTTATATTTAAATCGCTAAAGTAAATTGATGGTTTATACTTATATGGAAAATTAGGGATATCCTTGATTTGGGTATCAAGTTCTTTTTGAAAATTTTTACTTGCACTTGTTTTATCTTTGGCAATATATTGTAAAATTATAAGTAGATTTATTTGATATTTTCTAGAACGAATAATTTTCATATTATTTTTCTAAGGTAGAAAAAAAGTCTTCAATTTCTTTATCGTACTGTTCTTGAGAAAGCATTTCCATGGTGCCATTTTTAATGTCATCTCGAATTTGGTGCAACTGCTTTTGTCTTTCATAAAAATAAGGGTCAAGTTCTAAATTTCTATCTTTTTTAATAGTTATGCTGTCACTATGATTATTAACATAATTCATAAAATCATTAACATAGTCATCTTGGATTTGTATTGCCATAGTTTGCATAATATACTCCAATAATTATTTGAGTATATTATAGCAAAATTCAAGTTGTTATCACTTGAATTTTACATCGCTTAAGCATTTCTTGCACTTTCTTCAGCTTTTTCTGCTGTGGAATAAGCATCTCTTGCTCTTTGAAATAAAGTACCAACATTGGTTACATTAGCTTCTGCACTTTTAGCTTGAGCCCATAGTTTATCGCCTTTAGCTTTAAATGTTTGGGCTACCTTTAAATACGTCTCTTTTGATTTTGCCATTGATAGTCTCCTTTGCTACTAACCAAACACTTTATTGAAAAAACCTTTTATTTCAGCTATTCCTTGTTGACTTAGCTCATACTGGTCTTTTCTTATACATTGCTTACACCACCCTAGGTACTTTTCATAATGAGAATTACCGGTTTTAAGGAGTACATCTCCTTTGTTATTACATTGTTGACAAGTTGCCATTGTAGTTTCCTTATTAGTTATTTGATTTATTTACTTTATTTTGACAGTCTTTACAAATACCATTATGATTATCTGATCTTGTTGTATTGTGGTGATATTGGGATAATGGTTTGGATATACCACATTTTTGACATACTTTTGTTGTTGCAGCAGGCATATTTCGGTCTCCTTATTTGAATTTACCAATCTTAAATGAATAAAATAGGCATATTCAAATTTCCAGACAATGTGGCAACTTGGATATAACGTTTTAGGTAACGGCGAAGCTGAGCTCCATTAATTTATAGTTCAGAAAACTCGCTTGCGATTTTCTGGAGTATAACTTAATGTGGGACTCCTGTTTTTTGTTGTATGTAGCGAAGCGAAATACGACAAAAGGCAGGTGGCACGTTTAGTGCTCAGCTTCGCCGTTGTACGTTCTCGCTCCGCGGGAACGCACAGCGTTTGAGGAGAGCAATAGTTTTCCCGCTAGGGTAAACTATTGGCTCCTGCGAGACTGTGAAAAAATCCAGTATCATACTCTCAATAACTTCTAAAAACCATCAATTATCAAGCCAATTTCTTCGGAAATTGTATCATAAAAATATATTGTAAAAAATTGAGCATATAAAGTCTAAAACTGGCGATATAAAG
>JAJRQV010000074.1 GCA_024280035.1 Campylobacterales bacterium
ATAAAAAATCTTTAGAAATTGATCCTAATGATGACATGACGCACAATGCTTTAGCTGCATTGTATGCAGATATGGGAAAAAACATTCAAGCTCAAGAGCATTATAAACAGGCACTTAAAATTGATGACAATTATGAAGTGAACTGGTTTAATTATGCCAAATTAATGGAAAGTTTAGGTGAAATGCAAGAGGCTAAGCATATGTATATCAAAGCACTTGAAATTGATCCTGACTTTGAGCCTGCTCGTAAGGCCTCGGAGAACTTAGATGACAAATGAACAAGATAAGCTTGCAGTAATTATTGATGCCGATAACTCTCAACCCTCTATTATTGAAGGTTTAATGGCAGAAATTGCTAAATATGGGGTGGCATCTGTTAAAAGAATTTATGGAGATTGGACAGATACCCGCTTAAAGGGTTGGAAAACACATCTTCTTTCTCATGGTTTTCAACCCATGCAACAGTTTGGTTATACCGTAGGTAAAAACTCAACCGATTCGGCTATGATTATTGATGCTATGGACCTGCTTTATACAGATAAACTTGATGGTTTTTGTATTGTCTCTTCTGACAGTGACTTTACACGTTTAGCCCTTCGTATTAGAGAGTCAGGTCTTCGTGTATATGGTTTTGGTGAGAAAAAAACACCAAAATCTTTTTTAGCGGCTTGTGATCAGTTTATTTATACTGAAAACCTGCGTAAGGAAAAGACAAAAGCTGCTCCTAAAAAACGTATTGCTAAAAGTGATGCCCAATGTGATTTAAAGAACAATTCTTCTTTAATGGAACTCTTAAAAAATGTTGTTGAAGATACAGCTGATGACTCAGGTTGGTCATATCTAACACATATTCGCCAAACAATTGCAAACAGGCATCCTGATTTTGATCCCCGTAATTATGGCTGTTCAACGATGATTGGTTTGATTAAAAGTATAGATATGTTTGAGGTGAAAAAAGATGACCCTTTTTCTCATGACAAGGCGGTATTTATCCGTTGTAAACGTCAAAAAAGAGTATATTAATTGAGCAAAGTTTTAAAGAGAAAACAGGAGTTAAGCTATGACTATTGAACAAATATATACGATTTTGGATGAAATTTCACCTTTTGAACTGCAAGAATCATGGGATAATTCAGGTCTCTTACTGGGGGATTGGGAACATGAGGTTAAAAGTATCGTTTTGAGTATAGATATAGATGAAGAACTTCTTGAAAATATAGATGAAAATACACTAATCATTACGCATCATCCTATTATATTTGGGGGTTTAAAACAACTTCAATTTAACCAGTACCCTGCAAAACTCCTGCAAACAATGATGAGAAAGAGTATTTCTAATATTGCAATGCATACTAATTTTGATCAGACCCATCTAAATGCTTATGTAGCAAAAGAGGTTTTAGGATATGAGATAAAAAAGAAAGAGGGATTTGTTGCGTACTTAGAAGTGAATGAATCATTTAGTAGATTTGCTAAAAAAATTGGTGAAAAGTTAAATTTAGAAGTCATAAGAACGGTTAACTGCCATGATAATATTAAAACAGTTGCTTTAACAACAGGTTCGGGAGCGTCTTTAATGAAAACAATTAAGGCTGACTGTTTCTTAACTGGAGATATAAAATATCATGAGGCAATGGAAGCAAAAACTATTGGATTATCCATGATAGATATAGGACATTTTGAAAGTGAACGTTATTTTCCAGAAGTTTTAGCAAAAGATTTGGAAAATTTAGGAATTACGGTTATAATTTCATCATCAAAGAACCCATTTACATATATTAAGTAATTAGGCATTGTAAATTATGCCTTATTAATAAGGGTCACCACTAAGGAAACTAATGAATAAGCACCTAAAACAGCTCGTTGACTTGTCAAAAATCGATAAAGATATTGATGCATTTGAACCACGCATCGAAGAGGCAAATCATAAATACGAAACTGTGCTTGCAACAAAAGAGAACCTAGCGTCTCAAATTGCTACTCTTGAAGAAGAGATTCAAGCAGAAACTGTTAAAAAGCAAAAAAATGAACTTCACCTTGCCGAACTTACTGATAAATTAAGTGAAAATGCAAAAAAGAGTGCAGAGATTAAAACTTAACGTGAAATGAAATCACTTCAACTTGAAGAAGAAATTGCTAAAGAGCAAGTAAATTTTGCAAATGAAGAGATAGCACGTCTTGAAAAAGTTGTTGAAGTAAAACAAGAAGTTATTGAAAAATTACAGACAGAGATTGCAACAGCTAATGAACAGACGGAATCGGTGAAAGCTGAGGTTGATGCCGTTCTTACTCAAATTAATGCAGAACGTCAAAAAGTTTTTGTTAAAAAAGATGAATTGATTTCAAAAATGAATCAAAAGGGTCTTTCATTTTATCAAAAGATTCGTCGTTGGGCTAAAAACACAACAGCTGTTCCAGTTAAGAACCAAGCATGTTACGGTTGTTTTTTAGCTATTAATGATAAAACCTATGCAGAAGTTATTAAAGGTGAAGAGATTACTACCTGTCCTCACTGTGGTCGTATCCTTTATATGGAAACACAAGAAGATACAGCAAAATAGTGTGACGTAATGTCATGCTGTTTTGGCTTAAATAGCATTATGATACATAATAACATTGCTTAGGCAGTGACGAAGCGAGGGAAGACCCTTGAGAACACCATTTTTCTTTCTTTATTATCTACTTTCACTCATTTTATATATTATAGCTATACCTATTATTTTATACCTCTCTTTTAAATCTAAATATAAAGAGTCTTTACCTGCGCGTTTTTTCTTACAAAAAACACCACGATTTAAAAAAGAAGGGATTTGGTTTCATGCTTGTTCTTTGGGTGAAGCCAAAGCGCTTGAGCCTTTAATTAGGAATATTAAAAAAGCAGATGTAAATATTTCAGTCATAACGCACACTGGTTTTTCTACAGCATCATCTTCTTATAAACAGGCACATGTACGCTATCTTCCTTATGAACTTTTTTTACCTTTTTGGCAAACTAAGCAAAGACTTCTTATTGTACTTGAGGCAGAATTTTGGTACATGCTTTTTGTAATGGCATTTTCTAAGGGTACAAGGTTAGTACTTTTAAATGCTCGTATATCTGAACGTTCTTATCCTAAGTATTTAAAAATGGCATGGTTTTATAAAAAGCTTTTTGCTTGTGTGGATACCATTTATGTTCAAAGCCTTATAGATAAAAAGAGATTTGAAACCTTAGGTGCAAGAAATATTAAGGTTATAGGTAATATTAAACTAGCACAGTCTATTAAAGCAACACAGTTATATACTAAGGCAAAAGGTATAACTCTTGTTGGTGGAAGCACTCACGCTGGTGAAGAAAAACTTATTATTGAGGCTTTTTTAGAGTTTAAAAAACGCCATAATGAAGAACTTCATCTTATTATTGTTCCTCGTCATCCTGTACGATTTAAAGAAGTTGCTGAAATGATGCAGACATATGCGCAGGCGAATACATTAAGTTTTTCACACTTTTCTAAGTCGAAGGCTTTTGATGCGGATATGGTTTTAGTAGATGAGATGGGAGAGTTAAATAATATTTATCATATTAGTGATATTGCTATTTTAGGGGGTGGTTTTGCTCCAATTGGTGGGCATAATCCTCTTGAACCTATTGCCTTTGGATGTAAGTTGATTTCTGGTAAACATATTTTTAATCAGAAAGAACTTTTTTCTTATGTTAAAGATGCTCAGGTAATTGAAGAACAGAATCTTGTACCAGCCTTAGAGGAAGCTCTTATAATGCCTGCGGCTCATATAGATGAGAGTGTGGACTTAGATGAGATTAATACCCTGATTAAGGAATATGATGTTGAATGAAATATTAAGTGTAAAGAGAAAACAGAAATTAAATTTTAAAAGATTAATAAAAGGATAAAAAATGGCAGAAGAAAAAGCCTACAAAGTATTAGCAGAACAAGAGGGAATCTCAAATTCAAAGGCAAAAGATCTTATTGATAAAGGTCTTGTTTATGCAGGGAATAGAAAGGTAGTTATTGCTCGTGGTAATGTTTCGGTTAAAACAAAATTTCGAGTAGAAAAAGTTGAAAAAATCAGAGTTATTTATGAAAATAAAAATGTAATTGTTTTAGATAAACCTGCTTTTTTAAGCTCTGAAGAGATTGAAAAGAAATATCCTGATGCAAAACTACTTCACCGTTTAGACAGAGAAACTTCGGGTGTTTTAGTCTTATGTAAAGAAGAAGATTTTAGAGAAAAAGCTATTGAAGAGTTTAAGCATCATAGAGTTTACAAAGAGTATGTTGCTTGGGTTGATGGCGATGTGATTGAAGAATTTGAAATTGATAAGCCTATTTTAACAGAAAAGAAAAATAATAAGGCATATTCAAAAATTTCTGCATCAAAAGGAAAACCAGCACATACAACAGTTTCTCCAATGATGGTTGTTAATCATAAGTCTAAGATTAAGTTAGTGATTCGTGAAGGTAGAACCCATCAAATTCGTGTTCACCTAAGAAGTGAAAACCTTCCGATTATGGGAGATGAAGTGTATGGTGGACGACGTGCTAAACGAGTAATGCTTCATGCCACTAAAATGGAAATCTTAGGTATGACCTTTTCCTCACCTGAGCCTAAAGAGTTTAAACACATCGGTGGCGGTGGTTGATAATAGTGTCAAGATTAAAGAAGAAGAAAGCCTAATCCAAAGATTAAGCTGATTAAACAGATGGTTTTTAATCTCATCTTAATGAGTTAAATCTGTTGACAAAAAAAGAAGTTTACGCTGTTTTACGATAAAGACACTCTAAGTAAGAATTTTATATAATCGCGAACTAATAAATTAGTTTGCACACAATAGGAAAAAATATGTTTGATACACTCACCTCTTCGTTTACATCAGCTATTAAAAAGATTCGTTTTCATGATGATGAAAAAGCCCTTAAGAAAGCTCTTACTGAGTTAAAGAAAAACCTTTTAAAAGCAGATGTTAATCATAAGGTGGTTAAACAACTCTTGGGTGATGTTGAACTTGATGTTAAAACAGCAGGTATTGGTAAAGACCAATTTCTAAACTCTATGCAGACCCGTCTTCATGAACTTCTAAAAGTTCCAGGGCATCAAGGTTTTGTTTTTGCTTCAAAACCACCGACCACTATCTTAATGATGGGGCTTCAAGGTTCGGGTAAAACAACGACTACGGGTAGACTTGCTTTTTACCTCAAAAATAAACAGAAAAAAGTACTGATTGCCGCAGCCGATTTACAACGTATGGCAGCAGTTGAGCAACTTATTCAAGTAGGAGCTTCAGTTGAAGTGGACGTGTATCATGAAGAAAATGAAAAAGACCCTGTTAAAATTGCCTTAGCTGCAAAGAAAAAAGCACAAGAGGGTCTTTACGATGTTCTTTTAATTGATACTGCGGGTCGTTTAGCTATTGATGAAGCGTTGATGGGTGAACTTAAAGCAGTAAGAGACGCAGTTAAACCGGATGAGATTTTTTATGTTGCAGATTCATTAACAGGGCAAGATTCTGTACGTACAGCAGATAGCTTTAATCAGCAACTTGGAATCGATGGGGTAATTCTTTCTAAGTATGATGGTGACTCTAAGGGTGGTGTGGCTTTAGGTATTGCTTCTCAGGTTCAAGTACCGCTTCGTTTTATTGGTAATGGTGAGAAGATGCCTGACCTTGAGGTATTTATTCCTGAGCGTATTGTAAACCGCTTAATGGGTTATGGTGATATCGAAGGTTTAGCAGAAAAAACTGCGAATGTAATCGACGAGAAAAAAGCCAAAGAGATGACCCGTAAGATTAAAAAAGGTCAGTTTAACTTTAATGACTTTTTAGAGCAGATGGAAAGCATGAAAAAGATGGGTAGTATGAAATCTATCATTGGAATGATTCCAGGTATGGGTGCGATGGGTGACGCGCTTAAAAACTTTGACATGGAGAACTCAGGAGAGCTTAAAAACATCAAAGCAATGGTGAGTTCTATGACGATGAAAGAGCGTGAAAATCCAGACCTGCTTAATAACTCAAGAAAATCACGTATTGCTAAGGGGTGTGGAATGGACGCTATGGATGTTAACCGTGTCTTAAAGCAGTTTAAAAATGCTTCTAAAATGGCAAAGAAATTCTCAGGTAAAAAAGGGATGCAAGACCTTCAAAACATGATGGGTCAGATGCAAGGTGGAAAAATGGGTGGCTTACCTCGTTAAGCCCCTTCTCTTGCTTTTAACTTAATATATTTTCTTCTTTTGAGCACTTTAAAAAATACCAATCATAAAAACAGTATAATTCCAAAATAATTAATTTACATAAGGTTTTTCATGTCAACTTACGTTTTCGGTCATACTAATCCAGACTCTGATTCTATTGTTGGAGCTATCTCTCTTTCTTACTTAAAAAATCAATTGGGTGAAGATACTATTCCTACACGTCAAGGAAAGATCTCTCCTGAAACAGAGTTTATTTTAAATAAATTTGGAGGAACACTGCCTGAACTTAAAACTTCAGTAGCGGGTAAAAATGTTTATATTATTGATTTTTCAGATAAGGCGCAAGCCCCTGAAGATATTGAACAAGCAACAATTTTAGGAATTGTTGACCACCATAAATTAGGTGATTTAACAACCTCTACGCCTTTAGAGTGTTGGATTCGTCCTAATGGGTGTTCTAACACTATTGTTAAAGAGATGTATGACTCGTACGATGTTAAAATTCCTAAAGATATTGCTGGAATGATGTTATGTGCGATTCTTTCTGATACCGTAATCTTTAAATCGCCTACCTGTACAAAAGTCGATACCAAGGCATGTAAAGAGCTTGCAAAAATTGCAGGTATTGAAGATTATAAAGCCTTAGGTATGGAGATGTGTATTGTAAAATCTGCTGTCCAAGGAGCAAGCCCTCGTGAGTTAAACACACGTGATTATAAAGAGTTTTTAATGGGTCGTGAAAAGGTAGGTGTAGGTCAACTTGAAGTAGTGGATTTGTCTGTATTTGATGATATGAAAGATTCCTTGTTTGCTGACTTAAAAATCATGAAAGAAGAGAATGGTCTGCACACTATTATGCTTCTTTTAACAGATATTATGAAAGAAGGTTCTCAAGTTTTACTTCTTTCTGATGATGCTTCTAAGTTTGAAATGGCATTTGATAGTAAACTTGAAGATAATCAGGTTTGGTTAGCGGGTGTTTTAAGTCGTAAAAAACAGATTATTCCTTTTTTACAGCCTCAATTCTAATATTAAGCTGTAATTCTTAACTTAACCAATCGGTTCGTTTTATTGAAAACAACTACCGTAGTCTTAATTTCTGGTAAGAAATTTTAATTGGAAGAATTGATTGGTTCATATAAGTCTTCCTTTTTTAAATGAATTAAGCTATACTTCCATTTCGAAAGACATTTTCTTAAAGAGTACCTCTATGCTAAGAAGATGAGTAATTGAGTCAAAAGATTAAAATGAGCATTGAAAAATGTTGATTTTAGCCTTTTGTGCCGGTTACATGTGACGTCTACATTAAGACGGTAAGAGGAAAGTTCTTAATTATAAAGCTTATGCTTTATCTTCTATTTATACTTTCCTCCTTACTTTTTTATTATGACTTTAGATGTAACCAGCAGTAATTAATGAATTGCTAACAAATGCGGTTTACTGCATATAAGCTTCCTGTTGAAGGAAACTTAGTGTTAGCGTAGTGAAATGGGCTTTTGCTCATTTCACGTTCAATTAATGACAAATGGTAAAAAAACTTAATACAAGGAACAATATGACAGTTATTCGTTTAACACGTATGGGTCGTAAAAAACAACCTTTCTACCGTATCGTAGTAACAGATTCTCGTAAGCCTCGTGATGGTGGTTGGATTGAAAAAATTGGTTATTATAACCCGATGGTTTCTCCTGCTACTCTTAATCTTGATGAAGAGCGTCTTAACTACTGGATCGGCGTTGGTGCTCAAATGAGCGACCGCGTTAGAAAGCTAGCTGGTAAATAAACATGGTTGCTGAGTTTGTTGCATCTTATGCCCGAATGATAGTTTCTAATCCAGATGATATCTCTATTGAGGTAGATCAAAAAGATGATTTTGCTGAAATTACTGTGTATGCTAACCAAGCTGATGTTGGTAAGTTGATTGGTAAAGAAGGTAAGATGATTGGTGCGATTAAAACAGTTATCTCTGGATGTAAGGCTAAAGACGGTCTAAGCTATCGAATAAATGTCGAACCTAAAAACTAATAGATTTCAAGTTGCAAAACTTGGGAAAGCCATTGGACTTTTTGGTGAAATGAAGTTTCATCTTAAGTCTGATTTTCCTGAGCAGTTCAAAGCAGGCGCTATTTTTGACAGTAGACGTGGTGAACTAGTAATTGAAAGCTATAATCCTGAACGCGATTTAATCAAGTTTAAGGGTGTCAATTCTGTAGAAGCTGCAAAAAAGTTAACGAATGTTGACCTTTTTACAACAGAAGAGAAAACGCGTCAAGATATACAACTTGAAGCGGGACAGCATTTTTGGTTTGACATTGTAGGAAACTCTGTTATAGAAGGTGAACTTCTTTTAGGCACAGTGACTGAAATCGAACGCTTAGGAACTACGGATTATCTTAAAGTAAAAACAGATGAAAGTCTGATTTCTAAAAAGATGCCAAACTCATTTTTAATTCCGTACTTAGATAACTTCGTTTTAGAAGTGTCTACGGAAGATAAAGTTATTAAGGTTCAAGGAGCATTTGATATCCTTGAGGCGAGTTAATGAAGTTTAGCTTTATTACTCTTTTTCCTGAGTTAATCTCGGGTTATTTTAATGACTCAATTCTATTTAGAGCGATACAGAAGAATCTACTTGAGATTGATTATATCAATCCAAGAGAGAACTCTGCTGATAAATGGAAAAAGGTCGATGACACAGCAGTTGGTGGTGGTGCCGGAATGGTAATGACCACACAACCTCTGTTTGATACTTTGAGAAAACTCAAAGAAGAAGATGTGCATATCATCTTTGCTACGCCTGTTGCAAAACCGTTCAATCAGAACGATGCAAAGCGACTAGCAAAGAAGAAGCATATCGCTTTTGTGAGTGGACGTTATGAAGGTATTGATGAACGTGTTGTCGAGACATTCGCTGATGAGGTGTTCTCAATCGGTGATTATATTTTGACGGGTGGAGAACTGCCATCTTTGGTGATGGCAGATGCAATAAGCAGAAACGTTGAAGGGGTTTTGGGTAACCAAGTCTCTTTAGATGAAGAGAGTTTTGAAGGCTTTCTTCTGGAAGCGCCTGCTTTTGCAAGACCACCTGAATATGAAAATATGAAGGTACCCTTAGAGTATGTGAGTGGGAATCATGCAAAAATAAAAGCATTGAAACTCACTCTTTCTGAGTGTAAAACAAAATATTTTCGACCCAATGAGCTTTTAAAGCACAAAATAAGGAAAAATTATGAGAAATAAGTACATCGAAAATTTCGAAAACGCGCAAATTTCTGAGAAAAACGTTCCAGATTTCCGCGCTGGTGATACTGTTCGTCTTGCTGTAACAATTAAAGAGGGTGATAAGTCTCGTGTTCAGTCTTACGAAGGTGTTTGTATTGCTTTACACGGTACAGGAACTGGTCGTACGATGACAATCCGTAAAATCGGTGCAAATGGTATTGGTATTGAGAGAATCTTCCCAATGTACACAGACAGTATTAGCGAGATTAAAGTTATTCGTCGTGGACGTGTTCGTCGTGCGAAACTTTACTATCTTCGTGATCTTGCAGGTAAAAAAGCACGTATCAAAGAGATTCGTCGCTAGTTTTGAGCCTTTGGCTCAGGTGATGTGCAAAGGTGGTGATGTGTTCGCTTCGCTAATGTGGAAAGAACAAGAGCTAAGTGCAGTTTAAGTTTTAAACTGCCAAACTCCCCATTACCCCATTACCCCATTACCCCATTACCCCATTACCCCATTACCCCATTACCCCATTACCCCATTACCCCATTACCCCATTACCCCATTACCCCATTATAATATTTTAAAATCCTTGTAATAAAAGTGTGACCTTATTAAGATATAATCAAAGTTATTATAAAATTATATTTCTGAAAAATTCAATTTTAAATCTTTGGGGACAATATGTTGTGGAATGAACTTAAACAACTTATTAATATAAACCCTTATACAAAAAATAAATCAGGTGTTGATGCTCATGGCAAACTTTTTGGTTCTTGGTTACAAGAACTTGGAATGACTGAGGTACTATTTGAACGTGAACTGATTGGACATCACCGTCTTTATACAAGTGTACATGATAAAGATGCTCCTTCTTTATTGCTCTTAGGACACTTAGATACCGTCTTTCCACCCGATACCTTTGCGCAGTATAGTTAAGATGAAGAGTGGGTATATGGACCAGGTGTTTGTGATATGAAAGGTGGAAACCTTGTTGCTTTTAAGGCACTTGAAGAACTTGAGTCAATTAAAAACATAGATTTTTTATTAGTCAGTGATGAAGAAACAGGTTCTGATGATTCAAAAATTCTTTCTACAGAGTTAGCTAAAAATTATGATTATTGTCTTGTTTTTGAAGCAGCAGGTTCACAGATGGAAGTTGTGGTTGGGCGTAAAGGTGTGGGGACTTTTTGGGTAGACATTAAAGGTAAAGCCGCTCATGCTGGAAATCATTATGCAGATGGAAATGATGCTAATTTAGAAGCGGCATTAAAGTTACAAAAGTTAGTAGCCTTGAGTGATTTATCTCAAAATACGACAGTCAATGTTGGAAAGATGCAAGGGGGAATTGGTGCAAATACTATCTCTCCTCAGGCACATCTTTTGTTTGAATTACGATATGATAAGGGTGAAGAAAAAGAGCGTGTATTAGCTGAAATTGAGACTATTGTAAAAAAATAATATGTTGAGGGTACTACGTCAACACTGGGTGGTGGTATTCAAAGAGATGTGATGCAAGTCAGTGAGAAAAGTTTGAATTTTGTAAAAATAATTGAAAAAATTACAGGCACGAAGTTAAAGAG
>JAJRQV010000075.1 GCA_024280035.1 Campylobacterales bacterium
ACTTCTTTTAAATCTAGCCGATATAGGCTTTAAGTAAATGTTATTAGGATGAAATAATGAGCTTTGGACAAATAGTTACTGTAGTTTTTGTGATATTTATTGGTTATTTAACCTTTGGTGATAAAATAGAAAAGTTATATGATTCTCAAGATGACTTAACTTTTAAACTTTCAGACGTTCCTTATACAACAGAACTTTTTAATATTATGGAAGAAACAGAAAAAAAATCTTTATTACAAGAGATAGGAAACTTATGTGTAAGCAAACACCATGCAGATAAGATAAATTGTACCGACACAGGTTATTGGTTAGCAAATAATATGACAGATGAAGGTATTGCTAATGATTTAATTATAGAACTTATACCAACATGTACACAAGCTTGTAAAACTCAAAAAGCACTTCCTTCTGTAGAAGTTAAAGAAGAGAAAAAGCCTAAATCATCAGGTAAATATGGTGGTGCTACAAAATGGTTTTGGGAAGAGTAGTATGAATCTTCTCAAAAGTGACATTCTTTAGCGTAATTATAATTCTTAATAAATTCCTTTACTTTTTTACCCTCGTTTAACCCCATAAAAGATAAAATCTTAGACTTTATAAATATAGTTATTTTTTTCAAAGGTATTTTAATGAGAATTTGGTTTTTGGTGTTACTTTTTTCTGTAAGTGTATTACAGGCCAAAACAGTAGTAGATATTCAGTTTGACGGATTAATTCACCTTTCTGAACCTGTAGCAAAAGAGAGTCTTGGTTTTGAAGTAGGCGATAGTCTTTCTGAAAAGAAGATAGATAAATCAATTAAACGTTTTTTCCAATATGGATATTTTACGGATATATGGGTAAGTGAAAAAAATGGTGTTTTAATTTACCATTTTCGTGAGAAATCAGTAATTTCAAGAATTGAAATTGATGGGTATGGGCAGGGTGACGAAACTGAAAACACTGAACTTCTTCAACTTAAAAAAGGTACCTTATACGATAAGAAAAAGATAGAAAGAGCTAAAAAACGTCTTGTTGAAACGATTGCGCAAGAAGGTTATATTGATACCATTGTAGAAGTTGAAACAAAGACTTTAGATAATGGAAGTATGGAGCTTACCTTTAAGGTGAATAAGGGTGAAAGTATTGTTATTGAGTCAATGAGTTTTGAAGGAATGTCTGCCTTTAAACCAACAGATTTTGATGATGTTATTGCGAATAAAGAGCACCAATGGATGGGTTGGTTTTGGGGACGTAATGATGGTGAAATGAAGTTAGGTGAGCTTCAGTATGATCCTCTTCGTATTCGTGATTTATATATGCAACATGGATACTTGGACTCCAAAGTTGATGACCCTTTTGTACGAGTTGACTTTTCTCAATATATTGCAGATATGTCATATACTCTTTATGAGGGTGAAGTGTATCGTGTAAGTAAGATTATTTTAGAACAGTCAACACAGGTAATTGATGATGAAAAAATTCGTGATGTTATTAAACTTGAAGTGAATAAAGCCTTTAATATTAAGATGTTTAGAGATGACTCTGATCGTATAAAAACGATTATTGCTAATCTTGGGTATGCGTATGTAAAGGTTTCTCCAGACTTAAGAAAAGACAAGAAATCACATACGGTTGATGTAGTGTATAAAATTCGTCCAGGGCATAAGGTATATATTAGAGATGTTCTTATTTCAGGAAATACACGTACACTTGATAGGGTGACTCGCCGTGATATCTATCTTGCTCCTGGTGATTTATACTCTTTAACAGATGTAAGGGACTCACGTAATGCACTTCAAAGAACAGGGTATTTTGAGTCAACTACTATTGAAGAAAAACGTATAGATGATAGAACAATGGACCTTATTGTTAAGGTTAAAGAGACACAAACAGGTACTATCCAATTAGGTGGGGGTTATGGTAGTTTCGGGGGTATCTTACTTTCTGCCTCAGTTTCAGATAGAAATATTTTTGGTTCAGGTATTAATATGGGTTTTTCTGTTGAAACCTATGAACGAACAAAAAGTGGAAGTATTAATGTTAGTAATCCACGTCTTAATGATAGTGATTTTTCGGGTTCAGCCTCGGTTTACATTAATGAGACAGATTATGATGATTACACGATTTCAACGCAAGGGGTAGGTTTAGGTATTGGACGTCGTTTAACACGTTTTTTATCAGCATCTTTAAATTATACTTATGCAGAGTCTCAATATAGCGATATTTCAGATGCACTTCAATCAACAACAACAACAACAATAGATCAGATACTCTTTGAAGATTACCAAAAATCAGCGATTACACCTTCGGTTCGTTGGGATAATACAGATGATTTTTATCTTCCACGAAATGGATTTTCTGCAAGTACAAGTTTAGAGTTTGCAGGAATTGGTGGAACAGCGAAGTTTATTAAAAGTAATAATAGCTTTAAGGCATACAAGGGTGTTGAAGATTATGTTGGTTTTGATTTAATCTTACGTTATAAACTTCGTGGGGCTTATATCTTTTATGATGACAGTGATCCTTTAACCGCACGACAAAATCTACCTACGGCAGAACGTTTTTATATGGGTGGAGTAGGCTCTGTTCGTGGATATGAATCTTATACGCTTTCACCACGTGATGGGCAAGGACGACGTATTGGTGGTAAAGCTATATTAACCAACTCTATAGAAGCAAGTTTCCCTCTAATTACTAAGGCAAAGTTACGTTTAACTACCTTTTACGATTTTGGTATTTTACAAGGTAAAGGGCAAGAAGAGTTTACAAATCCAACAGATATCCCTATTGAAGATCCTGCTAATCCAGGTTTTACTAATCCTGCATATACAGTAGCATTAAATGACCATCTTGCTAGTACCCCTTATTTAGATGAGACGATTCGTCGTTCATCTTATGGTGTGTCTATAGAATGGTTTTCACCAATGGGTCCTATTCAGTTAATCTTTGCACGTGCCATTAATGATGAAGCAGGTGATCAGACATCAACATTTGAATTTACCATAGGTCAAAGATTCTAAATTAAGGGCGTTTAGAAAGTGCTCTTATATGAATAAGTATTTTAGAAATATTGCTTTGCAACCGTCACGGCTTATTTTGAGTTTATAATAAATCAAAGAATAAGTCTGGTGTTTTAGTTGAAATTTTTATCTTAGTCTTAGTGCATTAAATAAGTTCTATTTTTAAAAATGTATTTTCTTTTAATTCATTTAATCGTATTTTAAGAAGATGATTATGCTCTGCTTTGATTGTTAATATTTTATTTGTAATACTAAGGTCAAGAACTTGAGAAAATTCGGCATATAAGGCTTGGCTTAGACGCACTAAAAAGCCTAAGGCTTCAAGTGTCTTTTCTTCTGGTAGATATGCCTTATATTTACGAAGGTGTGAGTTCGAAATTGTACCCTTACGTTGAAATCTAACTAAACTTGCGATGAGTATAGTTTCGTTATGAGAAAAACCATAAGTTAAGCCGTTAAGAAGTAGGTAGTAAGCATGTCTATGGGCTTCATAAAAATCTAGTTCTTTCCCGATATTAGAAAGTTTTACTGCTGTTAAAAAGAGTGCTTTGTAGGTCTTGTTTATGTTTAAACTTTGACTACAAAGAGTAAAAAGTTTTCCTGCCTCAGTAGAGGTGATTATTGTTTGAGGGAATCGATCTAAGATACTGTGCACGCTAGGATTAAAATTATTAGGAAATTTATCTTGTTGTGAACGAAGTAAATCAGCTAAAAATAGCCCCTCTCTTACACCAACTCCTGAGGTGATTATTTTGCTGGCTTGAATCTGTTTAATTAGAAGGCTTAAAATAAGAAGCCCAGGTTGGATAATATCTAAGCGTTCACTTTTTACACCTAAGTTCTTGAGCTGGTCAAAATCACTCTCTAAAATATCTTGGAAGTATTTCTTTTCAGAGGCTATCTCATAAGTAAAACCATGAAGTTTTTTATAAACTATCTCTTCTTTTTCTATAATCATTTTACTTAAGGCTCTTAGTGTGCCTCCGATACCAATGATATTTTCACAGATGAATTCAGGGCTAAGTTTTTTGAGCTCTTTTTTAATATGCTCTTTAGCTCCTTGAATATTGTTTACATCAAAATAAAGCTCTTTTAAACGAACTGTGCCTAAGTCTAAAGAGAGTGTTTTGATGACTTTTTTATTTTTAAAGAGCGCAAGTTCTGTCGAACCTCCACCAATGTCTATTGTTAGTCCATTCTTTAAATAAAGTAAATTTGCTGCGGCAAGTCCACCCAAATAAGCTTCTTTATCTCCATCAATAGTTTTAATGGCTAAATCAAGCTCTTTTTTTACCTTAGTAATAAACTCTTTTTTATTGGGAGCATCACGAAGTGCTGAAGTCGCAACAATAAGGGTCTTATAAACCTTAAATTCTTTAATAATAAGTTGGAACTCTTTGAGGGTGTTAAAAGCTCTGGTAAGTGCTTTATCTTGAAGATTACCACTATTCTCGTAAGCATTCTCGCTAATTCTAACGCGTGATTTACTTTCGTGAATAAGATGGAAGGCAAAACGACTACTTTTTTCAAAAATAACCATCCGAATTGAATTAGAACCAATATCGATGATTGCGGTACGTTTTGCCATGAAGGTGCCTTAAATGTTTATAACTCTTCTTTTTGAATATTTGCGTATTTGAACTTAAGCTCAGCAATTGTTTCAACATTATCTTTATCTGCTACAAAACAGTCAACAGGACAAACTGCAATACATGCAGGTTCGTCATAATCCCCAACACACTCTGTACAACGATCAGGGTCAATTACATAAATTGGATCACCCTCTTCAATTGCTGTCGTAGGACATTCATCACGACAGGCATCACAAGCGATACATTCGTCATTAATTAATAGAGCCATTAAATACCTTTATAGTACTAATTTAAAGAAATTAGTATCGGACGTTCTCGTCCATGAATTAGATAGAGATTTATAACAAAACAAAGCTTGAAGTTATTTGAAATTTGTATTAAAATAAGTTATTTACAGACCATACTCACTTTTATAAAAGCGTGAGTCTATAATACAAGGTTGTAAAGCGCTTTATGTTTTTAGTTATAAAGGCTGAATAGAATACAAAAGCCTACTCATTATAATCTCTTATGCGTATTTTATTTAGATTCTGGAAGAGCACAGCTTAAAGATGAACCTAAGGTTAATGTTGCAATTGCTCCACTAATACCATCAGTGCGATTTTTAATTGTGATTTTTGCATTCAGTGCATCAGCTGCACTTTTTGATAAAAATAGACCCAATCCAACCCCACCTTTATTACCTGAACGCTTAAAGGGGGCAAAATGATCAAAACTTTCATCTACACCTACACCTTCATCAATCACTTGAATACATAAACCTTGGTCTGTTATATCGCTTTGAAGAAGTACGATTTTTTCAGAAGGAGTAAATTTCAGGGCATTTTGTAAGAAATTTTGAATAATTTGGTTGAGTAAAGAGGTTTGAAGGGTTGCCATAAACATATCAGGCTGAAAGTTCATATCAAGCTCTTTTCCTTCACTTTCTGCAAGGAGTTTAAAATCATTTCCCTTTTCTCTTAAATAGGCAATAACATCGACTTCTTGAGGTGTTTCCAGTTGCGCCCCTTCTTGACGACCAATGTTTAAAATATGTGCAATGATTTTATTCATTTCATCTATTGTTTTATTATTAACCTTAATAGCATCAATATACGCTTGTGGTTCTCTTTTTTTAATGAGGGTCACTTGATTCTTTAACTTCATCACAGCAAGTGGAGTTTTTAACTCATGTGCTGTTCCTATGAAAAGTTCTTTTTGGTACTTAACAAAGTTTTGCAAACGCGCAATAAGATGATTAATTGTCTCTCCTAAGGGTAAAAATTCAATAGGAAGTTCTTCTATCTTAATGGGACGAATAAGATGCTCATTCATATCAGAAAGACGCGCGGTTAAGGCTTTAATTGGTTTAATGAGCATGGTAGACAGGGTGATGGCATAGATAATGATAATAATAAAACTTAGAATATTAATAATAAAAATACTATTTAAAATTTTCTTTAGAAGTTTTTTTGTTTTTGTGACCTCTTCTGAAACTTTAATATAGGAGTTGTTATCTAAACTAAAAGGGTAAACAAGGGTTAAAAAAACTTTTCCACCAATTAAGGTCTCATAAAAATCAATGGTATTACCTTTATTGGTGTGGGTTACCATCTCAATTGTTAAGCCTAATAGTGCTCCTGATTCATCAACATTTTGTACAGATTCATAAGCAACAACATGTTTAGCTACTTGCATAAGCTCTTCTCTTTTATCATCATAAATTGATTGTTGAATAAAAAGGTATAAAATAGAAGAGAAGATAAAAATAAGTGCAGCCGAAGCAACAAGAAGTTGAATAAGAAAACGAGAACGAATACTTTTATTATAGGCAAACATATAAGGTCTTTAAGTTAATTTCAAAGATTATAACATATTGAACTTATCATAATATAGGATATAAAGCTAGTATTAAAAGAGAATGGTTTGAAAGGAAAAAACCCAAGAGTGCAAAGCGCGAGGGCATCACGCCGAGTGAAACTCAGCGTTAGCGCAACGAAGCGGAATTACTTCCGTGAAGAGTACTAAATAATAGATAGTTTTACATAATGAGTCTAAGGATAAAGCTAGTATTAAAAGAGAATGGTTTGAAAGGAAAAAACCCAAGAGTGCAAAGCGCGAGGGCATCACGCCGAGTGAAACTCAGCGTTAGCGCAACGAAGCGGAATTACTTCCGTGAAGAGTACTAAATAATTAGTTAACTTCTTTTGGAAAACAAAATCTATAACCACGACGACGTACAGTCTCGATAGTTGTAATGTTTAATGGTTTGTCCATTTTTTGACGAATTTGATTAATTGCAACTTCAATTACATTTGGAGTTACAAGTTCTGGTTCTTCCCAGATAGCATCAAGAAGTTGTTCTTTAGAAACAATTTGGTCACGATGACGTGCAAGGTGAGTCAGTACTTCAAAAGGTTTACCTTTAAGCTCAATGTCTTTTTCTTTGTAAACAATTTTTTCTTCTTCAGGGTTAATAACAAGGTCTTCGATTTCGATGATGTTTGAGCCACCAAAACGTAAACGTGCTGCAAGACGTGCAACAAGAACATCAAAGTCAAAAGGTTTACGGATATAATCATCCGCACCAGCATTCAGTGCTTCAATTTCACTCTCGTTATCATCACGAGCAGAGATTACAACAACACAAGTTTTAGGTGTGTTTGTTTTAATGTTACCGATAATATCAATACCATTTCCATCTGGAAGCATCCAGTCCATTAGAACTAAATCGTAATTACGAATGTCAAGATAGTACTCACCATCTTTAACGTTTTCAACAACATCACTTTGGTAACCGAACTCTTTAAGTCCCTCTGCTAGTGTTTTATTTAGTGTTACTTCATCTTCAATAATAAGAATGCGCATTAAGCGTCCTCGCATGTGTAAATTTTGTCGAAGTATAACACAGTTTTATAAATTTTTAAAGTTTTTTTTAGGTAAATTTAAAAATTCTTTCAGTAAATTTTAATATTACTAACAGAAACATAACAGTTTGGGAGGATATCGGGCTTAGTGATTTTTATATAAAGCTTTTTAATAAGGGGAAATTCCTTAGTTAAAAAATTAAATAAGTCATTTAAGGCAGTTTCTATTAATTCATACTTATTATCTATAAGGGTCTTTTGGATAAGTGCTGCAACATCAGCATAATTAATGAATACATCATGATAATCATAATTGATTTCTAGATTAATAATAATCTTTTGAGGATGTAAACGTTCAGACTCTAAAATACCTAGAATACATTCAAAACTTAAGTCCTCAATATGAATGGTCATTAGAGGACTTTTTTCTCTTCACCCTTAATTAAGCGGATGATATTGGGAATATGTTTGTAAATAATGATAAAAGCAATAATAATTACAGGGGCATGAGGAAGCTCAGGGTGAATAAAAAATGAGGCAAGCACTAAGGCAATTAAAGCAATTAAAGAAGACAAAGATGAGATTGTAACTGTTTTCGCCATAAAAAACCAAACTGCAAAAGCAATAGCTGTCTCAATTGGAAGTAAGATAGCTAAAACACCAAGCCCTGTTGCAATACCTTTACCACCTTCAAACCATAAATACAGACTAAAACAGTGACCAATAACGGTAAGTACAGCAATTGCCCATAAGGTTGATTCGGGCATATCCATTATGAGGGCAACAACAAGAACAAAAATTCCCTTAAGCGCATCAAGTGCTAAGGTTGCGGCACCTAGTTTTTTTGCCAAAGCAGGATTTGTCTCTTTTACAACACGTAAAACATTGGTGGCACCGATACTGTTTGAGCCTGATTCTTTAACATTTACACCGGCAAAAAACTTAGCAAGTAAAAGACCAAAAGGGATAGACCCAATGAGGTAAGCAGCTAGAAAAAACTGACCATTAATATTAAATAAAAATTCCATAACTCTCCAAAAAAATATTTTTATTGATTGTGATAACGGAAGTGTAGTGAAAAATTAGTTATACTTGCATTAATTATTTGTAGACTTTTTTAAAAGTCTAATTTAGGAAATATTTTGAGTTATACACAAGATGAACTTTTAGAAAAAATCAATGTGCTTAAAAAGAAGCTTTCAGTAACGGTTGTTGCGCACTTTTATCAAAGAGATGAAGTCTTTGCTGTGGGCGATATTACGGGTGATAGTTTAGAATTAGCAAAAAAAACAATGCAAGATAATTCAGACTATATTCTGTTTTGTGGTGTTGGTTTCATGGGCGAAAGTGTTAAGGTGCTAAGCCCTGAAAAGCGTGTAGTGATGCCTAAACTTGCTTGTTGTGCAATGGCAAGAATGATTGATGGAATGCAGTTTGATAATTCTATTAAGTTTATGAACGAAGCGGGCATAGACTCTGATAATATCTTACCTATTACTTATATTAACTCTAATGCTGATATTAAAGCTAAGGTTGGGAAAATGGGTGGTATGGTCTGTACCAGTTCAAATGCGAAAAAGATTATTAGCACAGCCATGAAAGAGGGTAAAAAGATTCTTTTTATTCCTGATCGCTGTTTAGGTCAAAACATTGGTAATGAGATGGGTTTAAAATCAAGTATTATTGGTGATGGGCAAAATCCAAATGATATGGACATTATCTGTTATGATGGTTTTTGTTCTGTGCATCAACTTTTTACACTTGATGATATTAAGTTTTACCGTAAAAAGTATCCGGGCATAAAAATTGTTGTTCATCCAGAATGTGATCCAAGCTTATGTGCTAAAGCTGACTTTGTAGGGTCAACTTCTCAAATTATTAAGTATATTGCTGAGGCTGACCCTGAACAAACAATAGCCGTGGGTACCGAATTTAATTTAGTGAACCGTCTTCGTCCTAAAAACACTTATGTACTTTCATCAACAAAACCTGAATGCCCTACGATGAATGAAACAACCTTAGAAGATGTGTACCTAACCTTAAAGTCAATTGATGAGGGTGAACCTCTTAATGAGATTAATTTAGACCCTGAAATTGCAAAATGGACAAAAGTTGCTCTTGATAGAATGATGGCATTGTAGGAAATAAAATGATTAAAGCATTTGTACGAGAGGTTTTAGCAGAAGATGTGGGAAGAGGGGATTTATATGCCCTTGTTTCAGAGTCAATACCCGCAAGTGCTAGTATTATTGCAAAAAGTTCGGGTATTTTTTCAGGAAGAATTTATGCAGAAGCCTTAGCCGAATTAGAAAACTTTGATATCAATTGGTTCATTAATGATGGTGAAGTTTTTGAAAAAGGAGCTGTTTTACTTGAACTTAAAGGCTCTTCCCATACGCTCTTACGTATAGAAAGAACACTTTTAAATATGCTGCTTCATTCCAGTTCTATCTCTACGTACACGAACGCTTTTGTAAAAATCATTGAATCTTATGGAACAAAACTTCTAGACACAAGAAAAACACGTCCTAAGCTTAGAATACTAGAAAAATATGCAACACGTTTAGGTGGTGCGGTTAATCACCGTTTAGGTTTAGATGACTGTTTAATGTTAAAAGACACTCATCTTAAGACAATTGATGATATTCACAGTTTTGTGGCTAAAGCAAGAAAACAGATTCCTTTTACCTCTAAGATTGAGATTGAAGCCGAGACCTTTGAACAGGCAAAAATCTTTATGGAAGCGGGTGCAGATATTGTTATGTGTGATAATATGACGCCTACAGAGTTAAGTGAAGTAGTACAATACAAACAAGAACACTTTCCCGATATTTTACTAGAAGCAAGTGGAAATATCTCCTTAGAAACAATAGAGGCTTATGCAAAAACGGGAGTTGATGCCATTAGCTCAGGAGCTTTAATTCATCAATCTAAATGGATTGATATGTCTATGAAAATGGATTGATTTCTTTTGGAATCAGGAGAATAAAAAATGACAAATGGGGAAAACCAAGAAAGAATCTTACCTTTTAAGCTTCTTGCTCTTGCTCATATTGAAGTACTCCTTTCCCTCATCCACACATTAGCGAAGCGACACATTACCGCATTACCATCTCTCCTAAAAGGAGAGACTTATGGCTGATGATCAGGAAAAAACAGAAGATGTTTATTATTTTAAACACCATCGTAACAGAGTTACAATGCTTACGTTAACACTAGGTTTTACTCTGCGTAAGACTCACGGCATAAATGCCTCAATTAGTTCTTCCCTCATTCACACATTAGCGAAGCGACACATTACCGCATTACCATCTCTCCTAAAAGGAGAGACTTATGGCTGATGATCAGGAAAAAACAGAAGAACCCACGGCAAAAAAGATTGAAGATGCCCGAAAAGAGGGGAATGTTCCTAAGTCTCAGGATATGTCAGGGCTTTTTACTCTTTTTGTTGCTATCTTAGGTTTTTTACTTCTTTTTGATTTTATAACAGACCATTATTTTAATCTATATCGTTATTATTATTCTCTTTTTTCGAAGGAATTTAATCGTGAACTTATTTTTGAGATAACTTTTATTACCATGCGAGAGGTTCTGATTATGGTTCTTCCTTTAGCCTTGTTAGTTGGTATTGCAGGTATTGGTGCTTCTTTGGCTCAATTTGGTTTTTTGTTTGAGACAAAACCGCTTATTCCAGACTTTAAGAAGATTGATCCTATAAAAGGGATGAAAAATTTAGTTTCAATGAAAAAACTTATTGAAGGAATAAAGGTCACACTTAAGTCTTTTATTACTTTAGGTATTGGTTTTATTTTCTTTTATTATTTTATTCAAGAGCTTCCTACTGTTGCAGGGTTTGGAATTCATGACCAACTGATTTGGCTAAGAGATAAGGCTCTTATTTTAGCCCTTGTTATGTTATTAGTGACCTTTGTATTTGCCCTTGCAGATATTGTTATTGTAAGAAAACAGTATTTTGACCAGCTTAAGATGAGTAAGCAAGAGGTTAAAGATGAGATGAAAAATATGGATGGGGATCCTATGATTAAGGCAAAAATTCGCCAGATTCAGATGCAGATGTCAAAAAAGCGTATGATGGCAGAAGTCCCTAGTGCAGATGTTGTTATTACGAATCCTACGCATTATGCTGTTGCTATTAGTTATGATGAAAGTAAGAATCGAGCGCCTATTGTCATAGCCAAAGGTATTAATGATGTGGCTCTACGTATTAAAGAGATAGCGCGAGAAAATAAGGTTCATATTGTTCAGAACCCACCGCTAGCACGTTCCATTTATGCAGAAGTTAATTTAGAAGCACCTATTCCTGAGGCACTTTTTCAAGCTGTTGCTGAAGTCCTTGCCTATGTGTATAAAATGGACAAGAAAAGATAAATTCTTAATTATATTACATTTTTAATGATGGGCTGTAGCTAGGATGTCTTATAAAACCAAAAGTTTTAGCTAAAGAAAAAGCTTAAACCCTTTATTAACCATAATAAAGTATAATTACATAAAAGTTTAAAGGTACACATGTGCATACATTAGTTAAAGCATTAGAGAATGCAAAACATATACTAATTATCGCACATGTTAATCCTGATGCAGACTCTTTAGGTTCAGCATTAGCAATGTATATACATGTCTTACGTCTGCATAAAAAAGTGAGTCTGTATTGCAAGAGTGAAAAAATAAATCCATCTTTACGTTATTTGCCATTTTTTGAAAAGATTCGTTCAACTGTACCTAATAATTATGACCTAGCCTTAAGTTTTGACTGCGGTTCAATTAAACGTTTAGGTTTTGAACCTAAGTCACCTTTGGTTAATGTTGACCATCACATCTCAAATACGGAATATGGTGAAATTAATCTTGTTGACAGTTAAGCAATTAGTACAACACAGGTACTGTATGACTTCTTTAAAGATAACAATATTAAAATAAATGAAAAGATGGCAACAGCACTGTACTCGGGGCTAATTGATGATTCTGAGTCATTCACGACGGCTAAAACAGATCAAAGAAGCTTTGAAATGGCAAACGAACTGCTTAAATGTGGAGCAGATAATGCTTTATGTGTGTCAAAGCTCTTTAAAGAGCGCTCTTTAGCCTCACTTCGACTTAAGGCAAAGATGCTCTCATCTATGTGCCTTTTTCATGAAGCAACTATTGCTTCAACCTTAGTAGAAAAAAGTTTTTTTGAAGAGACGGGAGCTTATGAAGTTGATTGTGAAGAAGGGCTGAATGAGAGTTTAGAACTGGTAAGTGTAAAGATTGCCTTTATGCTTCGTTACACTAAAGAGGGGCGGATTAAAGCATCTTTACGCTCAAAAGATGGAAGTGATATGAATGTATTAGCCTCGTGTTTTGGTGGGGGTGGACATATGCATTCCGCAGGTTTTATTGTAGATGATGATTCCTTAAAAAGTGTAGAAGAAAAAATTATTGATATTATTAAAAACAAGGATACTAAGTGAGAAGAAAAAGAAGTTCGTCGTCTGTTTTATTTATGATTATATTTATTGGAATTATGGTAGGTGTCGTTTACCTCTATAATTCAAAAATGTTTGAAAGAAATGCACCCGTAGTGAAAATGACACAAAATGAGTATTGGAATTTAAAAGAGCCTATCTCATTAAGTATAGATGATGATAGTGGAATTAAGTATTATGAGGTCATATTAGTGACTTCAGGAGGGCAGAAAATACTTTCTCAAGAAGCCTTGTTAACTCCACAAAAGAACCTTAAGCTTAATGTTGAGTATCCAAAAATGGGTTATGGTATTAAAGATAAAGAGATTAAAATCATTGTTAAAGCAGTAGATGTTAGTCAATGGAACTTCTTTTCGGGAAATTCTGTTGTATATGAGAAAAGCTTTAAAATTGATAAGAAAAAACCTCTTCTGACTCTTGTTACTAACTCATATGGAATTTATCCAGGGGGAACAGCATTGGTGATTTTTAAGGCAAAAGATGAAAATTTAAAAGACACTTATATAGAAGTCAATAAAAAGCGTCGTTTTAAAGTACAGCCTTTTTATAAAAAAGATTATTATGCTGCCTTAGTTGCCTGGCCTGTTACAGAACGTAAGTTTGATGCTCGTGTTATTGCTAAAGATAAGGCTGGAAATAGTTCTCGTATTCATATTCCTTATTATCATAAGGCTAAAAGTTATCGTATTTCTAAAATTAAACTTTCAAACCGTTTCTTAAAAGGTAAAATTGCTGAGTTAGCCTACGATTTTGCTGAAACGCAAGGGGTTGAAGATTCTATTGAGCAATTCACAATTATAAATGAAGATGTACGTGCAAATAATGAAAACCTTATTCATGAAGTAACTTCTAAAATTTCCGATAAAATGATTAATTCGTTTTCAATTAAGCCTTTTTATCCTCTTAAAAATGCACAAAAGTTGCAAGTTTTGGAGACCATCGTCTTTATTATTATAAGGGTAATAAAGTTTCAGAGTCTTATCATTTAGGTTTAGATTTAGCTTCTGTAAAAATGGGAAAAATTAAAACACAAAACCATGGAATGACAGTATATGCTGAAGAGACAGGTATTTACGGTAACCTTCCTATTATTCATCATGGCATGGGTTTATATACAATTTATGGTCACTGTTCAAGCATAAGTGTTGCTGCGGGTGATACTGTTAAACCTGATGAGCAGATTGCAAATACAGGTAAAAGTGGTTACGCAATGGGCGATCATTTACATTTTGGTGTATTGGTCCAAGGGGTTGAAGTCCGTCCCGAAGAGTGGATGGATAAGGATTGGATTCGTTTAAATATTACAGAAGTAATGAAAAATGCTAAGAAGTTAATCAATCGTTCATGAAAGTAAAACAGCAGACCTTTAAGGGATTTGAATGTGAAATACACAGCGCAGACGATTTTATTCAGTACTTTTTAAAAAATGCACCACTGATGCAAGGGCATCTTCTTATTTTACAAGGAGATGTTAGTTCTGAGGTAAAAACATTTTTGGATGAAAAAGGTGTTGCTTATGTAGATGGAAATAAAAGCCCTCTGCAAACACGAAAAAAACGAAGTACAGCTGTTTTAGAAGAGACGGTTGCATGTGAAAAATTAGTAGAAAAACGGGTCAAGAAAAAAACGGGTGTGAGTATGGTATTTCATCGTACAATTCGTTCAGGAGAGGCTATCCATATAGATGATAACCTTATTTTTTTTGGACGTATAAATAGTGGTGCTTTAATAGAAACTACCGGTTCCTTGCAAAGTTTTGGTATAATTGACGGCATAATACGAAGTGAAGGTGAGTTTCTCATCATCAAAGAGATTGGTTTAGGTTCTGTTCTTTTCCATGGCGAAGAACTAGACAAGGCTTTATTTAACGGCCAGATAAAACTTGTAGAATATAAAAATAGTGCTATTGAAATTAAGGATATTTAATGAAACAAACAACGATCGCTAAACCTGTTGACCTCGTTGGAATTGGACTTCACAAAGGCGTTCCTGTACGTTTACGCCTTGAACCCTTAGAAGCAGATAGAGGAATAGAGTTTTTTCGTTCAGATGCAAATGTCAGTATTCCTTTATGCCCTGAAAACGTGGTTGATACACAGATGGCAACAGTTATAGGAAAAGAGGGATATTTTATTTCTACTATTGAACACCTTCTATCAGCGGTGTATGCTTATGGAATTTATAACTTAAAGGTAATTGTAGATGCTGATGAAATCCCTGTAATGGATGGTTCATCCGCAAGTTTTTGTATGCTTCTTGATGAGGCAGGATTACAAGAACTTTCAACTCCAAAAAAGATTATGAAAATTAAAAAAGAGATTGTTGTTAAAGAGGGTGATAAGTATGTAAAACTCTCTCCTTCTAATGATCTTAATTATGACTTTACTATTAAGTTTGCCCACCCTGTTATAGACAAACAAAGTTTTACCCTTAATTTTACTAAAGAAGAGTATAAAAACAAGATTGCAAAGGCAAGAACCTTTGGTTTTTTGCATGAGGTTCAATACCTTCGTTCAAAAGGGCTTGCTCTTGGTGGAAGTTTAGAAAATGCGGTTGTACTAGATGATAAGAAAGTTCTAAATACAGAAGGGCTTCGTTTTCCAGATGAGTTTGTACGTCATAAAATTTTAGATGCTATTGGTGACATGTCTCTTTTAGGTGTAAATTTTATTGGTAATTATGAAGCATTTGCAGGTTCACATGATCTTAATCATAAACTGACACTTGCACTTTTAAAAGATACTGCAAATTATGAAATTGTAGAACTTTCTGGCGCAGAAGCAAAGGAATTAGCCCACGCTTATGCCTAAGGTAGATGTTATCGTAATCGAATTAAGTACGCCTATTCTTATTGGTATCTATAAAGAAGGCACTTTGGTAGAAACCCTTAGCTCTACGGAGTACTCTTCTGAAGCCTTACCTCTTCTTTTCCAAGATATTCTTGATAATTATGAAATTGAAAATATTATTTATACCCAAGGTCCGGGTTCTTTCATGGCAATTAAAGTGGCTTATATTTTCTTAAGAACACTCTGTATTGTTAATAATATTAGGCTGTTAGCGACACCTGCATTCACATTTAACAATAATGGACCCATAAAAGCCTTCGGTAAACTTTATTTTATGAATGACAATGGTACAATTACGACGAAGAAGTTTGAAGATCCGCAAAATGTGCCTTTTGAACTACCTAAAAAAATTAACCTGAGCGATTATTCAAAAGAGACAGCACCCTTATATGTTTTACCTGCAGTGTAAAACATGGTAATGAGGTAATGGGTAGAAGCGGTGATGAGATAAGAGCAAGAAAAAGCTCCCTCTTGACCTCATAACCCATCACCTCTTTACCTTACTAGCTTTCTCTTGGCTCACAAAGGAATCTAATGATAATAAGCGTACCCGCGACAAGCGCCAATCTTGGCCCTGGTTTTGACTCACTTGGTCTTGCCTTAGATCTTAGAAATACAGTAGATATACGACCCTCTCGTTTTCACTCTGTTTCTGTTCGTGGAGAGGGTGAAAACAATCCTAAACTTAAGGGTAATAATCTTTTTGTTGGTATTTTTAATGATTTTTACTCAAAATTGACACAAAAACGACAACATTTTAAGTTTACCTTTCATAATCAAGTTCCACTTTCACGTGGTTTAGGTTCCTCTTCTGCAGTAATTGTTTCGGCAATTGCTTCTGCTCATGAAGCGGCAGGTGTTCGTGTTTCACGTCGTAGGATTTTAAACCATGCCCTTCAGTATGAGCCTCATCCTGATAATATTACTCCTGCAGTTATGGGTGGGTTTAATACAGCTGTTGTTGAGAAAGGAAAGGTTTTTTCTGAAAAGAAACATATTCCACCTTATTTGAAAGCGGTTGTGGTGATTCCAAATAAGCCAATTTCAACGGCACATTCACGTACAACACTACCGAAGTCTTATAATAAAGAGAATGCGATTTACAATCTTTCCCACTCTTCTTTGCTTGTAGCGGCTTTTTATAGTGAGAATTGGGAAATTTTACGTATTGCATCTAAAGATCGATTTCATCAACGTCAACGTATGAAAATGCTTCCTGAGCTTTTCACAGTTCAAAAACTGGCTTATGAAAATGGTGCCTTAATGAGTACACTTTCAGGTTCAGGTTCAACATTTTTTTCTATGTGTTATGATGAAGATGCGGAGCGTATCCACACAAAAATGGAGCAGAGGTTTCAGGATTTTACAATTAAAACATTAGATTTTGATAATTCTGGACTGAAAATAGAACGATAATGTAAGAAAAACCGAGAGATTGTTCTCTTATTATTGAATAAAGCAGATAAAATGGCTGAGAAGAAGGTTAACCTTCTTCTCAGCCTATTAAATTAAGGAATGTTACGGTATAATGGCGCGAAATTTACATATTCCTACTCGTATGTGCATACAGTGTAGAGAGCGACAAGCTCAAAACATTTTAATACGATTGCAGTGTAAGGATAAACAGATTCAAGCCTTTGATGGCAGGGGTCGTAGTCTTTATGTATGTAGAAGATGTATAGAAAATCCTAAACTGGTAAAACACCTAATGGGTCGCTGTAAAAGCGGAAAAGATTCACAAAACAATATAAGTAATATATTGAAGGAGCTAATAGCTGATGATAGATAAGGTAAGAGTACACGAGATCGCGACAGAACTGGGCATAAAAAGTAAAGAGGTTGTTGACAAAGCCGCAGAGATGGGCATTGATGTTAAGACCGCTTCCAGTAGCGTTTCTATGGAAGAAGCAGAAAAAATCATGAACTTTGTAATGAATCCTGCTTCTTTTACACCACCAAAACCAAAACCAGTTATTAAAAAAGCGCCTAAGAAAACGGAAGAAGTAACTGAAGTTCAAACAGAAGAGAGTTCTAAAAAAGAAGAGCCTGCAGTTAAAGAAGAAGCTCCTATTAAAGAGAGTTCTGTAACAGAAGAAAAAACTGAAATAGTAGAGACTAAAGAAGTTAAGGCTGAAGAGAAACCTGCTAAAGAAGAGACTCCAGTCCAAGAAGAAAAACAAGCAGAAAAAAAGAAAGAAGCTCCTAAGCATCCTCTTATCAAAAAAGTAATTGTTAAAGGTAAGGGAACGGGTGGGCTTAAAATTGTTAAGAAAAAGAGACCTGCACCAACAGTTGTGCATGCTTCAGATAATGTAGCTTCATATAAAGACCCTGAATTTGCTTCTTCATATGGGAAAATGTCTGCTGAAGCACAGGCTGAAATGCAAAATCGTTCTTCTAAGAAAAAGAAAAAAAGTGCTGTGTCTCATGGTTCTAAGAACAGTGGTAACAGAATGGATATCTTCGCTGGAGATATGGCAGATGTTTCTATGGATTTTGAAGAAGATCAGGTTGTACTTTTAGACTTCCGTGAAGAAGAAGCACGTAAAGAACGTGAAAAGCGATTGAAGATGAGCGTAAAGAACGCGAAGCTAGAAATGCTGCAAATAAGAACAGACCACAGCAACGTCGTCGCCCTGGTGGGGGTAACCGGTCAGTTTCTCGTGGTAAAGTAAAAAAACGTAAACGAAAAGAGGTTACAGACGATGTAATCGTAACGAATGTTGAGATTCCTGAAGATATTCGTGTTTATGAGTTTGCTGAAAAAATCAATCGCCCAATGATTGAAATTATTAAGGTTCTTTTTGATCTTGGTAAGATGGCAACTAAAAATGATTTCTTAGGTAAAGATGAAATTGAAATTCTTGCAGAAGAGTTTGAAGTTGAAGTTACAACAATTGACCCGAAAGCAGCCTTTGACTTAGAAAATGCACAATCAACAGAAAATATTGAAGTTGATCAGGATGCAGTTAAACGTCCTCCAGTCATTACTATTATGGGGCATGTTGACCATGGTAAGACTTCACTTCTTGATAATATTCGTTCAGGTCGTGTTGCTGCAGGTGAAGCTGGTGGTATTACCCAACATATTGGTGCATATACGATTGAAAAAAATGGTGAAAAAATCACTTTCTTAGATACTCCGGGACACGCAGCCTTCTCTGCAATTCGTTCACGTGGTGCTAATGTAACTGATATTATTATTATTGTTGTTGCTGCTGATGATGGTGTTATGCCTCAGACAATTGAGTCTATTAAAATGGCAAAAGAGTCAGGAAACCCAATTATTATTGCAATGAATAAAATGGATAAAGAGGGTGCTAACCCAGATATGGCTCTTGGTGGTCTTGCTGAACATGGTCTAAATCCAGTTGCATGGGGTGGAGATATTGAGTGTGTCGAAGTTTCTGCTAAAACAGGAATGGGTGTGGATACGCTACTTGAGACTATCTTACTTCAAGCAGAAATTTTAGAGCTTAAAGCTAATCCTAAGGCACTTGCCAAAGCAACCGTAGTTGAGTCTTCGGTTGAAAAAGGTCGTGGTCCAGTTGCTACAATTGTAATGAATAATGGTACACTTAAAATTGGTGATCCTATTGTTGTTGGTGCGGCTTATGGACGTGTTAAAGCACTAATGAATGATAATAAAAAGTCTATTAAAGAACTTCTCCCTTCTGAAACAGGTGTGGTTGTAGGTCTTAATATTGTTCCAGCAGCAGGGGAAACTCTAGTGGCTATGGAAAATGAGAAAGAGGCAAAAGAGATTGCTATGAAACGTCATGAATATGACCGTCATAAAGAACTTTCTGTCTCTACTAAGTCAACTATGGATGACTTAACAGCGATGATTAAAGAGGGTAAACTTAAAGCACTTTCTATTATTCTTAAAGCTGATGTTCATGGTTCTTTAGAAGCACTTCGTACCTATCTTACTGAACTTAGAAATGATGAAGTTAAAGTTAATATTATCTCTTCTGGTGTGGGTGGAATTACTGAAAATGATGTGGCACTGGCGAATGGTTCAGATGACTGTATCATTATGGGATTTAATGTTCGTCCTACGGGTGCTGTTAAGGCAGCCGCTAAGCAAAAAGGTGTTGAAATCAAGACCTATAACATCATTTACAATATGATTGATGATGTTACGGCAATGCTTACAGGTATGATGAGTCCTAAATATACGGAGACCAATACAGGTCAAGCCGACGTTAAGGAAGTGTTTAAAATTCCTAAAGGTGTGGTTGCAGGTTGTATGGTTGTTGATGGTAAATTGGTTCGTGGTGGTCTGGTTCGTGTTATTCGTGAAGGTGTGGTTATCTTTGAGGGTGACCTTACTTCACTGAAACGCTTCAAAGACGATGTTAAAGAGATTAGCAATGGTTACGAATGTGGTGTTGTTATCGAAGGTTACAATGATGTTGTACCCGGTGATGTTATCGAAACATTTACAAAAGTAGAGCAAAAAGTAGAACTGTGACCCCAGCACAGATAAAACAAAAACGTACAGAATCACTCCTTATGGAGCTGATTCCTGAAGCGATATCTACACTTAAAGATATCCGAATTCATGAAGTTGATGTTATTGATATTAAATGTTCTCGCGGACGTTCTGATGCGAAGGTTTTTTTAGACCCGCACTCTTATACAGAAAAAGAGAAAAATACATTTTTAAAAATGCTTCGTGCAACAAGAAGTCTTATAGAAGCACATTGTATGCAAGATCAGGGTTGGTACCGATGTCCAAACCTTAGTTTTGAGTTTGATGAGCATTTTAAGAAAGTCTCTAGAATAGAAGATCTGTTTAAACAGATCTCAAAGGATCCTATAGAAGATCCCAAAAAGGACGAAGATGAGTCTTGAAAAAGATATAAAAACCTTAGTTGAATCTATGGGATTAAGTGTTTATGATATTGTTACCGTGAGTGAAGGTGGTGATACTATTTACAGAGTTTTAATTAACTCAAAAGAGGGTATCTCTTTAGATAAATGTGCTGAAGTCACGCGTATGTTAAACCCTATGCTTGATGTGACACCTCCTGTTAAAGGGGATTATCGCTTAGAAGTAAGTTCTCCTGGAATTGAGAGAAAACTAAAAACATTGGCACATTTTAAGGCCTCTATTGGGGAGAAAGTTAAAGTAGTACTCATTTCTAATGAGGTGCTTACTGGCGAACTTGTAAAGGTTGAGGGTAATAAAATTACTATTAATGATGTACAGGTTAATGAACAAACGATACCTTTTGATGAAGTGATTAGGGCAGCTACCTATTTTGAATGGTAATCCTCATTTTATGAAACTTGCTCTTGAAGCTGCTTGGCAGTTTCAAGGTCTTACTTTTCCAAATCCTGCTGTAGGCTGTAGTATTATTAAAGATTCCTGTGTTTTAGCGGTTGGCGCGCATGAAAAAGCAGGTGAAGCTCATGCTGAAGTACTCGCTCTTAAAAAAGCATATTTAAAACTAATTAAAAATAGTGAACTTGAAAAACTCTCCTCTTCATTTGAAATACATGACTTTTTACGAAAAAACCATAATAATATTTTTAATGATTGTGAAATCTATGTCACACTTGAACCCTGTAATCATAAGGGTAAAACTCCTGCTTGCAGTGAACTTATCTCTATTATAAAACCTAAAAAACTTTATATTTCGGTTTTAGATCCTAATGCTCAAGCAAGTGGTGGAATGCAAAGCTTAGTATCTGAAGGCATTGTGGTTGAAAATGGCTTGTGTGAAGAAGAAGGAAAGGCTTTAATTGAACCTTTTGTTAAATGGCAAAAGAAAAATTTTATATTTTTTAAATGGGCACAAAGACTGGATGGAACGATTGACGGTGGTATCGTGACGGACAGAGTTTCTAGAGAAAAAGTACATGCCATGAGAGATGTGTGTGACCTGCTTGTTATTGGTGGAAATACAGTAAGAAAAGATCAACCTATTTTAGATGCAAGGTTAGTTAATGGAAAAGCACCTGATGTTTTGATTTATTCAACTCAGACTAATTTTTCTAAAGATTTAGCCTTATTTAAAGTAGAGGGTAGAAAAGTATATATTGAGGATAATTTTGATAAACTTTCGAAATATAAAAATATCTTAATTGAAGGGGGACCTTCAATGCTTAAAGCAACACAAGCAATAGTAGATAGATACCTCTGTTTCTTGGCACCTACTACAGGTGGAGATATAAAGTTTTCAGATGAAAAACTTGATTTAAAAATTGTGAATAACCAAAAATTAGATAATGATTTAATGATTTGGATGGATAAAAGGTAGAATAAGATGGCGATAGAGAAACAAGAAAAAATTGTTGAAATGTTCAATGATATTGCACCAACCTATGATAAGGCAAACCGTGTTTTAAGCATGGGAATTGATAAAACATGGCGTAAAAAAGCTTGTGACCTGGCTTTTGAGATGTATGGGGAAAAAGAGATCGATATGGTTCTTGATATTGCTTGTGGTACAGGCGATATGATGGATTATTGGATGAAACGTGCTAAAAAGAAAAATATTAATGTAAAAAAAATCCTTGGTGTTGATCCGAGTGATGGTATGGTTAATGTCGCACGTGAAAAATTCCCAAAATTTGATTATGCTATTTCAAAAGCGACAGAGATACCTGTAAAAGATACACAAGCCGACTTTTTATCTATCTCTTATGGAATTAGAAATGTAGTGGAGCGTGAAGACGCGCTACAAGAGTTTAATCGTGTTCTGAAACCAGGTGGTTTTGTAGTTATCTTAGAATTTATGAAAAGAGAAAATCCAGGAACAATGGCAAAGATAACGGACTTTTATCTTAATAATATACTTCCTCGTATTGGGGGTGCTATCTCCAATAATAAAGAAGCCTATGAATATTTACCTAATTCAATTGAAGGCTTTTTAACCTTAGAAAAAATGCAAGAAGAGCTTGAAACAGCAGGTTTTGAAGTGAAATATGCAAAAAGTTTTTCTATGAATATATCTTCTTTGATTATTGCTCGTAAACTCTAATTAAAAAAGAAAAGGGAAACCTTTTCTCTACACTTCTCTAAAGTCCTTAAGCTTTAATATACATTAGCACTTCTTGTATTAAAAAATATTTTCTCGAAACAGCTCTTTAGTATCTGCGATTATTAAAAATACAACTTACTTTCTCAAATGATAGTTATATAAGAATAAATGATATATTATGTGTTATTATTTTCTATAAATTGTTTGATACTACAAGCTCAAACAGTTATTAGATAAGGATTAAAGGAGATAAGATGAAAGTAGTAAATATTAATAAATGTATTTTTATTAGTTTAGCTCTATGTGCTTATAGTAGTCAGGGTCTTGCAGTAAATACGAGTTATGCTCCTGTTAGTATTACAAAGTCATTTTCTGATATTATGAAAGATGACATAAAGAACAAAACTTCCCTAATGAATAAACATAAAAAACTTTTAAATAAGAGGTATAACTTCTCCTCAAAGGTAGATGCTAAAGCCACAATGTCTGGTGGCAAACCTTTACCAGTAGGTCCTACAGTAAGGTTAGCAAAAGGTTTAAGTTGGAATAAATTGGCAAAAATGTCTCCCTCTTTAATTAAGAAAAAAGGTGTTTTTCCTTATCTTCCTTTGCCCCATGTAAGCCCAGATGGTGGGGGATTAGTTGTCTCTTCTAAACAATTAGAATCACATCCCGAACTGGTTCGATTTGATATGGACTTTGACTTACCTAATGCTTATCTTCCTGAGTTTCCTGCACCCTTGTATCTTATATCTCGTCCAGATTTAGGGGATGTATCGGGAGGTGAAGAAATCACTATTCATAACTACTTTGCTAAGTTAAATGGTATTTTAACTCCCTTTCAACTGGAAGGAATGCGTTTATTAGTGACACCAGTTGCACAACAGCAATTTAATGTTACTAATGATCGTAAGGCAGTAAAAGCACAAGATGCGGTAAGCTGTTTTACCTGTCATGTAAATGGGCATACCAGTGGTGTGTTTCATTTAAATCCAGATAACCGTCCGCAAAATACACGTTTTCGTATAGATACCCCTTCTTTACGTGGTGTCAATATTCAACACTTTTTTGGATCTAAAAGAGCATTAAGAACACTTGAAGACTTTAGTGAAGTTGAAGCTAAAACAGCTTATTTTGATGGTGATTCTGTTATTGCCTTAAAAAAAGGAGCACGTCGATTTACTAGAGAAGAGATTGTAGCTATGGCGGCAATGCAAAATATGATTGCTTTTCCTCCTGCGACTAAACTTAATATTCATGGAAGACTTAATCCTGTAAAAGCAACTAAGTCTGAGTTGCGTGGAGAAAAAATATTTGCTCAAAACTGTGCATCTTGTCATACTCCACCTTATTATACTGATAACAGTGCCCATGATTTACAAGTGGAACGATTTTATAAGGGAAGAGCAGAGGGTCTGATTAAAACCTTTGCCTTAAGAGGTATTAAAGACACACCTCCTTACTTACACGATGGTCGCTTATTAACGCTAGAAGATACAGTTGAATTTTTTAATCTTATTCTTGAACTAAAACTTAAAAAAGAGCAAAAAATGGATTTAGTGGCATTTTTAAGAGCCTTATAAATCAATCTTCTCTTTGTTTTAACAAAGAGGGATTCAGGCTTGTATTTATTCTAACTACAGTACCTGAAGTTTAACCTTTTAATAATAATTAAATTTAAATATTCCAATAACAAAAATACTGATTTTTACCCATTTTTTTTGCTTTATACATAGCTTTATCAGAATTTTTCTTTAAAGTATGCATGCTGTTAGCATCATCAGGATATCGAGCAATTCCTATACTTGCTGCAAGTATAATATCTGTACGTGAACACGATTTTGATACCTCTTTAATAAGCATTTTTGCTTTATCTATTATTTCTGTAGTATTTTTATAGGGGACAATACTTACAAATTCGTCACCACCAAGTCTAGAAGTAGCGTCATTTATACTTTTCATGCGTTTAGAAGCTTCAATTAAAACTAAATCACCAATCTCATGCCCATGCGTATCGTTAATATTTTTAAAGCCATCAAGGTCTATAAAAAAAAGAGCAAATTTTTCTCCATGGGCTTCATAATTCATTGCGTACGCTTGGAGTGTTTTTTCAAAAAGATATCTATTTGGTAGATTTGTTAGTTGATCATGCCCTGCCTTATACATAGATTCGTCAACATCATGATGGAGTTTTTCAACGTTTAGTTGTAATTTATTAACGAGTCTAAAAAAGTATAAAGGAATGATTAAATAGGCGATTAACCAACTATACCCACTTGCGCTGTTTGCTAACCAATAGGGTGAAATTAATAATAAAAGAGACCATGAAAGTATTACACTGATATAGGTAATATATCCTACCTGTGTACCATAACGCATTCCATAACCAACTATAAACCACATCAATAAAGCAGGATAATAGGCTGAAAGATCATCTGCTAAGTACATAACATAAGTAGATGTAAAAACTTCAATAACTGATATGATAATAACTCTTAGTCGTTGATATGAATAGGGAAAAAACTTCATAATAAGATAATAGTTAAAATGAATAAAGGCAATTATAAATGGGTATATAAGTAAATTGTATAATTCAAGATAAATAAAGTTAATAACAACTAGGGTTAGTATAAATGCTCGAAGTTGTAACTGCTGAGACTCATTTTTAAGTTGTTCTTTGTGTAAAGAATCCATTCCAAATCCTATAGTTCTTTTAATATATAACAACTTTAAGCAATGAAATATTACAGCAGTTAGCATTAATTAAAGATAAACATTTAAAATCATGTAACTATGTAAAATTTAGGAAAAAAGAAATAAGAGTTTATTCATATGCTTATTTAGAAGATTTGACTATAAAGAGATAAAAAAGATATAATAAATAAAAATGACGTGCTCTTTTATCTCTAAGAAGAAACCTGCAAAGAGATACAATCCTGATAAAAATTGGATCTAAATGAATATACTTTCCGTTGATGCGCTTAATGAACAGATTAAAAATCTCTTAGAAACTACCTTTGTTCGCTCTTTTGTAGAGGGTGAACTTTCTCGTGTAACTTACCATAATAGTGGGCATGTCTATTTTACACTAAAAGATGCGAGTGCTTCGATTTAGTGTGTTATGTTTAAGGGAAATGCTTCACGTCTTAAATTTCGTCTTGAGGAGGGTTTAAAAGTTGTTTTAGAAGCAGCTATTACGGTGTATAAACCTCGAGGGCAGTACCAACTTAATGTTGTCTCTGCAGAACCTTCAGGGCAGGGCACCTTAGCCTTAGCCTTTGAACAACTTAAGGTGAAGTTAGATAAGCAAGGTTATTTTACTGCTGAGCATAAAAAAATGCTTCCAAAATATATTATGAATCTTGGTCTAATTACCT
>JAJRQV010000076.1 GCA_024280035.1 Campylobacterales bacterium
TGTTTCACGATACCTCGAATAAGAAATATCCCTGAGGGATATTTTTATCGAGTAAAATAACATTAATAGACACATAATGTTTCACGTGAAACGTAAAATATTATGGAAACAACAAAATAATCTCCAAACAAAATAGAAGCCTCTAATTCAACCAAATTCTCTAACCAAACAATAAGCACCAATTAGATATCCTTCCATTAATAATAAACTTCCCACATAAGGAACACCAATGGTAGAAAGATACGCTAGAAAAGAGATGTCAGACAAATGGACACAACATGCTCGATATGCAGCATGGTTAGAAGTAGAAAAAGCAGCCGTTAAAGCATGGGCAAAATTAGGAAAGATTCCACAAGTTGATGCCGATAAGATTGTAAAGAATGCAAGCTTCTCAGTTGAACGTATTGAAGAGATTGAAGCCATTACTAAACATGACCTTATTGCCTTTAACACAAGTGTATCAGAAAGCTTAGGTGATGAGTCTAGATGGTTTCACTATGGTATGACTTCTTCTGATGCAGTTGATACAGGTGTAGCACTTCAGATGAGAGATTCTGTAAATATCATTATTGATGATGTAAAGATGCTTATGGAGTCTATCAAAAAACGTGCAATGGAACACAAGATGACTCTAATGGTAGGACGTTCACATGGTATCCATGGTGAGCCTATTACTTTTGGTCTGACCTTAGCAGTTTGGTATGATGAAATGGCACGTCATCTTAAACATCTAGAAGAGACAAAAGAGGTAATCTCTGTAGGTCAAATTTCTGGAGCGATGGGTAACTTTGCTCACGCACCCCTTGAGTTAGAAGAGTATGCAATGGCAGAACTTGGTCTTAAACCTGAACCTTGTTCAAATCAAGTTGTTCATCGTGATAGATATGCTCGTCTTGCTACTGCTTTAGCACTGCTTGCTTCTTCAATTGAAAAGTTTGCTGTTCAGATAAGACACTTGCAAAGAACAGAAGTGTATGAAGCTGAAGAGTTTTTTGCTAAAGGTCAAAAAGGTTCTTCGGCTATGCCTCATAAACGTAACCCAATCCTAACAGAAAATATTACAGGTCTTGCTCGTACTATTCGTGCTTATGCTAACCCTGCTATGGAAAATGTAGCCTTATGGCATGAGCGTGATATCTCTCACTCTTCAAATGAACGTTTCTGGTTACCAGATTCATTAATCACATCAGACTTTATGCTTCACCGTATGAATAATGTGATTGCTAACCTAACTGTTTTCCCTAAGAATATGATGAAAAACCTAAACCTAACAGGTGGTTTGGTTTTCTCACAACGTGTTTTACTTGAGCTTCCACTTCAGGGTGTATCAAGAGAAGATGCTTATCGTATTGTTCAACGTAATGCTATGAAAGTTTGGGAAGAGATTCAACAAGGTAAACCTACTACAAATGAGAAGGGTGAAAGTCTTTACCTTAACCACCTTCTTGCTGATGATGAACTAAGAGCGTCTTTAAGTGAAGAAGCTATTCGTGAATGTTTTGATTATGGATATTACACTAAAAATGTTGATGCAATTTTTAAAAGAGTTTTTGGATAATTCCTCTTCACAAGACTAACGCGTAGTTTTCCTCATTAGAAAACTAAGGCGTTTTTACCCTCTTAAATATTATCATATTAAACAACTTAAATCCCTGTTTTGCTACTTAGTTCTCATATGGAGTAGACTTTAATTTTAACAATAACAAGAAGTCATATTCACGAGAAGAAACATCTATTTTTATATAGGTGTTTTTTCTCTCTTTCTTTCTTAAAACATCTTAATCTTTTTAAAAATTACAGCTTTATTTCAAGTTTTTATTGGTAATATCGTTTAACGATTTTTATACAAAAAGTATAATTACAAGGGCTTATTTTAATGATAACTATCATCAAGAGAAATGGACGAAGTGAACCTTTAGACATTACAAAAATTCAAAAATACACATCAGCTTCAGTTAAAGGACTTGCGGGAGTCAGTCAGAGTGAACTCGAAGTTGATGCACAGATTATGTTTCGCGATGGCATCACTTCAAGTGAGATCCAACAAACACTTATTAAAACAGCTGTAGATAAAATTGACATTGATGCACCTAACTGGACCTTTGTTGCTTCAAGACTTTTTCTTTATAATCTTTACCACTCGGTTAACCATTTTACTGGCTACTGCAAAATGAGTGAATACTTTAGACGTGGAGAGAAAGAGGGGCGTCTTCTTCTTGGGCTTAAAGAGATGTATGACTTAGATGACTTAGATGCCTATATTAAACCTGAGCGTGACTTACAATTTAACTACCTTGGTATTAAAACTCTATATGATAGATATTTAATCAAAGACAGAAACTCAGACCCTATTGAACTACCTCAACATATGTTTATGGGTATTGCTATGTTTTTAGCACAAAGAGAAGAAGATAAACAAGCCTGGGCTAAGAAGTTTTATGACATGATTTCTACCTTTGAAGTCATGTTAGCAACACCAACCCTTTCAAATGCACGTACACCTAGACATCAACTTTCATCTTGTTATATCGGTTCTACACCTGATAACATCGAAGGTATTTTTGACTCTTATCAAGAGATGGCAATGCTCTCTAAATTTGGTGGAGGAATTGGTTGGGACTGGACTCAGGTTCGCTCAATTGGTTCATACATTGATGGGCATAAAAATGCAGCAGGGGGAACCATTCCCTTTCTAAAGATTACGAATGATATTGCAATTGCTGTTGACCAGCTTGGGACACGTAAGGGTGCGATTGCTGTTTATCTTGAGCCTTGGCATATGGATATTAATGATTTCCTTGACCTAAAGAAAAACTCTGGTGAAGAACGTCGTCGTGCCCATGACCTTTTCCCATCACTTTGGATTTCTGACCTCTTTATGAAACGTGTTCAAGAAGATGCTATCTGGACTCTGTTTGATCCTTACCAAACAAAAGAGCTAACAACACTGCATGGTGAAGAGTTTGAAAAACGTTATGTTGAGTTAGAGAATGATGATGACATTATTAAAGAGAGAGTTAAGGCTAAGGTGCTTTGGAAAAAGATTTTAACCTCTTATTTTGAAACAGGGCTTCCTTTCTTATGTTTTAAAGATAATGCTAACAGAGCTAACCCTAATGACCATTATGGAACGATCCGTAGTTCTAACCTCTGTACAGAGATTTTTCAAAACACAAATCCTAACACCTATAAAACACTTCTAAAATTTGATGATGGAACATCTATCTCTTATGACGAAGATGAAGTTGTTAAAGTAGATTCAGGTGTTTCAAAACCAGCTAACAAAGTTACCGCACTTGACTCTATTGATGGAAAACAGATCTTTATTGTAGAAAAAGAAAAAGTTAATGGGGATACCGCTGTTTGTAATCTTGCTTCAGTAAATCTCTCTCGAGTAAATACAAAAGAAGATATCGAACGTATCGTACCTATTGCTATGCGCGCGCTTGATAATGTTATTGACTTAAACTTCTATCCTGTAGAGAAGGTTAAACTAACTAACTTAAAATCTCGTTCAGTTGGTTTGGGTGTTATGGGTGAGGCCCAGATGTTAGCCGAAAAAGGTATAACATGGGGAACACAAGAGCACTTTGACAAAATAGATGAAGTAATGGAAGCTGTCTCTTATAACGCGATTCGCTCCTCTTCTAACATTGCTAAAGAGAAGGGTTCTTACCCTGAATTCCAAGGTTCTAAGTGGAGCAGAGGTATTATGCCTATGGACCATGCTAACGCAGAAGTTATTAACTTAGTTGACCGCGGTGGCCTCTTTGCTTCTAACTACGATTGGGATGAGTTACGTGAGAAAGTTAAAACAGATGGTATGCGTAATGGTTATCTAATGGCAATTGCACCAACCAGTTCTATCTCAATCCTAACAGGAACAACACAGGCAATTGAGCCTGTGTACAAACGTAAATGGTTTGAAGAAAATCTTTCAGGGCTTATTCCTGTGGTTGTTCCTAAGCTCTCACCTGAGACTTGGGCTTATTACACACCAGCGTATGATTTAAATCAGACCATTTTAATTAAGGCTGCAGCCGTTCGTCAAAAATGGATTGACCAAGGGCAAAGCCTTAATATCTTTATCTCTTTAGATAAGGCATCAGGTAAGTACCTCAATGAGATCTATATGCTTGCATGGAAATTAGGTCTTAAATCAACCTACTATCTAAGAAGTCAATCTCCCGAAGCAAGTGGTGATGTAGAAGACCGTTCTATGGAATGTGTGGGTTGTCAGTAGAAAAGGCTTTGCCTTTTTGGTGAAAGGGGAATGAGGTGATGGGTCGCTTCGCTAATGGGGAAGAGTAAGGGCAAGAGTTTCTTTCCTCTTTCCCTCATCACTCTTTCACCCCATTTCCAAATCAGCTAAAATAGCAGGTATAACACAAACACTTACTTCTTAAGGAACATATCTATGAAAAATCTCAGTAAAACTGATTTAAATGCCTTTATGGAGCGTTTTGACTATGCTAGAGGGGGAGAACTCGTCTCTTTTGATATTGTCTCTCCTACCAGCTTTAAAATCGCTCTAACAGTTCAAGATAAGAACAGAGCCTTTGACTGGGTAAATCTAAACTTTGAATGCAGTGAAACTACAGATGCTAAGTTAGTCTCGGATGCTGCTTTAAAAGCAATTAATATGGAAGAGGGGATTAATATCTCTTTTGAAGAAGAGGGTGTGAGAATTGGCTTCGGCTCATATGAGTATCTCTCTTCACCCTTAAGTCTTTGTACAAAAACACCTAAGTACGAAGAGTCACCCTTCTCACTCTAAAAAAGAGACTTTACTTTTTCATTTCCAAGTTTGCAGTTTCAATATCATCTAAAAAACGTGGTTTTTTGCATATCCTAAAGATTCCCAAACCGCTTTTTCTGTTTTAGGATTAATAAAAAATGTCATTGGTACCATTGAGGTATGAAACTGTGAAGGCATTTCAGCCTTTTTATCAAGAATTAGACCGATATAATCTTCCAAAGCTTTTTCAACCTCAGGATCAGATAAAGTGTTTTCAACTAACTTACCACAATAAGGGCAAGGGTCTTGAACAACAACAAGCATCAGTGCTTTATTCTCTTTTTTTGCCTTAGCTAGAGCTGTTTTATAATTATCATTATAATCAAGTTCCATAGCTGCAGATTCAGCATCAACCGCTAATAAAGTGAACACTAATGCCATAAGTGTTAAAAATATTTTCATTAATTTCCTTAGTATTTTAAAATTATAATGTAATTATAGTGTAAGAAAGTGGAGCTTATGTGTATAAAAGAGAATTTTTGCAAATTCTCTTTTATAGGACTAAGCTACTTGGTGAAGAGTAAGAGTTTTGTTAATAATAGGAGTGAAGTTCTCTTTTCGAAGGTAAACTAAAAGCATTTCACGTGCCTCTTTTGATGTGATAAGCCCTCTTTCAAAGGCTTGTTTGATCTCAGCTTCACTAATAAATACGACCATGGTAATTCCTTTTATTTTTTACTTTAAATAAAAGGGCAACTCGCAAATCCCAATAAATAATTAGGGGCTTAAGGGCTGTCCTTAACAAAGAGTATAAAAAGATAAAGTGTGAAAAAGGTGGCAATATAAATATTACTTAGTTTTCCTTATTCATATTAACGTCTAAACGTGGAGCAGGAATAGGAAATTTATGATCATTAAGTGTTTTGTATATAAGACGAAAATAACCTGAACGTGCACTGGTTTGGTAAGTTTTAACAAAAACAAAAAGTGTATAATTAACACCTCGCTCATCCATACCCGTCATTATCACTTCATTTTCAAACTCAGCATTATTGCGTAAGTAGTTTAAGTCACTCTTTTTTAAGGCACCAATAATTGCCTCATTAACCTCTTCATAACTTATACCATACGCAACCGTAAAAGGAATGCTTAAGCGTCGTATAGGTTCTTCTAAAGTGTAGTTAGTAAAACTCTCTTGAACCAAAGAGGAGTTAGGCACAACAACATCAATGTTTGCAGATGTTTTAACAGTGACTGAACGCATACGAATATCAATAATATTTCCCTCAACCTCATTTCCAATAGAAACAAAGTCTCCAATTTTTACAGAACGCTCTACCATTAAAATAATTCCAGAGACAAAGTTACCCACAACCTCTTGTAAACCAAAACCGATACCCACAGAAAGTGCCCCTGCGACTAAGGATAAGGAGGAGAGATCTAAACCAATATTACTTAATGAGATAGCAAAGGTAGCAATAACAATAAGATAATAACCGATATTACCAACCACCTTAAAAGACTGTTTCTGAATAAAACCGATGCGTTTTTGAGCTGCATTCACCCGGTGCTTATAAAATTTCGCAAGCATAAAACCAAGAAATATAGTCAGAAACATCTTTAAAAAATCATACAATACTACGGGTTGATCATTTTTATAAAAAAGAGGGGTGTCAATAACCTTTAAGAACTTTTCAGATCCTTTGCTAACCCAGGCATTAAAGTCATACCAAATTGCAGTAAAATCACCAATATACTCGTACTTTATCCACTCAAGCATTTTTTGCTCTAATAGAAACATCGCCTTATCTTTAGGCAAAAGATCATTTGAAAAATTTTCCATAATTCCACGTACAATAATATAGTTTTCTAAATCTTGGTCTTGCAAGTTCTTAATTTGACTTAAAACAAGTATATTATTCTTCTTTTTAATCTGTTTAGAAATTTCCTTATTAACCTTAGATAACTCTTCACTAACAAATTTATATTTCCAGTTTTTCTCTTTATCATCAAGCTGAGTTAAAAGTTTTGTTCCATTAATATCACCATTAAGCTCTTCATCTTTTTTCTTACTCACCAGTAAAATTGTCTCTTTTTCAAGTTGCAACTCTAGGTAAACCTTGTTTTGATACAGTTTTTGTAAGATCTTATTCTGCTTTATTGACGCCTTTTCTAAGGCTTTTATATCAATCTTTGTTTTTTTAAAGGCCTCTATAAAAGGAAGCTTTTCCATATTTAAATACTTCGTATAACGCTTTATATTTCGCTCATTGTAGATATTTTTCCACTTATAATAAGCATACTCTAGTTGCGCTTGTAAGATTAAGCCCTTCTCATTAGGAGCAAGATCTTTTAAATGCTCTTTAATAGAAGACAGTCGCTCATGAATCACTGCCACATTATATTTATACTTGGATAGTTTATTTAAATTAAGGGCTACACTATCAAAATACTCTAAAAACTCTTTTTGTGTAAGGGTAGTTTTGTCTGATGTTTTATAAGAGAGAATCTCTTTTTTAGGAGAGCTTGTGGCTAGGGTTTCAATTTTTGAAAGAAAAAGTTTTTGTATGCTGATTTTATTTTGTATTTCAGGGTCGATACTTACATTGTCAGCAATCTCAAGACGAATACGTTGAATCTCTTTAGAAGCGTTATTTTCAGAAAAAAGTTTTTCATTTACCTTAGCAGCAAACCCCCAAGAAGTCAGTAAAAGTAGTAGTAATAAATATCGCATATAAACCCCTTAATCTCCAATTATACACATTATTATATTTTTTTGAGTTAATCTAAAGTTAAATTTAGATAAAATTGCGAAAAATTTAGCACCTCTTACAACTAAGCGTTACAAACTAGACGTCAAAATAAGAGAAGCAAACTCTGGAGCTTAAATGCAAAAAATCAGAAATATCGCCGTTATCGCGCACGTTGATCATGGTAAAACTACTTTAGTTGATGGTCTTTTAGAACAATCAGGAACCTACGGTGATCACGAAGCACACGAAGAAAGAGCAATGGACTTAAACGACCTTGAAAAAGAGCGTGGAATTACCATTCTTTCTAAGAATACGGCTATTCGTTATAAAGATTACAAGATTAATATTATTGACACTCCGGGACATGCCGATTTTGGTGGAGAAGTGGAACGTGTACTTAAGATGGTAGATGGTGTTTTAGTACTTGTTGATGCTTATGAAGGTGTTATGCCATAAACAAAGTTTGTTGTTAAAAAGATGTTAGCACTAGGTAAAAAACCAATTGTTGTTATTAATAAGATTGATAAAGATTCTGCTGATCCAGACCGTGTTGTTGATGAGATGTTTGACCTCTTTGCTCAAATGGACGCAACCGATGACCAACAAGATTTCCCAATTATCTATGCTGCTGCTAGAGATGGTATCGCTAAGATGGATATGGCAACTGAAGGTGGAGATTTCCAATGTATCTTCGAAACTATCATTAATGATGTTCCAGAACCAGAAGGAAGTGCAGAAAACCCAGCTCAAGCCCAAGTATTTACACTTGATTATGATAACTATGTAGGTAAAATTGGTATCTCTCGTATCTTTAATGGTCGTCTTAAAAAAGGTGATAA
>JAJRQV010000077.1 GCA_024280035.1 Campylobacterales bacterium
GTTGTGCTTCTTGGGTTGGGCTTAGTTCTGTTGTTTTAGCCCATGAACCATTTTCGTATTTTTCTACTTCTGCGGTGTAGGTTAGGACTTCACTTAAGTCTTTTTGTTTTGTGATGGTTGCTGTTACTTTGGTGACTCTAAGTTTGTTATAAAGAGGTTTCTCAATTTTTGCAATGGCTACGGCACCTGATGTAACACCGCCATTTCCTGAGTTGGTGTCAACTATAGCGGCTTTTAGGTGAATTCCACTAGCATCTACGGTTAAGACGTTTCCACCACATTTTAGGCTTATGCCATCGGTGGCTTCTAGCTCGATGGTTTTAGCTTCTTGTTTAATTGTTTTTGCGTTTAAGTGGTAGGCGTTGGTGACTTCTATTCCTAACTCTGCTCCGACTTGTACAAAAAGATTTGTGAGGTATTTCTCTTTTTTATCTTTTTCTATGTAACTTGTAGCACTCCCCTTAATGCGTTCAATAAGGTCTTGTTCTACAATGGTCTTTTTGTTTTGCTTAATGATGATGTTGGCATCTTGTAAAACATGAACTTCTTGGTCCTCTTTAACCGTAAGCAGTTGTTCTTTTTCGACGGTTGTTACGCTGTTTCCTAGGATGTTTACTTTTTTATCATTACCAATGGTTTACGTAAAATTGTTTTGCACGGTAAGTTCAGCGTCATTATCTATAATCGTTTTTTTATCATTTTCAATATGCGTATGGCTATCATGTAAGACATTTAAAGTGTAATCATTTTGCGCTCTTAGACTTAGAAGTTCTTCACCTTGTTTGTCTTCGAACAAGAGTTCATTATAACCCTCTTTATCTTCATATTGCGGGGTGGTTTGTGTTTTTATAAAACTCTTTGTTTTTTCTTTTGGCAGATTGTAGGGGTGGTGATTTTCTCCATTATGCAAGGAACCTGTAATGATAGGTCTGTCGATATCACCATTAATAAAGCTTACGATTACTTCTGAATTTACACGCGGTAGAAACTGAGCACCATAACCGTCTCCACTGTACATATTTGATAAAGGAACATAACACGAAGTCGGTCGGTTCTCATCAAAGTGAAAAATTACTCTAATGTCACCAAACTCATTCACATCAATTTCATTGGCATATTTATTTGTTTCTTTATTTCCATTAGAAACAATTGCGGTTTGAATACTGTGGATTCTAGGCTTAGGGGTAAGGGCTTCAGGTCTATAAATTACATCTGAGTCTATGGCAATAAAATCTACACTGTATTGTGCAGGTTTTTCATCTCCTGTTACCTGAGCATACTCATCTAGAGCATTAGGGAATGTCGCCTTATAACTTACTTTTAACATAATAACTTGGGTCTTTTTATGTGCTTTGACATCTTCAATATTAAAATACACACCATCACTAATGCCTAACTCTTCTGACTTCCCAACAACTCTAATACCTTGAGAAAACCCTTCTTCTGCATCAATCTTAGCATACCGAGAAAGATCTTTAAATAGTGACTCGTCTAACTTATCAAGTCTATCACGTAAGGTCTGTTTTTTAATATCTGAGCGTAACTGTGTTGTACTTTCATTGTCTGCAAAACTGTGAGCGTTCATTACCTGCCCTGTTTGGACACTAAAGTCTAAAGAAGGTTTCTTATTTTCATAATAGTCTTGTACTTGTGCTGATGTTGTAAAACGCTTAACACGGTTATAACTACACTCCATACTGTATGCACTACGCACAGCATGTTCATTAAGTTCACATAAGGTGATGGTATAAGGATCATTGGTGGCGGAATCAATAAGAAGAACATACCCATCTTCTTCACATAGCATTTTAATAAAATCAAAATCACTCTGTTGGTATTGTGTACAGGTATGACGCTTAGGAACACTTTGTAGATCAATTTTTACATCTAGTTGAATGTTTAATAAAACTGAATATTTTGCTATGACAGAAGAGATAATATCAGGAACACTCATCTCTTGATAAACTTCATACCTTTGGTTTAAAGAGAGATAATGCAGAGGTGAAACAATTTTTATCTCATAAAGTTTTTTTCTTGCAACACTTCCATTTTCTTTTGCTTCAATGATTTTTCCAAATATTTTCTTAGAATTAAGAGGGCTATTCTCATCTCTTAAAGAGAGTTCAGCTTCCGTATCAACAATATCTTCAACATTAATAACTTCATCACTTACAAAACTCAAGTTATAGCTGTAGCCTTGGAGAACTTCACTCTCCCCTTCGAGTAAATACACACTATAAGAATCACGTCCAGGAATAAATGATTCGACCTGATTGTATTCGGGCAGTTTTAACAAAGCAGAGATGCGTTGGTGTATTTCGTTATTTAAAAGAGAGCTTAATTGTGACATTTTTTACCTTTAGAAGATACTTAAGAGAATCTCGAGAAACCCTTAATAAACTTTAGTGGAAAAAGTACCTTATGGGACTTCAAGTAAGAGAGGAGGATTAATTGAAGGGTGTACTTTTTACACTAAAACTTAATGCTCGGGTTTCCCCGAAGAAAGAGGGAAGGGCTTACGCGCCTACGCCTACTCTCCAGTCATCTTCACCAGATGTACTAGCAGTTTCATGTCTCCAAGAAATTTTTCTGTAAGAAAAAGATACCACTTCAAGAGGCATAACTTGACCAGCAGATGTATTTTCTTGAGATTCCATAGACGCATCCATATTAGTAATTACTGCATCTTCAAGAATCATGCTGTAATAATGTTCAGGTTTACCTGCATAAGAAGTTCTGTACCACTTAAGTTCAACCTTTTTAAGTGTTTCACCCTTAGTTAGTGCATTATAAAGAAGAGGTGAACTCTTATCAATAAGTTTAGTCACAATAAGTGGGTTATGTGTTCTTTGCCCCGTTGGTTGACCTGTTGTAGTATTACGTGGAATGTTAATGTTATGAGTAAAAGCTTTTACGATTGCTTCATCTTCATGACCATTTTGGTAAATATTACCTACTGACTCAGGAGTTGTCGCACCTTCAGTGATGTTCCCTTGAGTGCTACCTTCGATTGACATGTATACTGGATTATCCATTTAGTTTTCCTTTGTTTATTTAAGTTCAATTATACTTAACTAAAGATAACAAACAGCTAAAAGCAAACATAAATTGTTATAATTAGTTATTTTGTAATGTTTATGTCACCTTATGTTTCATAATTACTCACTCCTATTCTGTCTATAAAAAATATTTTTTACAGACAATTATCAAGATATGATTTTAAACGTATACATGAGGGTATCTTTTCTGGTCTTAGATGTGGATCATAACTGAGCATTTTTTTAAACCAAGACCTCTGTAGAAAAGGTATTTTCTTAAGCTGTTTCGCACTTAAGGGATTTTCTGACAATTCTCGCGAAGATTTTTCAAAAGGAAGAACACCCGTATACAGTTCATATAAAACACATGCTAATGAAAATAGATCAGTTTTACGAGAAGGGGGTTTACCTTCAAAAACCTCTGGTGCTGTGTAAATAGGGTTATACGCGTTAATCTTTTTATAGGCTAAATTAAAACGTTTTTTTGTTCCAATACTTTGTGAAATACCAAAGTCAAAGAGTTGTGCATTTCCATCTTTACCCATCATAATATTTGTTGGATTAATATCAGCATGAACAATGCCTTTATTATGCATATGTAGCATCGCTTTGTATAAAGATATAGCAAGATTTCTTTTCATATTAGCATCAATTTTATGCAGACCAATATTAACTAAAAGGTCACCTTCTAGTTTTTGCATGACAAGATAAGGTATATTTGAATCTTCATCAATCCCAAAATCAACTACTTTGACAATATTTTCATGGTGTAAACTCATTAAAAGAGAGTATTCTGAATACACAAAGGCTGCCACATCTTTTTTATCAGCAATTTCGGCTGAGGGCATTTTTATAACAAGGTCTCGTGTATCTTCAAAATATTGTGAGTAAATATCTGTTACCGCATACACTTCACTTAAACCACCTTCACCTATCTTTTTACCTAAGGTATAGCGTTTATTAAGCATTAAACTTCCATTTAAAACAGCATGGTACTTTTCTTTAAAAGAGTTATTTTTAGATACTTCAGGTACTTTCATCTTTTATCTAACACCTACTAGGGTTGCGATTAAGTTATCGTCTGCTTCACCTGCAAGAACCTTTGAGCTCATTAAATTCATTCCCTCTTCTAAACTACTTATCTGCATACCCTCTTTAATCACATTATGAGAGAGATTGTCATAAAAACCATCACTACATAATAAAAATGTGTCATTTTGTTGGGTTTGAAACTTTTTAACTTCTAAAGAGAGTTCACCGGGTGCGCATAAGGCACGTGTTAATGCTTTTCTCTCCCCATGTTCACTAGGGATACTACGGGCATGATCTTTTGTTACCATTGAGAGCGTGTTGTTTCTAACTACATAACAACGACTGTCTCCTGAATGAATACTTGCTGCTTGTTCACCCTCAATAAGTAAAAGCACTAAGGTTGTTCCAATTACAGCATCATTTCCAAGCTTATGTACCTTCTTTTGCAAGATACGATGGATATTATAAAACTGCGAGGTAATGGCTTCTATTTTTTGATCAAAACTCCCTTTTAACTCTACTTGTTCAAATATATCTGTCACTAAATGGCTTGCAAAGTTTCCCTCTTGATGCCCACCCATACCATCACATACAATCCATAAACCTGAGGCATCATTAGTGAAGTAGGCATCTTCATTATTCATCCTAATATGCCCTGGATGAGTAAAAGAGTGACTAATGCACTGCATTAAAGATTACCATTTAATTTAAACTTTTTAAGTGGGTTGTCTTTAGTAAAGACCTTCGCTGCCATACCTGTTAACGTGAATGAACCATCATATCTCTGTTTTTTATACTCGATAATAACAGAGTCCGTACCCCGTCTAATTTTATGCCCTTTAATAATAAACTTATCCACTAACTTAAAAAATGCCCATTCACCCTCTTCAGAATCTTCAACTACTCTATCTTTTTGAAGATTAAACATTGAGAACTTTGCTACATTATTTAGACTTTCAGCAGGCCAAACAACCTTTCTTGATTTAATTGGCCCATGCTCATAAGCAATATAATTTTCATCATAATGATATTCCATACGTGCCAATTTACGTCCTAAGGAGTATGGTTTAAGATAAAAACTTGTACCTAAGAAATCACCCTTATCTGTAAAAAAGGTTTTTCTAATCTCTTGAACAGTTAACATTGCGTTCATAAAACTTTTATTAATGTACATATTACTACCATCAATAGTTCTATACTTATACGTCCCTCGTCGTGCGTCTAGTTTTACAAAGGTTGCCACATAGTTTTGATAAAACGTATCAACTACACCATTTTTCTTAAAAAATTCCTCAAAATCTTGAATTCTTATATCATTTTTCCTACTGTTTTTAACTAATGGATATCGACCTTTAATCTTGTCATTATAATAACCAAGAACCTCTTGTTTATACTGCTGATTAATATACTTTTTTGTTCTAGACAGTAAATATGCCCAGTCATTTTTAAGTGCTTTTTTAAACCACTTATCAACAGGTCTAGGAAGTGCCGAAATCTGCATAATAATAGGCTCATGACGACCAGAAATTCTATCAATAACAATACTATAGGCATCTTTTTCAGGCGTTACTGAACCATAAATTGCCGTCATTTCCTGATACACATTGTTCAGTTTTAGCATTGCTGTGGCAAGCTTTGGTGCAGGTTTGTTGTCTTTATCTAACAAACGATTATATGTTGTAAAATACTCTCTAATATTTTTAACACTCGTGTTACTGGTGATTTTCTTTGCTTTTTCAATAGCATTTTGAGAAGCGATAGAAGCTGCTTGACCACCTTTAAGTGTACTTTCTGCTTTCATCTGTAGTTTTTCAGCAGGTGTGTAAATCATCGTGTTTTCTTTAAGTGCTTGAAGTACACCCACAATAGGAGACGTTCCTGATGTTAAAACCGTAAGTTGGTTATTAATCTCTGAAATTGATTTATAATTAGGTACTTTTAGCGAACTTAGTGCAGCTACCCAATGTTTTTTATAATCAATAAAATAGTAATTTTGAACCTTTGCATACATCTCATTAAGTTCTGTATCACTTAAGTCTGTAGAATAACCAACAACCCAGTTATTTGCCACAAGCTTTTTAATCAGCCCCTTACTATCAGCAATAATAACGTCTTCAAAACCTTTTTTGGTATAAAAACCAGGCACTAAATAATCACTTCCTTCAAAGGCTGAAGCGTATGAACCAAGGGCTTCAGAAAAACGGAAGTCTCTTAAGTTATTCTCTTTGGCCTCATCTTTTAACTCCTTATATACAAGCGCTTCATGTCCAAATTCTAAGAGCTGTTTACGGGCAAGAGCAAGGGTCTTTTCACTTAACTGATATGGTATAAATCCATACTCTAAAAGATTATTAAAGTGCATATTCAGATCATTTTGAGTGGCATTCATATTTGGATACAGATGTGACCATGCTGTTGCTAACCATGCCTTTAAGAAGTCCTTATCGCGACGTTCTTCATTACTTAACATAGAATACGCTTTTGTACTCTCCCATGTTAAATCATAATCACCAATACTGGCTGCAATTTGCCCCTCAATAAATTCAGCAATTCGAGGAAGTAGAATATCTTCTAATGCCTCTTTATAGTGCTCTTCCAGAACCTTGTTTCTGTCAGCAGCTTTAAAATAAGCTATCTGCCAGATATTATTTTCCATATCCTCTTCATTATTATTTTTAATCTCTTTAATCTGATTTAAAGAGATTAAAATCTTTTCAAAGTCTGTTTTAGCTGAAATTTGCTTACGTGTATCATCATACTCTAGCATCGCTTTTTCAGACTTATCTAAAGAGTCTAGGCGTGAATTAAAGTCTTGAATCCAATAAATTGTTGTTGCAGCTACAATAATAACTGACGCTGCTAATGCACCAATATGTTTAACTCTTTGGTTCTTTTTATAACTCGTATCCATCTTAATAATGTCAGCCTCAGGGAAGATAATATCTGACAGGAGCTTTTGAATAAACATCCCTTTTTGAGGTTCCATTGACGCTAAGGTGCTCTCTTCAAATTCTTGAGCAACAGGAAGTGTATTTCCATGAGGAACAGAGGTAAAATAGATACCACGAAGCATTAAGGGTTTACGGTAACGTGTCTGGGCAAACCCAATATCAACAAACATATTAAGTTTTTCAAAAAGTTCTGAAAACTCATTACAAAAGAGTAGAATTTTAGAGCGTGCATCGATATCCCACTCTTTATTCACCTTATCAAGAACCGCGCTATTAAGACGCTGAAGTAAGGCTTCTAATTCAGGTTGAATCACAGAGGTATCAATACTCTCCGTTTGATCATCAAAGGTAACACCAAGAACCTAATCTTTTTCTTCTTCACTAATACCTGTAAAATACTCTTTAAAGCCTGTAATTTTGTCTGTTTTACTGACTAAAAGATAGATAGGAATATTAGACATAAATGCATGAGAAATCTCATCAAACCTATCACGTAAGTCTTTGGCATATTGTTCTAACTCTTTCTCATTCTTTTCCATCAAGGTATCAACACTAATGGTAAGGACAATTCCATTAATAGGGCGTTTCCAACGTTTTCTACCAAAAAGTCTTAAGAAAGATTCCCATAACGCAAGATCTTCATCAGAACGCTGGTTTGAGATGTAATTACCCGGCATATCAATAAAAATAGCATGTTCAGCAAAATACCATTGAAATGATTTTGTTGAACCTGCTTCCGTAACACTACGGTTATCATAATTAATATTAAGTGGAAAATCTAAGCCTGAATTTTCTAGCATTGAGGTCTTACCCTCTTTCTCACCACCTACCATTAAGTACCAAGGAAGCTCATAACCTGCAATCTGTTTATTTTTATAAATACTTGAGTTTTTAACAATACGCATTGCTTCATTAAAACGTGTTTTAAGGTCTTGAATTTTTTCACCTATTACACCCGAGTACTCTTTTCTTTTTTTAAATTGCTCTTTTTTATCACGAATCTTTTGTTTAATTTCATCTTTAACAAAGAGTGTATATACAAGAACCATAAGTACTGTTCCAAAGAAAATACTTAAACCCACTAATAATCTTAAAGTCAAGCCTTTAAACGATTCAAAAAGATAAGGTGAAACAAAAATAATTAAAAGTGCCAAGACTAAAGCAATTATTATAATCCAAAAGAATGGGTTTTTAAACAGTGAAGTATCTTTAAGCTTACTCATTAATATCCTTTATAATAACCGACTCAGGCACTTCATTTGTTGGTCCTGTCATTGAGGGTTTAAATGTCTCTTCTTGTGCCTGCATTGAGGTTGGTGAAGCGCGTGTTTCAGTTACATACGAGTTATATTTTTTCTGAAAAAGGGCTAATGCCTTATCTTCTTTATTAACAAGAGAAAAGGTTAACACTCCATACACAAGAGAGAGCATTAACACAATACTAATGGCTAAAATCTGATATGATGTTTTGTAAATAAGATGATTTCTTTCTGATGATGATTTTTGCGCTCCATAAAAGGTTTGGGTCTCACGCATCTGCATCATTTTCATCTGTCGATAAAGACTCTCACGAATAGAATCTAACTCCATCTTACCTCTATTTTGAATTCTATACTTTCCTTCAAAACCAAGAGAGAGGCAGATGTACATTAACTCTAATAAATCTAAATATTTAGCTGGTGCACGAAGCAGTTGCTCTAGGATTTGAAAAAACTTATCACCACCATAGGTCTCATTATAAAAATGCCCTAATAGACTAGAATTTGCCCAATCATTATCTTTACCCCAATATGTTGTACCAATAATCTCATCTGAGAAGGTACATAAGATATAACGTGCCAACATCACCTGAGAATTTTCAACACCTTTTTTACCACTCGCATTCGTAAAATAAGTAATGTATTCTATTAAAGTATTTCTAACCTCTTCAAGACTCCCAATATCATAAGAGTTTTGCAGACTATCTATCTGTTTAAAAATATCTGAAGAAAGTGAAAGAAAAGGATTTTCCGTCCCTTCATAAATGTTTTCATGATTTGTATCTTTTGCACGAGCACGAGATACTGTCGTATTTTTAAAATTAGAATACGACTCTTTTTCTTGATTAAAGTCTGTTAAGCTGTCTGTTCCATGCGAAACAGGTACAAGCATTGTTTTATTAGCTACTGCGCCCATTATCTTATCTCCATCTTAATCATTTCGAATTGCCCAAAGGGTATAATCTACATTAGGAATTTCACCAGAAAGGTGGAAAGCAAAACCACCTGAACGTGCAAGTTTTTCTTTATCTTCTGCTTCAAGTTCCACCTTAAAGTAAAGGTAATTTACCTTATATGGAATCTGTCTTGGAGCCGTAGTTAAGGACTTAAGTTTAAAACCGCCAAGATGATAATTCACAAGATCTCTAATGGTTTCAATACTTCCCATTTTAAGATTAGAAAGAAGAAGTTTCTTAAGTTGGTCGCCCTCAATATCTGCCTTAACTGCAAACACAAAACTCGAAGAAGTAATCATAGATTTTTCTGCAATTTTTGAGGTATAAATTCCATATTTTTGTTTCTCTACAGGAAGTGCAATACTGTTTTGTTCTAGCACCATACTGAGCATATCATTAAGTTCCGCAATAACCTTCTCAAAACTCTCACCTTGATGCTCATGGTCATACTCAAACTGCTCTAAGAGACGTTTCTCTTTTTTCATAAAAACAGCTAATTCTCCCACTAAAGAGCTTAGTTCTAAAAAAAGTTCTGAAGGATGAATACGGTCTTGAGTAAAGTAATAATGCAGACGACTTTGCGTTTTATTTAAGAGTTGAAGCATTAAATAATCGCCTAACTCTGTTGCTTGAACATTTGAATCACTTAGTTTTTCAGAAAGTTTTTCTGCTCTGTATGAGAGTGTACTTACTAACTCATTCATTTTTGCAAGAAGATCTTTTGAAGCATGTAAGTGAAGAAATGTTGGTATATAAGTCTCATCCAAACTTACCACACCGCTGGCACTTACATCTCCCACATTACCCAATTTAATTTTCACATAACCTTCGTTCACCTCTTCTTCTAATAAAAGCTTAAAGTTGTAGCGTGCGCCAATAAGGTCTGCTTCACTCATCTCTCCTGCATTAGTGTTAGGAACATTACTGATGCTCTAAGCAACTAAACGGGTAAGTCTATTATTCTGGTCTTGAAAATGAATTTCATCACTATGATGCATAGTAATAGGAAGTGCCAAATAAAGAGCTTTTGCACTGTCTTCAATTTTAACATCTAAGCTTAGAGCATCCGTTTTTGCATTTATATTAAAGAGTGTACCATCTGGCATAATTCCTGCCGCACTGTTGAGTACGATTTTTCCTGAACCTAAATGATGTGAATCAATATTCATATCAAACAGACCCCAAGCATTGGAACCCAACTCTTTCGTTCGTGTCATCAACTCATGTGTAAAATATCTATCACTTTGCTGAAAGTGCTGAGGGCGCATAAAAAGCCCCTCTTTCCATACTACTCTATGTTGCATTACTCAGCTTCCTTAATCTCATAACCATCAATTTCAAGGTCAACCGAATTATGGGCTTTATCTTCAAGGTTAATCACATATCTCCAGGTTGAATTAGAGTCTAAATTTCTAAAGTTTCCAATGATTCCAAGAAACTTAGCCTTCTCATCAAAAAGAATTTTATAATGCTGCTCTTCACTAGGAATAATAATATGTTTGTTTTGAGAAATAAGATCAGAATTAAGTCTATCTTTTCCCTTATCTAAAAGCGTCCAGTAATCCAGTTTAGAAAACTGTTCAGCAGAATCTAACTCATAAAAGTTAAGCATTAAGGGAGACGAGATATTGTCACTATCAAGATTAATATTATTAGTACTTCTAATTACTAAATCTAAGTGGGTTGGTTTACTTGCACAAGCACTCATTACTACTAAAATCACTGCACTTAGGGCTAGTTTTACTATCTTATTCATTATCATTTTATTATCCTTTAATAATCTCAATATCTTTTAAACTCTATTTCTTGTTTATGCGGTACGAAGCTTCAAACTATAAGAGATATTTTCATACTCTTTTTTAAAGTCTTCACGTATCATTTCAACACCTTCTTCTGGACGTTCATTTAAACTATCAAACATCTCAGTATAGGCTTTCCATAAGAGTTGTTGTCGAGGAAGTACACCACGAAGTGCGCCATTAGATTCAAATCTATATTCTAGATTTTTAGGTGAAAATTTTGCTGTTGCAATTTTCATAATGTTTTTACTTGAACTATGAAGGGCAATGCAGTGGCTATCTATTTCACTGAATGAGCGTGCAATAGCTTCAGGAATTCGCATCATGCCCAACATTCCACCACTGTTTTCATCTTGTAAAAGTTTTGCTGCCGCAGCACCAAGTTTTACAGGGTTACTGTTATCAACATCAAGATGTGAGGTTGAAAGATGAAGATCTTGTTTTGTTTTGTCTTTAAGTTGAAGAGAGTTTTGCAAGGCATCTAGGGTACTGTTAATAACATCACCAATATTTGCCATTAACTTGTCTCTATCGGCTTGCTCTAAGGCATTAATAGAAAGCCCTAGTTTTGATTCTAGTACAGCTACTGAAGCCGCTAATCCTTCACTTACAGGAGCAGGTCTTTTTACCGAAGGGGTTGGTTTTACTTCTGGCTGAGTATAGGAAGGAATTGAAATATGTTCTTCAAAAAGCTCTTCTTTCGTTTCAACAACAACTTCACGCACGGGCTCAGAAACAGAACTTTCCATAAAATCTGAGATACTAATCTCTTCAACAACCGCACTCTCTTCTTCCACTATAATATCTGTAAATGGTGAGTTGTTTTGGAAGGTATTACTCTCTTGGTTTGCAGACGGTGCCTCATCTAAAATACCCATTACGTCCATATCACTAGGAGCTTGTGATTCTACTGAGGTAAAATCATTTGAACCTGAGGCAAATAAAAAATCATCATTAGGAATAATATCTTCATTTTCACTTGTACTTGTCTCTTCAAACGAGGTAATAATATCATTTTGTGAATAATCATTATTAGAGTAACGTGCCTGAAGCTCATGGTCACCAATAATAAAAACATCAGAAGCATTAATTTTTACAGGATGCCCCTTAGGAAGTTTTTTATACGGATTTTTTAAAAAAGTACCATTCGTACTTTCATCTTTTATAAAATATGTTCCATGTTTACAAAGAATATGCACATGCGTTCCAGAAATATACGAGTTAGGATCAGTTAATACCCAATCATTCTCTTCTGTTCGTCCTATACTTCCACCCTCTTCTTCAAAATGAAAGTTACGTTTTGCAGGAATGTTTTTTCCATTTTTTACAATATCAAATACTAATTTCATACTTATTTCTTCTTTTGAATGTCTTGTTTCTCAGGTGTTGCTTGGTACAGTGGTTTGTACGTGTCTTGAATAGGAGCACATCCGCTGAATGCAAGTAGTGCTAGTAGTGTTGTTAATAGTGTTAGTCTCATTTAATTTCCTCTTTCTTAGTTGATTTTTCCATACGTGGATTGATGTCTAATGTGCTTTTAACAGTGATTTTATTGTCACTATCAAGACAGAGTTTTACCGCTTTTAAAGGACTCTGTTCTATCGTACAATCTAAAATAGTTTTAGATAATACCGGCATGATATTAGTATTAATAATCAGATCAATATTTCTCGCTCCTGTGTCCATTGCATTAGATAAAAATACGATTTTATCCAGTACCTCTTCATCATATTTAAACTTAACCTCTTTCGCATGTAATTGCTTCTCGATACTACCAAGCTTAAGTTTTACAATTTCCTTTAAAGCCGTATCGCCTAGGTTCATATAAGGTACAACATTCATACGCCCTAAAAGTGCTGGTTTAAGATAAGACGAGAGTGTTGGAGTAATCGCATTAATAAGCTCTTGCATCTCAATGTTTTCATTTTGAGCACACAGTCCTGTAATCTCTTCTGTTGCAAGATTAGAGGTCATAAAAATTACAGTATTTCTAAAATTAATTTCACGCCCTTCTCCATCATTTACAATACCTCTATCAAAAATCTGGTAAAAAAGATTCAAAATATCAGGGTGTGCTTTTTCAATTTCATCTAAAAGTACCACTGAATAAGGCTTAATACGAACAGGGTCAGTTAACTGTCCCCCCTCTCCATAACCCACATAACCCGGAGGAGAACCGATAAGTCTTGAAACCGTATGTTTTTCTTGGAACTCTGTCATATTAATAGTGGTTAAAAACTTTTCGCCACCAAACATCAAATCAGCAACATTTCGTGCTGTTTCCGTTTTACCTACACCAGAAGGACCTACCAGTAAAAAGACGCCTGCGGGAGAATTTTCATTTTTCATACCTGCTGTTGAAATCTGTAAAAAAGTACTCAGGTGAGAAAGTGCCTCATCTTGACCAATAATATTCTCTTTTAGTTTTTCATCCAGACTCAATACTAATTTTGTCTGCTCTTGAACCATTGAACCCAAAGGAATACCTGTCCATGAAGCAATCACTTCTGCAATCTGTTCAAAACTAACATTTTCAAAAATATACGTTCCGCTCTCCTGAAGAGCTTTAAACTTATGATGCTCTTTTTTAAGTTCTTCTGGTTTATCTTCTTTACGAAGTTTTACAATTTTTTCAAGATGGCTTTTCTGTTTCTGCCATGAAGTTTCTACTTTTTTAGCCTTACGTTCAAGAGCTTTTTTCTCTTTTTATAACTCTTTTATTTTTTTAGAATAGTCTTTAACCCCGTGGGTTTCATCACGCTGATATGAAGCTATTGTACGTTCAATTACAGTAGTTTCACCTTGAATTTTTTGTAAAGCATAGGGAATATTTGACTTAGATATTTTTACATTTGCACATGCTGTATCTAAAACATCAATTGCCTTATCAGGAAGTTGACGCCCTGTAATATAACGTGCAGAAAGTTGTGCTGCTGCAACCAGTGCCTCATCTTCAATATACACATTATGTTCATCTTCATACTTATCTGCAATTCCACGTAAAATCGTAATCGCCTCATCTACACTCGGTTCCATAAGGTCAATTTTTTGGAAACGGCGAGAAAGGGCAGGGTCTTTTTCAAAATACTTTCTGTACTCTAGCCATGTTGTTGCTGCAATAGTTCGAAGATTTCCACGAGCCAATGCTGGTTTTAAAATATTAGCAGCGTCAGAGCCACCCTCATTTCCCCCTGCTCCGATTAAAGTATGGGCTTCATCAATAAACAAGATAATAAACTCAGAGCTGTTTTGAATCTCTTTAATAACAGCTTGAAGACGTCTTTCAAACTCACCCTTAACACTTGCACCCGCTTGAAGTGCTCCAAGGTCAAGTGAAAGAATTTGTGCCTCATAAAGATAATTGGGAACTTCTTTATTAATAATTTTAAGGGCTAAACCTTCTACAACAGCTGTTTTTCCAACCCCTGCTTCACCCACTAAAATTGGGTTGTTTTTTCTACGACGAAGAACAATATCAATGGCTTGCTTAATCTCATCATCTCTACATAAGACAGGATCAATTTTTCCCTCACGTGCATTCTCAGTTAGGTTCGTTGTATATTTTTCTAACTCATTAACCGCACTCATACTGTTTGTAGAACTTTTCGTTAGTTTCTCTAAACCCTCAGCATTGAGTCCTTCTAAAAGTGACTTAACCTCGCTAATCGGCACTGAAGAAAAAAGCTTAAAATACTCTGTATTAGCATATCGTGAAGCATTATCAAAAAGAGATAAAATTAATGAAGTCTCACTAATATCTAAGGCTTCTAAAGTAACATGAGAGATAATATAAGCATCTTCTAACCAGGTTATAAGTAAAGGAGAAAGTACAGGGCTAGCACTCTCTGATGAACTTACTTTTACCCCGTGTAAAAGAGCTTCTTGCATTTTTTGTTGAGAAATATTGTACTGAGTAAGCACGGCATTTAAAACACTTTGAGTGTTTTCTAGCATCACATACAAGAAGTCTTCCATTAGAACTTCATTACCACCACGACTGACACATCGATAACCGGCATTTTCTAAGTCGGACTTGGTTAAGGCGTCCATTTTCTCAATCAACTTTGGTAATTCTAGTTTCATTCTTTTCCTTAGCTACTTAAAATTATTTTTGCATCTTCTTCAACCACTCCAGCAAAGCAGTTAATCCCAAGATAATGTTTTGAAAGCTCAAAAGGCTCCGTATCTTCTTTTTTAATCTCTAAACAGAGTTCATGTTCAAGTGGTTCATTAAGTGCTAAGTTAATTAACTCTTGAAGTTCCCCCATCTTCTCCCCATGAAGACTATATTTATATAGACCATCAAAAGAGATATTTTCCAGTAAAATTTGAAACTTAGAGCCTTTGGTTCTTACACTTTCTCCCATTAAAGAGTCAGACCCCAAAGTACAATTTTTTTCTCCAAGAGAGCCTAACTGCCACGAAGGAATAGCCTCATTCATCTCAATACATTGAACAATCTTAAGTTCATCATGCCCAAGATAATGACGTAAAATTGAAGTCAATGTTCCTGCTGATTTTTGACGCATGCTTAAAAGCCCGATATAAGGAAGAAGCTTTTGAAAATTCAGATTAGAACTTTTGACCTGTGTTTCAGAATATAAACCTAAAATACTTAACATGTATTTTGAGAACTTGTCTTCTAAACCCGACTGATACTGAATATAATAACGCTGTCTTTCCCAGATTGGGTAAAGCATTTTTTGAAGATGATGATTAAAAAGGTTTAAAAAATCTTTTAAAACTTCATCACCATCTGCACTGTCTAAAACCATTTCACAATAATGAGAAGGAAGAGGTGAAGCCGCCCCAAAAAGCCCTAAGAAGTTCAAGGTCATCTCAACATTTTTACCCTTACTTGTTTCAATAAATTCAATCTTTGAAATTTCAGACTTAGCAAAAGAGAGACTCGGGTTTGACTTAAAACGTAGTCTTTCGTAGAGTATCTGTGGCGTCTCTTTGGGATACAAATCATGCAGATGCGTTAGGACAACACGTACCCCTTGAGAAAGAGAATACTTCGTTACTGCTGGTTTGATTTTCTCATTTAACTCAATTATTGACATATTTTTTTATACCAAAGCCTGATTGCCCATTTTTGCAGGCCAAGAGAATGTTTCATGATTTTCAATATGCACTACTAAACGATGAAAAGAGTTCACATTACAATATAAGGCAAAAAACTCATTAAGAACACAACAGAGGTGATATGCCTCCCCAATACCTGTAAACTTTGTAGGATCAAGAAAAAGTTCTGTTTCTATACCACGAATAGGAAGCCCTTCTTGAATCATCTGTGTTCTTTTATTTGTTATAGAAACTAATCCACTTAAAAGCACCTCTGTTTTCTCTTTTTGTTTAAGATCATTTGCACCAAAAAAGTCATAAGTTTGCAAAATCATCTTTAGAGTTAAAATATTATCTAAAGAGAGGTAGTTCAAAGACATATTTGAAATCATCTTCCATAAAAAGTCCCCTCCAATAGGAGGGGGATAAGAAATTGAAGGAATAGTAATATTATTAAAACTCAAATCTGAAGAAGAGAGGGGATCGTTTACACTAATATCACCCAAACCTAAGGTAGAAGGAATATCTTTATTGGTACACATCATCTTGACAGAAACAGTTGCTGAGTTATGTTCTAAATCATCAAAAATCCCACCTGATGAGGCAAAACGCAAATAGGTATCTGTTCTTTGTGCTGTTTCACTGAGTTTAACACGCTCTGAATAATATTCACCCTTATCATCAATATGACCAAAAGACTCAAAAGGAAAATAGTTTTGATAAGCATTTTTACTTGGAATCCACCCCCGTACATTTTCTACTGAAAAGACTTCACTCTGCTCTTTTTTAAGCTCAGAAGGGGTAAGAAGATACTCATCTTCCATCTCTGTTTTACGAATAGGTACAGCGTCACTCTCAAAAAGATTAATGACAGGAGTACAAAAAAGATAAAAATCTTCAATAGCAGGGAGTTGTGCTGTTGAGAGACGTTTAGAAAAATGAACCTTTAGACTTAACTCTTTAGACTCCGATAAAACATCTCCGGGAAAACTATGAATCTGCTCCATATTATGAACATCCATAAAAAGATGTTTATCTTGAAAACAGAAGTACTCTTGAAGCATTACATAACCATCAAAAACATTACGTTCATAAGGTACAATCGTTTCATTCGAGTTAAATCCAAGCTCACAAATTGAGTGTTTTGGAAGGCTCATCTTATCAAGTTCTTTATTGTCCTTGTCTTTAATAATAACTTCTATTTTTTCTACATATCTGCTTAGATAAAGATAAAGCTCTTTCGCCATAAACTTTGAGCCACCAAGAAAAAGTCTTAGTGTCTCAAAATTGATGTCAGCTAAATTTCCAGAAATACTCATTTTTAAATTCAGTTCAATACTCGATTTTTGACCATAAGTTAAATATTCAACCCCTTTCAGCTCTAAGGGCAAAACATTAGTTTCAAAACAGGTCTGAAACTTACATACAACACCATCAGATGAATTTTTAGAAAGAAGATGCATACCTTTTGAGATAGTCTGATTTTTATTGTCATGTTTAAGTGCATCAAATTTAATAATACTATATGAGGGAACAGGACGAATATAATTAGGCCATAGAAGTTGCACTAAGTTATGAGAAACTTCAGGAAGCTCTTCATCAAATTTTTGACGAAGTTTACCGGTTAAAAAAGCAAAACCTTCAAGCATTCTCTCAACATCAGGGTCTTGACCCTCTTTTGCAAGATAAGATGAAAGCCCTGGATTAGTCTTAGCAAACTGCGCACCCTCAACACGTAAAGAGTTGAGTTCTTTAATATAATAATCTTTAGTTTTCATCTTTGTACACCTTAACTTTTCCATTACTTAAGAGGTCTGCTCGGTAATGTATTTTTTGGCTTTTACCATTTATTTGTAAAAAACCTTCAATATGAACATTCATCTGATTAACATTAAGTTGGTCTCGTGAGACAGCAACACGTGTTTTGTACAGACGTGGTTCATACTTTCTAATGCACAATTCAGAACTTACTTCAATACTCTCAATAGAGTCTTTCATACTCATATTTGAATTGTTTAAATCAGGACGCCCATAATCAAGAACCGTTTGAGCACTGCCTGCATTCGTAGAAAATATACGTGAAAGATTGTTAGCTACAGACTTGTAAAGCACCTCTTCCATAGTGGCATCTTTACCTGCATCTAAGCCTCCAGTGAGTCTTTCAAATATACTTCCCTTATACATCTCTAATCTTTATCTAATTTACCCACAAGTGAAAGTTCAAAACTTGCACCCATGTATTTAAAGTGAGGACGTAAAGACATTTTTACACGGTACCAACCTGGCTCACCCGCAACATCTTCAACAAGAATCTTTGCTGATTTAAATGGTCTTTCACTTCTAATCTCAGCAGATGGGTTTTCTTGATCAGCAATATACTGTTTAATCCACTTATTTAACTCACGCTCTAAGTCAGAACGTTCTCTCCATGAACCAATATGTTCACGTTGAAGAATTTTAATATAATGAGACATACGAGTAATAGCAAAAAGGTAAGGAAGTTGCGTTCCTAGTTTGTAATTAAGCTCGGCATCTTTTCCTTCAGGAGTGTTAGCAAATATTTTTGGCATTTGAGCAGAATTAGCTGCAAAAAATGCTGCGTTATTACTTCCTTTTCTCATCGTTAGTGGAATAAATCCTTGTTCAGACAGTTCAAATTCACGTCTATCTGAAACCAGAACTTCTGTAGGGATTTTCATCTCAATATCACCCATACTATCAAAGGTATGAACCGGAAGATCCGTTACTGCTCCACCTGAATTTGGTCCAATGATATTAGTACACCATCTAAAGTTTGCAAATGAATCTGTAAGACGAGAAGCAAAGGCATACACTGTATTACCCCATAAATAATCTTCATGAGAGGCAGATACATCTTCTTTATACACAAACTTAGAGATTGGATTATCTTCTGGATCATACGGAGCACGAAGTAAGAAACGTGGAAGCGTAAGCCCTACATAACGAGAATCTTCATTTTCTCTAAAACCTCTCCATGCAGCAAACTGTGGAGAAGACATTACATCTTGCATATCTTTAAGATCAGGTAAGCCTTCAAAACTATCTAAACCAAAGAATTTTGGTCCCGCACTTGAGATAAACGGTGCATGAGACATTGCAGCAATAGAAGCAACTTTTGAAAGAAATTTCATATCCATATTTGATGGAGAAAGTTGATAATCTGCAATAATAGTCCCAACAGGACCCCCACCAAATTGACCATACCCTGAGGTATAAACATGTTTATAAAGCCCTGACTGAGTAAGGTCTAAACACTCTTCAAAGTCTTCTAATAGCTCTTCTTTTGAAACATTAATGATTTCCATCTCAATGTTTTGTCTAAAATCAGTACGTTCTACTAACATATAAAGCCCACGCCATCGTGATTCAAGTGCTTGAAATTTTTCATTATGTAAGATTTCATCCATCTGAGCAGAAATTTTTGCATCAATTTCAGCAATCATTCTGTCTACAATAGACTTATTTACTTTTTCTGCTTCATTTTCACTCTTAAGCATTTCAGTAATTAAAGCACCTACTCCTGATTTAACAACCCCATAGGTCTCATCTTCTTGAGACAGGCTTGTTTGTGAAATAATGCTATCTAAAAGTCCGCCTGAAGGTGAACTTGACTTATCTGCTGCTGTTTGTGTTGACATCTTTTCCCCTTACTTCTGTTTCTCTAGGCTTAACTCACCCAGTAATTTTTAACGTTCTGCTTCATCACTGATTGCACTCTCAATCGCTTTTCTAAAAGCAGGAACATTTCCAAGAGGCCCTTTTAAAGAGATAAGAGATTGACGTAAATCCATAAGTTTTTTCATTTCAGAAACATTTTCAACAATGCTTTCAGGTGAGAAGTCTTTCATGCTCTCTAAGTCAAGACTAACATTTAAAGAACTTCCTTCTTCATCTGTTAATTTGTTATCTACACTAAAATTAAGAGAAAGGTTTTGATGTTTTAAAACATCATTAAAGTTGTTTTTATTAACACTAATTACTTTTTTATCTTCAACAGGTTTTGCCTCTTCATCGGGATTAAACTCTCCTAAGATAGTAAGTTTATACGGGATTTCAACCTCTGCAGATTGATCTCCTGTCGCAGGCTTGTAAGTTACGTTAATTCTCTCTTTTGGTGATTCTGACTGTTTACTCATTTACTTTCCTTTTTTTACTAATCTCACGCACTAAAAACAGTTTTCTGTCCTTAGTGCGTGAGATTAATTTATAATTTAATTTCTAACGCTTGTTTAATGTCTATCTTGCACAAACGCGCATAGGCGGTATTGATATGTTCCACATCAACTGTTGTACGGTTAAACGTATTTAAATACAGACTAAACACCTTTGCCGCTAACTCAGGTTTCCATTCATCTAAGTTATATCTGTCAATATCTCGTTTAAGGTCTTCCACTAATGCCAAAGCCACATCTGTTTTTCCAAACTCTGCAGCAAGTTTAGCCTTAGCCAAACGCCAGTGGAACTTATCTTCATTGCTTACTGCCAAACCATACTCAGTCTGTAGTAATCCCATCGCCTCCTTTATCTTTTTTTTCTTTGCTAGCGCATAGGCTTTTTCAATAAGTTCATCTTTATCATCTTCACTGTTTTCATCAAGATCAGAATTAGAAATACCGCCCATACTCTCACTTAACCACTGTTTGAGTTTAATGGATGCAAAAGGGCTAGTATCTCTAAAACTTAGTTCTAAGATTTTCTCATCTGCTTTGATAAATGCCACTAAAGAATTTTTAACTTCTAAGGCACAGACATCATGACCCATCTGATTTAAAAGATTAAACACCATAAAATGACCTTCTAACCAAAAAGGAGAAAGAGAAAGAAGTGATTCTAGGCTCTCCAGTGCCTCTTCAAACTTCTCTTCCGCAATAAAGCTATCAATTTCATCTATGCTCATCTCAGCAGGTGGATTTAGTGTAGTTTTTCCATCTTCATCAACAGGAATAGAGTCAATTTCTAACCAAGACAAAAGACGAACTAAACGAATAGCACGAATATCTGAACTGTCTTGACTTCGGTAATATTTATGTAAAAGCCCCGCACTCTTCTTAAATGAACGTAAGACTTTTGCCGCATCTGCATCAGAATTAATTTCACCCAGTTCAGTTGAAGCTGTTGATGCACTTGCTGTCGCCGTTGGAGTAGGTGTTGCCTCAACCTCTTGTGCTTTTAATTCTCTCTCAAGAGCAGAACGAAGTTTTCTAAAAACAGCAACATCATCTTTTATCGTTAGTGAAAAATTTGTCTCTAATTCTTTAAAAATAGAAATAAATGCTTCAGGATCAATCGAAGCATTTAAATTCCCTCTTTCATCCAAAATTTCTTCATTCAAAAGTTCCTCTAACCAGGTTAAAGAAGAAATTTTTACTTTTTTAGATTTTGGGAAAAGTTTATCTTCATACGTCTTTAGTAAGGTATTAAAAAGATTAAGTGCATTTTGTAAACCCGCTACACTTTCTGCTTTCCATGTTGAATATACCCACCAACAAAAAACTTTTGTATCTTTTGTTGAATTTTCTAGCAAGTCTAATGAGGCTTTACGAACTTCATTCCAATCTGTACTTACACCTTCTAACATTGAGTTTGATTTATCTATTTCTGCTTCAATAGCAAGAAAGGCATCTTCATACTTGTAGTCAATGCCACAAGGTGAAGCTTCAGTAAGAGGATTGAGAATTTTATCTGACACTATTAGAACCTTAATACGATAGTTTCCGCCTCAGGCTAAAACTTAAGGCTCTTCAACAGTTAAACAGAAGTAATTATTTTCTGTTATTTATAGTCGTAATTTTATCGCTTGTAAACTTTAGGTTAACTTTTAATAGTTAATATTTTGGAAATAGTAATATTATTTACACCAATGTGGCACTATATGTGTGATAACGTTACATTTAAACAATTATGTCAAAGCAATATTGCATGATTAACTTTTAAAATTATTAAACAACATATTACGTTAAGGTAAATTAACTATAATTGCTTAACTGATATTTATGTATATAAAGAAGGATTCTTATGGCAGGTACCGATATTATAATTGAAGACGGTGTTATACAATGTGAACATGGTGGTCAAGTGATTCTAAAATCAACCGTGCCTAACCATGTTATTGCAGGGAAAAAACCTCTTTTTACTAAAGA